>CAJOLW010000001.1 GCA_905235525.1 uncultured Bacteroidaceae bacterium
GAATATTAGTCAGAGTTGCTTATTGAACAACTTTTTTGCAAAAAAGCTACGTATTTGTCAGATGCCCCCTTTTTATCCAAACACTCGTTTTATATTCTCGATTAGCAAAATACGTGGTCTTTGAAATTCATTCCATTCGCATTCTGGCGAGTAATTAGATATAAAAAGGACCTGCCCAAGCGGCCAGGTCCTTTTAATTAATTTGTTTTAGTAAACTCACTCCTCTACGGCAGCCTGCGCGGCGGCTAGACGTGCGATAGGTACACGGAATGGTGAACAAGATGCGTAGTTCATGCCAATCTTTGCGCAGAACTTCACGGATGAAGGCTCACCACCATGCTCGCCACAGATACCAGTGCGCATACCTGGACGAACAGCACGACCCTTCTCTACAGCCATCTTGATGAGTTGGCCAACGCCCTTCTGGTCAAGCACCTGGAATGGATCAACTTTCAGAATCTTCTTCTCCAGATATACTGGGAGGAATGAAGCGATGTCATCACGAGAATAACCGAAGGTCATCTGAGTGAGGTCGTTCGTACCGAATGAGAAGTATTCAGCCTCTGTGGCGATGCGGTCTGCCGTGAGGGCTGCACGTGGAATCTCAATCATAGTACCGATTTCAAATGCAATCTCAATGCCTTCTTCTGCAAAGACTTCCTTGGCAACTTTTTGGATGATTTCTTTCTGCTGCTTCAACTCATAGAGAATACCAATGAGCGGAACCATGATTTCAGGATGAGGATCGAAACCTTCCTTCTTCAGTTGGCAAGCAGCACCGAGGATGGCGCGTGTCTGCATGGCTGTGATTTCAGGGAATGTGATACCAAGACGGCAACCACGGTGACCAAGCATTGGGTTGTTTTCTGCAAGAGATGCCACACGCTGCTGGATGACCTTCACATCTACGCCCATTTCCTTAGCCATCACTTCCTGACCCTTCAGATCGTGTGGAACGAACTCGTGCAATGGTGGGTCAAGCAGACGGATATTCACGTGGAGACCGTCCATCGCCTTGAGGATTCCGTAGAAGTCTGCCTTCTGATATGGGAGCAACTTCGCAAGGGCTTTCTCACGACCTTCAACAGTGTCAGAAAGAATCATCTCGCGCATGGCGATAATCTTCTGGTCATCGAAGAACATGTGCTCTGTACGAGTCAAACCGATACCCTTGGCGCCGAATGCACGAGCCACCTCTGCGTCGTGTGGTGTATCGGCATTGGTGCGAACCTGCAACTTGGTATATTTGTCGCAGAGATCCATGAGCGCCTTAAAGTCGCCAGAGAGTTCTGCTGCCTTTGTCTTGATTTCGCCAGCATATACCTGACCTGTGGAACCGTTCAGAGAGATGAAGTCGCCTTCCTTGTAGGTAACGCCTTCGATTTCAACTGTCTTTGTCTTGTAGTCAACGTTGATGGCACCTGCACCAGAGACACAGCACTTACCCATACCACGAGCCACTACGGCAGCGTGAGAAGTCATACCGCCACGAGCCGTGAGGATACCTTCTGCTGATGCCATACCAGCGAGGTCTTCTGGAGATGTCTCGATACGTACCATGATGACTTTATGGCCATTAGCATGCCACTCCTGAGCATCGTCAGCGTGGAACACAATCTGACCACAAGCAGCACCAGGAGATGCTGGAAGACCCTGAGTGATGACCTTTGCCTTCTTCAGCGCATCCTTGTCGAACACTGGGTGCAGGAGTTCGTCGAGTTTCTGAGGTTCGCAACGGAGAATGGCAGTCTTTTCGTCGATGAGGCCTTCGCGAACGAGATCCATAGCAATCTTCACCATGGCAGTACCTGTACGCTTACCGTTACGAGTCTGGAGGAACCAAAGTTTGCCTTCCTGTACGGTGAACTCCATGTCCTGCATGTCTTTGTAGTGCTTCTCAAGTTTCTCTTGAATGCCGTTCAGTTCAGCATAGAGAGCGGGCATTGCCTCTTCCATAGAAGGATATTTAGCCTTACGCTCTTCTTCCGAGATGCCAGCACGTTCAGCCCAACGCTGTGAACCAATCTTGGTAATCTGCTGTGGTGTGCGGATACCTGCCACCACGTCTTCACCCTGTGCATTGATAAGGTACTCACCGTTGAAAAGGTTTTCACCGTTACCAGCGTCACGAGAGAAGCAAACACCTGTAGCAGAGGTGTCACCCATGTTACCGAACACCATTGCCATCACTGACACAGCAGTACCCCACTCGTCTGGAATGCCTTCCATCTTGCGATAGAGAATAGCGCGCTCGTTCATCCAACTGCGGAACACGGCACAGATTGCACCCCAGAGTTGTACGATTGGGTCGGTTGGGAAGTCCTGACCAGTACGCTCCTTGATTGCTTTCTTGAAGAGTTCGACGAGTTTCTTCAGAGACTCTACAGAAAGATCCTTATCGAGCACAACACCCTGCTCTTTCTTTACCTTCTCGATGATTTCCTCAAAGGGGTCTATATCTTCCTTGTTAACCGGCTTGAGACCAAGTACAACGTCACCGTACATCTGTACGAAACGGCGGTATGAGTCATAAACGAAATGAGGATTATTGGTTTTCTTCACCATACCCTCTGCAACTTCATCATTGAGTCCAAGGTTCAATATGGTGTCCATCATACCTGGCATGGAAGCACGTGCACCAGAACGTACAGAAACAAGGAGTGGATTGTTCACATCACCAAATTTGCTGTTCATCAGCTTCTCAATGTGGGCGACAGCGGCATTCACTTCACTCTGAAGCAATTCTTTGATTTTCTCCTCCCCTACTTCATAATATTCATTACAGCAATCTGTAGTGATAGTGAAGCCCGGAGGCACTGGCACACCGATGAGGTTCATCTCGGCAAGGTTCGCACCTTTGCCACCGAGAGCCTCGCGCATCTGCGCATTACCTTCTGCTTGTCCATTTCCGAAGGTGTAAACTCTTTTTTGAGCCATAACTTTTTCTTTTTGTTTTATTTAATTATTTAAGGCTATTGTATGATATGTAAATCACTATTCTTAAGAAGGAAAAAACCTTGTGTCAGGAACGCGCTCCCGACGATTTTTGCAAAAATATACCATTTTTTTCGAAGAAGCAAATTTTTTGATGTTTTTTTGCCAAAAACAGTGCTTATTTGTCTGAAAGTCTCCGAATGAAGCCTTTCTTAATCTTCGGGATGCGTGGTCCTTTCTTGATATTCTCCTGTATTAATTCTTCTGTTTTATTGTACATGTTTTTAAACTGTTCTGTGATGAAATTCTGCACCCTCACCTCCACGGTTGGCATTCCTTCTTCAGCTGGAGATACACACATGAGGCCATTATGAATAATCTCTACTTCTACATCTTTTTCAGTTTGCATGGGGTCACCGTCAAAATGCACGACTCCTGGTCTGGAACGGCGAATGGTGGCTTTTTGACACTGGAATGTTTTAATACGAGAGTTCTGGTCTATTGTTCCATTGAACAATTGGATGGCCATTTGAGGTGCTTCAATGGGCAAAAAGGGCTCGATGATGGTAACATCCATCAATCCGTCCCTGACTGAAGCCGAAGGGGCAATGTAAGCGTTGTTGCCGTATTGAGAGGCATTGGCACAGGATACGAGGAATGCTTTATATATATGATGTATTTCTTCCCCACCCTTGTTGTTGATAATATCAATATCGTATGTTTCAGGGTGGTAGTTGAGACTGCTGTTTAGAACATTCTCAATGTAGGCTACAGGACCTCTCTTTCCTCTTTCGGCAAATCGCTGTGAAATAAACGCGTCAAATCCCACTCCGCAGGTGCAGAAAAAGGGACGCTTGTTCACCGTGCCGAAGTCCATAGGCTGTGTATTCCCCCTGTTGATGATTTTGATGGCACTAAGAGGATCGGTCGGAATACGCAAATGGCGTGCCAACCCATTACCTGACCCGGATGGAATGATAGCGAGTGCTGTCTGGCTATGAATGAGGCCTGTTGCGACCTCGTTAACGGTGCCGTCACCTCCTATTGCACATACGACACCGACTCCACTTTCGGCAGCCTGTTGTGCTAATTCCGTGGCATGTCCTACATGCTCAGTCATCAAAACTTCATAATCATAGCATTTTTTGTCGAGATAATCCTCTATCAGTTTAATGATAAAGTTCTTTCCCGATGTACCGGCTATAGGGTTTGCTATGAATATGATTTTCTTTTTTTGTGGCATAGAATAGAGTGAACTTGTTATCCTCTGTTTCTTTTAGCAAATATAATATATAATAATGTATATTGAATACTTGTTCCTTGTCTGAGGAACTCATTTGAAATTGTGCTGCAAAATTACGACTTTTTTGCGTCAAAATCTCAAAATACAACGATGTTTTTTGACTTTCTCGTTTTTTTTCCAAAAAGATGAGAGTTAAACGGACTTTTTTTACTAACTTTGCATCGTTTTTGTATTAACAATAGAAAAGAATCATAAAAAATAGCGTGTCTCTTTCGGTGTCGGTAGAGAAATTTTTTTATATGTGATAAATTTCAATCATTGACAACAAACCGAAATGCACAATTTAATTATGGGTTTATTACAAGAAAGAATGAGTAAGTATAGGGAGCCGCAAAAATACATTGATGCGGGTGTCTATCCTTACTTTAGAGAAATTGACAGCCATCAGGACACGGAGGTGATGATGAGCGGAAAGCGAGTTCTTATGTTTGGCTCAAACTCTTATATGGGTCTCACCTATGATAAACGCATTTGTGAGGCTGCCATTAATGCCATCAAGAAATACGGAACAGGGTGTGCGGGCTCACGTTTTTTGAACGGTACACTTGACCTTCACATCCAACTTGAAAAGGAACTTGCAGACTTTGTCGGTAAAGATGAGGCCTTGGTTTATTCTACTGGTTTCACGGTGAATTCAGGTGTGGTTTCTTGTTTGACGGGTAGGAATGACTATATCATTGGTGATGATCGTGACCACGCATCCATCGTCGATGGTCGTCGTCTCTCTTTTTCGCAGTTCTTCCATTATAAGCATAATGATATGGAAGATTTGGAGCACCAACTCATGCGATGCAATGCAGACTCTTTGAAACTGATTGTCATTGACGGTCTCTTTTCTATGGAGGGAGACCTTGCCAAACTCCCAGAAATCATCGAATTGAAGAAGAAGTACAATGCTACTGTCATGGTTGATGAGGCACACGGATTGGGTGTTTTTGGTAAACAAGGACGTGGCGTGTGCAACCATTTCGGCGTGACAGAAGATGTTGATCTTATCATGGGCACATTCTCCAAGAGTCTTGCCTCTATCGGCGGATTCATTGCATCTGACAGTGACACGATCAACTGGCTCCGTCATAACAGCCGTACTTATATTTTCAGTGCCAGCAATACCCCTGCAGCAACTGCAGCAGCACTTGAGGCTCTTCATATCCTCCAAAACGAACCAGAGCGTCAGGAAAATCTTTGGAAGATTACAAATTACGCACTCGAACAGTTCAAGCAGGCTGGTTTTGAAATTGGCGATACAGAAAGCCCTATCATCCCTCTCTATGTGCGTGATGCCTTCAAGACTTTCCAAGTCACCAAGATGGCCTTTGACAAGGGAGTATTTGTCAACTCCGTTGTTCCTCCAGCATGTGCACCGCAAGACACTCTTATCCGTGTGGCGCTTATGGCAACTCACACCAAAGAACAAGTTGATCGATGCGTTGCCATTCTTGTGGATACATTTAAGGAATTGGGACTGCTCAAATAAGGAAGAAAAGAATTGATTATATATGTGCAGGATGAAGGGAAGTTGTTAACTTCCCTTCCCTATTCTAAAATAGAATGTTATGTTAACATTAAAACTTATTACCGAAGAGACCGAACGCGTCATTAAGGGTCTCGAAAAGAAGCATTTCCCTGAGGCTAAAGCCGCGGTGGAGAAAGCCATTTCAATTGACAGGCAGCGTCGTGAAGCACAAACAAAACTTGATGCCATCCTTGCCGAAAGCAAAAAATATGCTGCTCAGATTGGTCAACTCATGAAGGCTGGTAAAAAAGAAGAAGCCGAGACTGCTAAACAAGAAGTTGCAAAACTTAAGGCAGAAGCATCCAATCTTGAAACTGTCAAGCAAGAGGCAGAACAGCAACTTACCACACATCTCTGCACCATCCCCAACATTCCATACGATGAAGTGCCGGAAGGCTCTTGCGCAGAAGATAATGTGGTCGTGAAATCCTCCTTGCGCGAATGTAAGCCAGGTGATACTGTTGGTAATTGGGACACTATTCCTTCCAATGGCAATGCAAAACTTCCTCATTGGGAACTCGCCAAGAAATACAATCTTATCGACTTCGATCTTGGTGTGAAGATTACGGGTGCAGGTTTTCCTGTGTATATTGGGAAAGGTGCACAACTTCAGCGTGCTCTCATCAACTTCTTCCTTGCCGAAGCAAACAAGGCGGGATACACTGAAATCATGCCACCAACAGTGGTGAATGCTGCTAGTGGCTATGGAACGGGACAACTTCCTGATAAGGAAGGTCAGATGTATCACTGCGAGGTGGACGATCTCTATCTTATTCCCACAGCAGAAGTGCCTGTCACAAATATATACCGCGATGTCATCCTCGATGAGAAAGACCTCCCTATTAAGAACTGCGCCTACACTCAGTGTTTCCGTCGTGAAGCGGGTTCTTATGGTAAAGATGTGCGTGGTTTGAACCGTTTGCATGAGTTTTCAAAAATAGAGATTGTCCGTATTGATAAGCCTGAGCATTCTAAGGAAAGCCACAGGGAGATGCTTGATCATGTGGAAGGTCTCTTGAAAAAACTGGAACTTCCCTATCGTATTCTCCGTCTTTGTGGTGGTGACCAGTCGTTCACATCTGCTATCTGTTACGATTTCGAAGTCTATTCCGAGGCTCAGGGACGTTGGCTTGAGGTTTCATCAGTCAGCAACTTTGATACTTATCAGGCAAATCGCCTGAAGTGCCGTTATCGTAATGCTGACAAGAAGGTGCAACTTTGCCACACTCTCAATGGCTCCGCTCTCGCCTTACCTCGTATTGTGGCTTCTATCCTTGAAGATAACCAGACACCAGAAGGTATTCGAATTCCTAAGGCGCTCGTTCCATATACAGGGTTTGAGATGATTGACTAATGTAAATCCGACATTTTTCATCTGAAAGTGAAGATTCTATGACAAAATGACGGGTCGTTACGATGGTTTTTTGTAACTTTGCATCGTTTTTACGTAAACAACTGGTAAAAAGATATTATTATGAATAAGATTGTCAAGAAAGAGCAGTTCAGTGAAAAGGTGTTCAAACTGGTGGTTGAAGCACCTCTTATCGCTAAATCTCGCAAGGCTGGACACTTCGTCATCGTTCGTGTGGGCGAACAAGGCGAACGTATGCCACTCACCATCGCAGATTCTGATGTTGAGGCTGGTACCATCACACTTGTCGTACAGAAGGTGGGCTATTCTTCCACCAAGTTGTGCAACCTGAATGAAGGCGACTATATCACCGATGTGGTAGGTCCACTGGGACAGGCTACTCATATTGAGAAGTTCGGCACAGTAGTATGTGCTGGTGGTGGTGTTGGTGTGGCTCCTATGCTCCCTATCATCAAGGCATTGAAGGCTGCAGGAAATAAGGTCGTTTCAGTGTTGGCTGGTCGTACGAAGGAACTTATCATTCTGGAGGACGAGGTGCGTAAGCATTCTGACGAGGTTATCATCATGACAGACGATGGCTCTTATGGACAGAAGGGCGTAGTGACTGTTGGTATTGAGCAAGTCATTCAGCGTGAGAAGGTGGACAAGTGTTTTGCTATTGGTCCAGCCATTATGATGAAATTCTGCTGTCTCTTGACTAAGAAATATGATGTTCCAACGGATGTTTCACTGAATACTATCATGGTGGATGGTACGGGTATGTGTGGCGCTTGCCGTATCACGGTGGGTGGCAAAACTCGTTTCGTGTGTGTGGATGGTCCTGAATTTGATGGCCATGAAGTGGACTTCGATGAGATGTTCAAGCGCATGGGTGCATTCAAGCCTATTGAAATTGAGGAGATGAAGAAACTGGAGGAGCATGTTGAATCAGTTGCTCCTACAGTCAAGGAAGAGGCTGCCGCTGATGCTACAGGCATGACAACAGACACTCCCCTCTCCGAACTGACTGACCGCAATGTTGCTTGGCGTAAGGAATTGGCTGCCAGCATGAAACCAAAGGAGCGTGGAGAAATTGAACGTTGCGTGATGGGCGAACTTGATCCAGTCTATCGTGCCACCACTCGTACAGAAGAAGTGAACACGGGTCTTACCGTTGAGCAGGCACTTACGGAGGCGAAGCGTTGTCTTGACTGTGCAAAGCCTTCTTGTATGGAAGGTTGCCCTGTGAGCATCAACATTCCTTCATTTGTGAAGAACATCGAGCGTGGGCAATTCTTGGAGGCTGCAAAGGTGCTCAAGGCTACAAGCGCGCTGCCTGCTGTGTGTGGTCGTGTATGTCCACAGGAAAAGCAGTGTGAGAGCAAGTGTATCAAACTGAAGATGAATCAGAAGGCTGTGGCTATCGGTAATTTGGAGCGTTTCGCTGCAGACTTTGAACGTAATAGTGGTAAGATGGCTTTGCCTGAGTGTGCACCAAAGAATGGCAAGAAGGTTGCCATCGTGGGTTCTGGTCCTGCAGGTCTTTCATGTGCAGGCGATTTGGCTAAGGCTGGCTATGATGTGACAGTGTTTGAGGCTTTGCACGAGATTGGTGGTGTGCTGAAATATGGTATTCCTGAATTCCGTTTGCCTAATGCAATTGTAGATGTGGAAATAGAAAATCTGCGAAAGATTGGCGTGAACTTTGTGAAAGACTGCATCGTGGGTAAGACTATTACCATTGACGAGTTGGAGAAGGAAGGCTACAAGGCCATCTTCGTGGCTTCGGGTGCAGGTCTGCCAAACTTCATGGGCATTCCTGGTGAAAACTCTGTGGGTATCATGTCTTCTAACGAGTATCTGACTCGTGTGAACCTGATGGATGCTTCCAATCCTGCCAGCGATACACCAATTGTAAAAGCCAAGAGCGTGATGGTAGTCGGTGGTGGTAACACCGCTATGGACTCTTGTCGCACTGCTAAGCGTTTGGGTGCTGAACACGTATTCATTGCATATCGTCGAAGCGAGGCTGAAATGCCAGCACGTTTGGAGGAGGTGAAGCATGCTAAGGAAGAAGGTATCGAGTTCCTCACGCTTCATAACCCTATCGAGTATGTTTCCGATGAAAAGGGTAATGTGACACAGGTGAAACTTCAAGTGATGGAATTGGGCGAACCTGATGCTTCTGGTCGTCGCTCTCCAATTCCAGTAGAGGGTAAGATTGAAACACGTGACATCGACCTTGCTATTGTCGCTGTTGGTGTGTCGCCAAACCCACTTGTACCAAAGTCTGTAGAAGGTCTTGAATTGGGTCGCAAGAACACTATCGCCGTGAATGATCAGATGCAGTCGAGCATTCCTACCATTTTTGCAGGTGGCGATATCGTGCGTGGTGGTGCAACTGTCATCCTTGCTATGGGGGATGGTCGTAAGGCTGCTGCAAATATAGATGCGATGCTGAAGGCTCAGGCATAGGGCTATTTTCATATAATAGAAGAAGGCACGTTCAATAATGAAGTTGAACGTGCCTTCTTTGTTTTCTTGTGATAGATACATAAGTTTTTTTGTTTATATTCTCATTTTGTAAATAAAACACGTTGTTTCTGTTTCTTTTTGATATTGTTTTATTAAAATTCTAATACTTTTTGAGATTATTTGCAAAAATATTGTGATAAAATGAAATTTTGTATATAACTTTGCAGTCGAAAAGATAGCATACAACACAATAAACATATTAATAAAACACAAAAAAGAATGGTAAAACGTAATTTGGGATTGTACAGCAAAGACTACGAGCACGATGCTTGTGGTGTGGGCATGGTGGTCAACATTCATGGAGGTAAAAGCCACGAATTGGTGGACAATGCCCTGAAGGTTCTGGAGAACATGGAACACCGAGGAGCCGAAACACGTGACAAGACGGGGGACGGTGCTGGTATCTTGGTGCAGATTCCCCACGAGTTTATTCTATTGCAGGGGATTCCCGTGCCCGAAAAGGGGAAGTATGGTACAGGCTTGGTGTTCCTGCCGAAAGAGGAAGGAAGCCAACAGGAGATTCTAAACGTGATGATTGAAGAGATTGAGCGCGAGGGGCTTACGCTGATGCATCTGCGCACTGTGCCTACATGCCCAGAGGTGCTGGGTGTGGGAGCACGAGAAGTGGAACCTGACATCAAGCAGGTGTTTGTAACGGGTGTGAACGACGAACAGGTGGAGGTGTTTGACCGTATATTATATAAGGTACGCAAAAGGATAGAGAACCGCATCACGGACGAGGATTTCTATATTTGTTCGTTGTCAAGCAAAAACATCATCTACAAGGGCATGTTGACGAGCGGTCAATTGAGACGTTACTTCCCTGACCTCTCAAGCCCCTACTTCACCAGCGGATTGGCGTTGGTTCATTCACGTTTCAGCACCAATACCTTCCCGAAGTGGAAGTTGGCACAGCCGTTCCGCTTGCTGGCTCACAACGGCGAAATCAACACGATTCGTGGCAATCGAGGTTGGATGAAAGCGCGTGAGAGCGTGTTGAGCAGTAAGGCACTGGGCAACATCAAGGACATTCGTCCTATTGTGCAGGATGACATGAGCGACTCGGCAAGCCTCGACAATGTGTTTGAGTTTCTCACTATGAGCGGGCTGAGCCTGCCACAAGCGATGGCGATTCTGGTGCCCGAGAGTTTCAACGATAAGAACCCCATTAGCGAGGACTTGAAGGCGTTCTACGAATATCACTCCATCCTGATGGAGCCGTGGGATGGTCCTGCCGCCCTACTCTTTTCCGACGGCCGCTATGCCGGTGGCATGTTGGACAGAAACGGCTTGCGTCCCAGCCGCTACACCATCACGAAGAGTGGTATGATGGTAGTGGCAAGCGAAGTGGGCGTGATGGACTTTGAGCCAAGCGACGTGGTGAGCAAGGGACGTTTACAACCGGGAAAGATTCTGCTCATTGACACACTGGAAGGCCGCATCTACTACGATGGTGAAATCAAGGAACAACTCGCTAAGGCATATCCTTACCGCGAATGGCTTTCGACCAACCGCATTCAACTGGAGACACTGAAGAGCGGTCGGCACGTGGAGAATTCGGTGGAGAATTATGAGCGTAAACTGCTTAATTTCGGATTTGGCCAGGAAGATATCGACAAGACTGTGGTGCCAATGGCTACAGCAGGTCAGGAGCCTGTGGCAGCAATGGGTAATGATACCCCTTTGGCTGTCATCAGCGAACGTCCGCAAATCTTCTTCAACTACTTCCGTCAGCAATTTGCACAGGTGACCAACCCTGCTATCGACCCGATACGTGAGGAGTTGGTGATGAGCCTGACGGAGTATATCGGTGCGGTGGGCACAAACATCCTCACACCCGATGCAAGCAATTGTAAGATGGTGCGTCTGCCTCAACCTGTACTGACCAACACACAGTTGGACATCCTCTGCAACATCCGCTATAAAGGTTTCAAGACCAAGAAACTCGCCATGCTGTTCGACATAGAGAAGGGTGCCAGTGGATTGCGTCAAGCCATAGAAGATCTTTGCCATGAGGCTGAGGCATCGGTGGATGAAGGGGTGAATTACATCATCCTCAGCGACCGCGACATCGACGAAAAGCGTGCAGCCATTCCAAGTTTGCTGGCGGTAAGTGCGGTGCATCATTATCTCATCTCAGTACAGAAACGAGTACAAACTGCCCTCATCGTGGAAAGCGGTGAGATTCGCGAGGTGATGCATGCTGCGTTGCTGTTAGGCTATGGAGCCAGTGCCATTTGTCCTTATATGACCTTTGCCGTGCTGGATGATTTGGTGAAGAAACATAAGATTCAGGAGGAATATGCTACCGCTGAAAGCAACTACATCAAGGCGGTGGATAAGGGCTTAAAGAAGATTATGAGCAAGATGGGCATCTCGACCATCCGCTCTTATCGTGGCGCGAAGATTTTTGAGAGTATCGGACTGAGCGAAGACTTATTGAGACGCTATTTCGGTACCGAAATGAGCACCATCGGTGGCATCGGACTGAAAGAGATTGCAAGAGATGCCATCCGTCTGCACGACGAGGCTTTCAAACCTTCCGAAATCAACGAGTTCTTGCCAAACAATGGGCAATTTTCGTGGCGAAAGGACGGTATTGCTCATGCTTGGAACCCAGAAAGTATCGCCAACTTGCAGATTGCTACAAGATTGGGCAGTTACAAGAAGTTTAAGGAATGGGCAAAACTGGTGGATGAGAAGGAAAAGCCCATCTTCTTACGCGACTTCATGGGCTGGAAGAAGGCGGCTGTGCCTACTCCACTGGAGGAGGTGGAACCCGTGGAAAGTATCGTGAAACATTTTGTGACAGGTGCCATGTCGTTTGGTGCGCTGAGCATTGAGGCACATGAGGCGTTGGCTCTGGCGATGAACAAACTCGGCACACGAAGCAACACGGGTGAAGGCGGTGAGGACAATGCTCGCTATCACTCGGAGGTGGATGGCGTGAGCCTGAGTAGCAAGACGAAGCAGATAGCCAGTGGGCGTTTCGGCGTGACGGCTGAATATCTGGTGAATGCGGAGGAGATTCAGATTAAGGTGGCTCAAGGAGCCAAGCCCGGTGAAGGTGGACAACTGCCTGGTTTCAAGGTGAACAAGATTATTGCGAAGACACGCAACGCCATCCCCGGCATTTCACTCATCTCTCCCCCACCTCACCATGACATCTACTCAATTGAAGACCTTGCACAACTCATTTTCGACCTGAAGAACATCAACCCAACGGCTGCCGTGAGCGTGAAACTGGTGGCAGAGAGCGGTGTGGGCACCATTGCCGCAGGTGTAGCGAAGGCAAAGGCCGATCTCATCGTGATTAGCGGTGCTGAAGGTGGAACCGGTGCCAGCCCTGCCTCATCCATGCGCTTTGCGGGCATCAGTCCTGAGATTGGCTTGGCAGAGACGCAGCAGACATTGGTGATGAATGGACTCCGTAACCAAGTGCGGTTGCAGACCGACGGACAACTGAAAACCGCTAAGGACGTGGTCATCATGGCAATGTTGGGTGCTGACGAGTTTTCGTTTGGAACGCTGCCACTCATTGTGTTAGGGTGTGTGATGATGCGCAAGTGCAACACCAACACCTGTCCTGTCGGTGTGGCGACCCAAGATGAACGGCTTCGTGCCCGATTCATGGGACGTGCTGAGTATGTGGTGAATTTCTTCACCTTCCTTGCTGAACAGGTGCGTGAATACCTCTCAGAGATGGGTGTACATGGCCTAAAAGACATCATCGGACACACAGAACTGATGGAAATTCGAACTGACCATGCTACCGACAAGCAGAAAACCATCGACTTTGCCCGATTGCTGTATAAGCCTGATACGGACAAACCGCTCTATTGGGACAGAGGCGAATTCACGAAGGTGAGCCATGTGAAGGACGAGGAAATCATCAAGGCTGCTCAGAAAGCCATTGAACATCAGGAAGACGTGAGCCTCGACTATGCCATCCGAAACACCGACCGTGCCGTGTCGGCGATGCTATCGGGAGTGGTTGCGAAGAAATATGGTGAGGAAGGCTTGCCCGATGTCACCATTCGCTTGAAGTTCAAAGGTTCGGCTGGTCAGTCGTTTGGAGCCTTTGCCGTGAAGGGACTGGACATCCGACTGGAGGGGGAAACCAACGACTACTTCGGCAAGGGACTCAGTGGCGGTCGCATCAGCATTCTGCCTCCAGCACGACGAAGTGCCGATTTTTTGGCAGAAGACAACATCATTGCAGGCAACACGGGCTTGTATGGAGCCACCAGCGGAGAACTCTACGTGAACGGTCGTGTAGGCGAACGCTTTGCCGTGCGCAACAGTGGTGCCATTGCCGTAGTGGAAGGTGCAGGCGACCACTGCTGCGAGTACATGACTGGCGGACGTGTGGTGGTGCTCGGCAAGACAGGTAGAAACTTCGCTGCTGGTATGAGCGGCGGTGTTGCCTACGTCTATGACCGCGACCACACATTCGACTACTTCTGCAATATGGACATGGTGGAACTGGGACTGGTGGAGGAAGCCTCTCACCGCAAGGAACTCCTAGAACTGATTCGTCAACACTATCTGCACACAGGCAGTGCCCTTGCAGGACGGATGCTCGATGACTGGAACCGTTATGTGGAAGACTTCATCCAAGTGGTTCCCATCGAATATAAGCGTGTGCTGCAAGAAGAACAGATGGCAAAATTGCAGCAGAAGATTGCAGACATGCAGCGTGATTATTGATATTTACAATTTGACAATTTACAATGTACATTTTGTATAGTCATTGGGGATTTATGTAATTCACGGTAAATTGTCAAATTGTTAAATCATCAAATAAATGATAAATCGTAAATCGTCAAATTGTACATAAAACACAATGGGAAATCCAAAAGCATTTCTGACCGTGCCTCGCAAGGAGGCAGGCTATCGCCCCATCAATGACCGTATTCATGATTTTGGTGAGGTGGAACAGACACTCAACACAAAAGACCGACAAGAACAGGCGAGCCGCTGCATGGACTGCGGTGTACCCTTCTGCCATTGGGCTTGTCCGCTTGGCAACAAAGACCCCGAATGGAACGATGCCCTCTATCGTGGCGATTGGGAAATGGCATACAAGATACTGAAAAAGACAAACCCCTTCCCCGAATTTACAGGTCGCATTTGCCCAGCCCTGTGTGAAAAGGCCTGTGTGCTCTATCACACGACAGGCGAGGCGGTAACCAACCGCGAGAATGAATGCTCCATTGCCGAAAGGGCTTTTCTCGAAGGATATGTCACCATTGAGCACCCTCAACGCAATGGCAAGAAGGTGGCAGTCATTGGTAGTGGTCCTGCAGGACTTTCCGCTGCTACCCACCTCAATTATATGGGCTATGAAGTGACCGTTTTTGAGAAAAACGAAGCGGCTGGCGGTTTGTTGCGATACGGCATCCCCAACTTCAAACTGAACAAGAAGATAATAGATAGGAGAATCAAGGTAATGGAGGCAGAAGGCATTGTATTCCGCTACGGTGAGAAGGTGGATGGTGTTGAAACTCTCTCAAAGTTGAGCGAACGACATGATGCTGTTGTGCTTGCCACTGGAACTCCAACAGCCCGCGATTTGAAAGCACCCGGACGTGAACTGAAAGGTATCCACCTCGCTCTCGAACTGCTCAGTCAGCAAAATCGGGTGTTGGCAGGCATCGAGTTTTCGAAAGAGGAACGCATCACTGCCAGGGGAAAGGATGTGCTTGTCATCGGAGGTGGCGACACAGGCAGCGACTGCATCGGCACGTCACATCGTCAGGGTTGCAAAAGCGTGACTCAGATAGAAATCATGCCCAAACCTCCAGTAGGGCATAACCCCAATACCCCCTGGCCCAACTGGCCTGTCATCCTCAAGACCACTTCGTCGCACGAAGAGGGTTGCATCCGCCGTTGGAACATCAACACGTTGGAGTTCATTGGTGAAGAGGGGCACGTGACAGGGGTGCGTGTGCAACCCATCGACTGGAAGCCCAACCCTGAAGGTGGCAGACCCGTCATGGTGGAAGCAGGAGAACCTGAAATCATCAAAGCCGACCTCGTTCTTCTCGCTATGGGATTCCTCAAGCCCGAACACCCCGAATATCCCAAGAACGTCTTCATCTGTGGCGATGCCGCTCATGGTGCCAGCCTCGTGGTGAAAGCCATCGCATCGGGCAAGAAAACAGCAGAAGAAGTGAATGATTTTGTAATGAAGAATTCCTAATAAGCACAATATGATACGCACAAACACGAACTACACGAAACTTTCCCATCGCTACCTCTTTGCTGAGATAGCCGGGCAGGTGAACGAATATAAAACAAAGCATCCCGATGCCGACATTATCCGTCTCGGCATTGGCGATGTCACCCGCCCCCTGCCCGATGCTTCCATCCAAGCCATGCACCGAGCCGTGGATGAATGTGCCGACGGAAAGACTTTTCGAGGCTATGGTCCCGAACATGGCTACGACTTCCTCATCGACACCATCATCCAGCATGATTTCCTTCCTCGAGGCATTCAACTTGACCGCGAAGAGGTTTTTATTAGCGATGGTGCCAAGAGCGACACGGGCAACATCGGTGATATCCTCTCCAATGACAACATCGTGGGCATCACCGATCCTGTCTATCCTGTCTATGTCGATACGAACATCATGGCAGGACGTACCATCAAGTACATCCCTTGCCATGCTGCCAATGGCTTCACAGGCGATATTCCATCGGAGCATCTCGACATCATCTATCTCTGCTATCCCAACAATCCTACGGGAGCCGTCATCACGAAAGAGAAACTGACGGAATGGGTCAATTATGCCCTCCGAGAGAAGGCACTCATTCTTTATGATTCAGCCTACGAAGCCTTCATCCAAGACGACTCACTGCCCCACTCCATCTATGAGATAGAAGGGGCGAAGGAATGTGCCATTGAGTTCCGCAGTTTCTCCAAAACTGCAGGATTTACGGGTGTCCGTTGTGGCTACACGGTCATTCCGAAGGAACTGAAAAGTGCTGATGGCACTTCACTCAATGCACTCTGGAACCGTCGTCAATGCAGCAAGTTCAACGGTGCTTCTTACATTTCTCAGCGTGGAGCTGAAGCCATCTATACGCCAGAAGGTCAGCAACAGGTACGTGCCACTATTCAGCACTACATGAAGAATGCCCAACTCATTCACGAAAGCCTTGCCTTCCTCGGATTGACCGTCTATGGCGGCGAGCATTCTCCCTACATCTGGGTATCCACTCCTGAAGGCGAGGACTCATGGGGCTTTTTCCACCGACTGCTCACCGATGCCAACGTGGTCGTCACTCCGGGTGAAGGTTTCGGTACACATGGTGAGGGCTACATCCGCATCACCGCCTTCGGCACATGGGAAGACAGTCTTGCGGCAATGGAGAGAATCAAAAAGATTATTTAGCGCATGGAACCTCTCAAACACGAATGCGGCGTGGCGATGATTCGCCTGCTCAAGCCCATCAGTTATTATAAAGAGAAATACGGCACCTCCAACTACGGACTCAACAAACTCTATCTCCTTATGGAGAAGCAGCACAATCGGGGACAGGAAGGGGCCGGCATCGCCTGCACCCGAATGGACGCACAGCCTGGCGAGGAGTACATGCTGCGCGAACGCGCTCTCGGCAGCGGTGCCATCACCGAAATCTTCCAAGCCATCGGCCCAGGATGGGACGAGGCCCAAATCCTGATGGGGCATCTCCGCTATTCCACCACGGGCAAGAGCGGACTTGCCCATGTCCACCCCTTCATGCGCCGGAACAACTGGCGAGCCAAGAACCTCTGCCTCTGCGGCAACTTCAATCTGACCAATGTGGATGAAGTCTTCACCGACATCACCTCCAAGGGGCAGCATCCGCGCATCTACAACGACACCTACATCATGCTCGAACTGATGGGGCACCGTCTCGACCGCGAGAGCGAGCGCATCTACAACATCGCCAACATGCAGGGACTCACAGGCACAGACCTGACACGGTACATCGAAGACAACATCGACATCACCAACATCCTGCGCACCTCCACCCCCATGTTCGACGGTGGCTATGTGCTGTGCGGATTCACAGGAAGCGGCGAGATGTTCTCCATGCGAGACCCGTGGGGTATCCGTCCCGCATTTTGGTATCGGGATGAAGAGGTGCTGGTGGTGGCATCCGAGCGGCCTGTCATTCAGACCACCTTCGATGTGCCCACCGACAGCGTCCACGAACTTCTGCCTGGGCAGGCACTGACCATCCACAAGAACGGCAATGTGGCTCTCACCCAGATTCTACCCCCTCAGGGAAACCACGCCTGTTCCTTCGAGCGCATCTATTTCAGCCGGGGCAGCGACCGCGACATCTACCGCGAGCGCAAGGCATTGGGCGAACAACTCACCCTACAAATCAACAAAGCCATCGACGGCGACCTTGAGCACACTGTGTTCAGTTATGTGCCCAACACGGCAGAAGTGGCCTTCTACGGCATGCTTGACGGATTCAAGAAACAACTCAACGAGCAGAAGGTGGAACAACTCTATCGGCTCACCCAACAACGCCGCCCCACCCGTGAGGAACTGCGAGCCATCCTCCACAACTACGTCCGCAGCGAGAAAGTCGCCCTCAAGGACATCAAACTCCGCACCTTCATCACCGAGGGAAACCAGCGCAACGACCTTGCCGCCCATGTATATGACATCACCTACGGCTCCCTGGAGCCACAGGTTGACAACCTCGTCATCATCGACGACTCCATCGTGCGCGGCACCACCCTCCGCGAAAGTATCATCCGTATCCTCGACCGGCTGCACCCCAAGAAGATGGTGCTCGTCAGTTCTTGTCCACAAGTGCGCTATCCTGACTACTACGGCATCGACATGTCGCATCTCGACGAGTTCATCGCCTTCCGGGCGGCAGTGCAACTCCACATCGAGCACGGCAACTGGCAGACGCTCCACGACATCTACCTGAAATGCGTGAAGCAGCAATCGCTTCCAGCCGAAGAGATGCACAACTACGTGAAGGACATCTACCAGCCCTTCAGCACCGATGAAATCTCAGCGAAGATGCTCGACCTGCTCCGTCCCGATGGCATGACCACCCCCATGCAACTCGTCTTCCAGTCGCTCGAAGGACTTCATCATGCATGTCCCCATCATCCCGGCGACTGGTACTTCAGCGGCGACTACCCCACTCCTGGAGGTGTGCGGCTCGTCAATCAGGCATACATAGAATGGTACGAAAAAAATCAATTATCAAACAGCAATGACTAAAACAATATGGTGAACACAAAATACATCTTCGTTACCGGAGGTGTCGTCTCCTCGCTCGGCAAAGGCATCATCTCCGCCAGCATCGGCAAACTGCTCCAGGCACGTGGCTTCAAAGTCACCATCCAGAAATTCGACCCCTACATCAACATCGACCCTGGCACCCTCAACCCCTACGAGCACGGCGAATGCTACGTCACCGTTGATGGCATGGAGACCGACCTCGACCTCGGCCACTACGAGCGTTTCACCGACATCCAGACCACACGCCACAACTCCATCACCACCGGACGCATCTACAAGACCGTCATAGACCGTGAACGGCATGGCGACTACCTCGGCAAGACCATTCAGGTCGTGCCCCACATCACCGACGAAATCAAAAGGAGGATGCTGAGAGAAGGTTCGGAGGAAGGGCTTGATTTCGTCATCACCGAAGTGGGCGGCACCATCGGCGACATTGAGAGTGCCCCCTTCATGGAAGCCATCCGGCAACTGCGATGGCAACTGGGCCGCAATGCCGTGTGTGTGCATCTCACCTATGTGCCCTACCTGAAAGCCGCCGGCGAACTGAAGACCAAGCCCACCCAGCACTCCGTGAAGGAACTTCAGGGCATGGGCATCCAGCCCGACATTCTTGTACTCCGCACCGAACGCCACCTCGACGACTCCCTACGCATGAAAGTTGCCTCCTTCTGCAATGTTGACCTTGAATGTGTGGTGCAGAGCGAAGACATGCCCAGTATCTACGAAGTGCCAGTCAACATGCAACGGCAAGGGCTTGATGCCGCCATCCTCCGCAAAATCGGCATTCCAGTAGGAGAGACACCAGCCATGAAATCATGGCACGACTTTCTCGACAAACAGCGCCATGCCACCCAGGAAATTGACGTGGCACTTGTTGGCAAGTACGATTTGCAAGATGCCTATAAATCCATTCGCGAAAGCCTTAACCTCGCCGGCATCTACTGTGGTGTGAAGGTGAAAGCCCACTTCGTTAACAGCGAAGACATCACCCCCGACAACGTGGCAAAACAACTCGAAGGCATGGCAGGAGCCATCATCTGCCCCGGATTCGGACAGCGAGGCATCGAAGGCAAAATCACAGCCATTCAATACACCCGCACCCACGACATCCCCACCTTCGGCATCTGCCTCGGCATGCAGATGATGGTCATCGAATTCGCCCGCCACGTGCTCGGACTCGCCGATGCCCACAGCACCGAAATGACCTCCGGCACCCAGCACCCCGTCATCGACCTCATGGAAGAGCAGAAGACCATCACCGGCATGGGCGGCACCATGCGCCTCGGAGCCTATCCCTGCCAGTTGCGCGATGGCAGCAAGGCACACGGCATCTACGGCAAGTCCGACATCCAGGAGCGGCACCGCCACCGCTACGAGTTCAACAACCACTACCTCCCCACCTTCGAACAGCATGGCATGCAATGCGTCGGCACCAATCCCGAAAGCAACTTGGTCGAAGTTGTCGAACTCCCCGACAAGAAATGGTTCATCGGCACCCAGTTCCATCCCGAATACGCCTCCACCGTCCTCCATCCACACCCCCTCTTCATGGACTTCGTGCGGACAATAATGAAGTGAGAGATAACAGACAAAAATGCCACACCGGAACCCTTTCCAGTGTGGCACTTTCACTTTCTCCAAGTCGTGAACACTCTCGTAATGTCTTATGGTAGGCATCCACCTCTTTTCCTCTCACACTCTTCCCCAATCGTACAAAATAACCAATCCTCACACCGTTTTTTTCTTTTGCCTCCCCCTGTTCTCATCTTCTTCGGTTTCAGATTCACCACGAATTTCAGTATTTGCACATACACAATCGATGCCTCAATCGAGATAAAACTAAGAAAGATATGAATCATCACATATCTTGATTTATGATGCACACTGACAAAGGATGCACATCGTTCAAAGTGTGATTTCTCCCTCGAATGTGATGGCGGCAGGATCGGTCATGAGGATGTGGCCTTATCTTATTATAACCTCTCGTTCTTTAATTCTTCCTGTTTCTTTATAACTTTATGAATGCCGCGAGAAGCAGTATGGTGAGCATAATGGGCACAACATATTTAAGCATCACGATGTAGAGTTTCTTGCGATGGAAATGATAACCATTGAGGCGCATCTCACCGACAAGGAAGTTTGGCTTCATCACCCAACCTATCAGGATGCAAGTGCAGATGGCAAGGACAGGCATTAACAGATTGTTGCTCAGATAGTCGAAAATGTCGAGTATCTGCGCTGTAACCCCATTTGGCAGCGTGTATTCGAAGTATAACACATTGTAACCTAAACAGACTACTACCGACCCAATAAGCCCTATACTGGCCATAATCAACACCGACTTGCGACGGCTCCATCCGAACTTGTCCATTATGCTGGACACGATAGCCTCAAGTAAGGACACTGCACTCGTTACGGCAGCAAATAATACCGTGAGGAAAAACACAATACCCATTATCATGCCAAATGCGCCAAGATTATCAAAAACCTTTGGCAGGGCAATGAAAATCAGCCCGGGACCAGCCTTCATGCCATCAGTACCCATAAAAACATAAACGGAAGGGATGATCATCAGTCCGGCAAGCACGGCTACAATTGTGTCGAACATCTCTATGCGGTCAATTGCCTGTCCAAGATTTACGTTCTTCTTCATATATGAGCCGTATGCTATCATAATGCCCATGGCTATGGAAAGCGAATAGAAGAGTTGTCCTGTGGCATCGAAACATATCATAAGGAAACGGGATAGCGTCAGTCCTTTAAAGTTGGGCAGGAAGTACATCACCGCACCTTCTAACCCCGTGCGAGTCACGCCGTTTGCGTCAGTATGGCTTGTGAAGAGCGAATAGATGCAGATGAACACGACCATAACAATCAGCGAGGGCATGAGGATGCGAGAATATCTCTCGATACCCTTCTCCACGCCATTATAAACGATATAGAAGCATATCAGGGCAAAGATTCCCATATACACCAGTGGTTCCCACTGCGATGTTATGAAGCCTGTGAAGAAATTATCAGACACGGCATCATCGTCACTGAATGTTAGATACGTGGCAAAATACTTCAGCACCCAGCCGCCTATCACACAATAGTATGGATAGATGACACAAGGGACTATGAACGCCAGCCATCCCAGGAATGCCCATTTCTTGCTAAAGTACTTATATGCTGTGAGAGGTCCCTGCTGCGAACGTCTGCCTATAGCCACCTCGGTTATAAGCAGCGTAAAGCCAAAAGTTACGACCAGAATAATGTAAATCAGTAGGAACAAACCACCCCCATCGCGAGCTGCCAGATACGGAAACCGCCAGATATTGCCCAAACCTACTGCTGAGCCGGCAGCAGCAAGCACGAAGCCCAGCGAGCCACTAAAAGAATTTCGATTTTTATTATTCATGGCATTAATTATAATGATTATTGTTTTTATCCATGTTAATTCACTTGTTTATTTCAGAGTTAATAATGATAGGTAACGAATGCTTTCAACTGTGTTTGTCTTCATTTCGTTGCAAAGATACAACATCTATTCGCTAAATCAATACTTTTTTTGTGTGTTTTATGTTTTTTTTGTGATTGTCTGTTCCAAATGTTTATAAATCCTTCTCTCAAAGACCACTCAATCGTACCCCTCGGGAGCATTGTGACGTACCCCTCGGGTACGCCGCAGCGTACCCGAGGGGTACGATACAAACTTCGACCTCTTAAAAAGTCAAACAGATGATGCACGCTGCCATGGATGCACCTTGTTTAGAGTGTGATTTCACCCTCGAATGTGATGGCAGCCGGTCCTGTCATAAGGATGTGGTTGTCGGTCTCGCTCCATTCGATGTGCAAGGTGCCGCCATCCATCCTGATGTTGCTCTGACGACCGGCACGACCTGTCAGGTGGGCGGCTACGGCGGTGGCGCAGGCTCCTGTTCCGCAGGCGAGGGTGATGCCCGAACCGCGTTCCCACACGCGCATGCGGAAAGTGTTCTCGCCTATGGCTTGGGCGAACTCGATGTTGCAGCGTTGAGGGAAGGCGGGATGATGTTCGAGCAGAGGACCATAGTGTTCCAATGGAAACTGCTCCACGTCTTCATCATCGAGAAAGATGACGAAGTGGGGATTGCCCATGGAGACGAAGGTGCCCCAGAAGGTGTCAGACCCTCCCCCTGCCCTCCCTACAGGGAGGGAGCAGTTACCTTGCCCGTATGTTTTTCCCTCATTCTCCCCATTAATTGAGATACTATCCCCTCCCTGTAGGGAGGGTGAGAGGAGTGTCTTTGGGGGAAGGGTCTCTGGTTTGCCCATATCGACGGTGACGGCTTCCACTTTGTCGTCGGCATCGAGATGAAGCTGAAGGATTTTGACACCCGAAAGTGTCTGGAGACGGATTGGGTTCTTTTTCGTCACGCCTTTGTCGTGAAGAAATTTTGCCACGCACCGGGTGCCGTTGCCGCACATCATGGCTTCAGAGCCGTCGTTGTTGAAGATGCGCATGGAAAAGTCGGCGTCGGGACAGGTGGCGGCGCCGATGAGGATGAGTCCGTCGCTGCCGATGCCGAAGTGGGGCTTGCTCCACTGGATGGATGCGGCGGCGGGGTCGGGTATATTATATAATAATGTGTTGACGTAGATGTAGTCATTTCCGGCACCGTGCATCTTGGTAAAATGGATTGTCTGTTTCATTTTGTCTTGCGTTTTGATTGTTTTTGCATGCAAATGTAGGTATTTTTAATGTTTTAACTTCAAAAAGGAAGTTGTTTTTTGTTTGTTTATTGATGTATATCAAAAATAAAGCAAAAGATGTTAAATAATTATCATTTTGCTTTACTATTTTATGAAAAAGCTTTACCTTTGCATTGTAAAACAAACAAAATACAAACAATATGTCATCTATAAGTGAATATTTCACAGCAGTTCTGAATCAGAACAATCAGCAGCAGAATCAGCAGCAGAACCTGAACAATCAGCAGAATCAGGCTCAGCAGATTGCTTGTTGTGGAATTCTACCAGCCGGATGAACACATGAAGAAAGGCAAGCACAGAAGAAACACAGTACGACACAAACACAAAATAAAAATGAAGAGAGGCTGGTTCCCATGAGGGAGTCAGCCTCCGACTTTTTGAGAGAGCATTAAAACTTATTTATTTACATTAAAACACAAACACAACATGAAAAGAATCGAAGCAATTATCCGCAAGACGAAATTCGAGGATGTGAAGGAGGCCTTGCTGAAATCGGACATCGACTGGTTTGAGTACCACAACGTGCATGGCATCGGACAGACACGTGAGGAGCGCATCTACCGCGGCGTGCAGTACTCGACCGACGTAATTGAACGCGTGGCACTGACCATCGTGTGCCGCGACCACTTTGTGGAGCCGACGGTGAAGGTCATCCTGAAGGTGGCGTACACGGGTGAAATCGGTGACGGACGCGTCTTCGTGAGCGACATGATCGACACATGGAGCATCCGCACAGGCGAGAACGGCGACACCGTACTGAGAGATAAGAAGTAAACAAAAAAAGAAGATTAGTCACAACACAAACACAACACAACTATGAACGAAATTGGATTATCACTTGATACTGTATGGATGCTTCTGGCAGCCATTCTGGTGTTCTGGATGCAACCGGGCTTTGCCCTCTGCGAGGCAGGTTTCACACGCGGAAAGAACGCCGCCAACATCCTGATGAAGAACTTTGTCGATTTCATGCTCGGCTCACTGCTGTTCTTCGGCCTTGGCTTCGGCATCATGTTCGGCAGCGACGTGCTGGGCGGATTTATCGGTATGCCCAACTGGGGCGCTCTCTCCTTCTATGATGGCGACCTTCCGGTGGAGGGCTTCCTGATTTTCGAGACGGTGTTCTGCGCCACCTCTGCCACCATCGTGAGCGGTGCGATGGCTGAGCGCACGAAGTTCTCCATGTACTTGGTGTACAGTGCTTTCATCTCGCTCATCATCTATCCCGTGGAGGGTCACTGGACATGGGGCGGTGGCTGGCTCTGCAACGATGCTGCCGACTCGTTCATGATGACGACTTTCGGCGACGTGTTCCATGATTTTGCCGGTTCTGCCATCGTGCATAGTGTGGGCGGTGTGCTCGCTCTCATCGGTGCCATCGTGCTGGGCCCCCGTCTCGGCAAGTATGGCAAGGACGGCAAGAGCCGTGCCATTCCCGGCCACAACCTCACTTTGGCAGCCCTCGGCGTGTTCATCCTCTGGATGGGATGGTTCGGCTTCAACCCTGGCAGTCAGTTGGCAGCGAGTGGTGAGGTGAACCGCGTGGCCATCTCGCACGTGTTCCTGACCACCAACCTGGCGGCTGTGTCTGGCGGCGTGGCAACCATGTTCCTCACATGGTTCAAGTACGGAAAGCCTTCTCTCTCCCTGACGCTCAACGGCATCTTGGCTGGCCTCGTGGGCATTACGGCAGGTTGCGACCTCGTTTCTCCTGTCGGTGCCATCATCATCGGCCTCGTCTGCGGTGTCGTGCTGGTGTTCGCCATTGAGTTCATCGACCACAAACTGCACATTGACGACCCTGTGGGTGCTTCCTCTGTGCATGGTGTTTGCGGTATTCTCGGCACGCTCATGACTGGTCTCCTCTCTACCAGCAATGGCGCTCTCTACGGAGGCGGCTGGGGTTTCTTCGGTGCCGAGTGCTTCGGTATCCTCGTCATCGATCTCTGGGCTGCCGCATGCGGACTCGTCCTCTTCTACAGCATCAAAAAACTGCATGGTATCCGTGTGGATGCCCGCATTGAGGAGGAAGGTCTTGACATCTATGAACATGGAGAGAGTTGCTACAACTGATTGATGGGAGGGTGTAAAATGTAAATTGTTAAATGTCAAAAAATAGTCACAACACAAACACAAAAGGAAACAAGTTATGAAAAAGGTATTTAGATTGTTTTCCCTCACGGCTTTGTCGCTCTTCGGAGCGACTGCCGTAGAGGCACAAGAAACGAAAGTGGGAACAACTATAGAGGCGGACGTAGTGAACCAATATATCTGGCGCGGTCAAGAGTTGGGAAATGTGTCCTTCCAACCCACACTGGGCATCGACTACAAAGGGCTGTCATTCACGGCATGGGGAAGCGTGGGACTGAGCACTCCCGATGACACGAAAGAGTTTGACCTCACACTGGGTTATACCCTCGGAGGTTTCAACATCGGTGTGACCGACTACTGGTTCAACACGGGAAATGACCCTAAGGGGCGTTACTTCATGTACGAAGCGCACCGAACAAACCACATCTTTGAGGCAAATGTCGGTTATGACTTCGGCGTGGCAAGTCTGCAATGGTACACTAACTTTGCTGGCAATGACGGTGTGAACAAGGATGGTAAACGTGCCTACAGTTCCTACTTCGAGGCATCGGTTCCCTTCAAACTTGCCTCCGTCGATTGGACAGCCACAGCAGGAGCAGTCCCCTATGCCACCGACTTCTACGGCACGAATGGTTTTGCCGTGACCAACCTCGCCCTAACTGCCATGAAGGACATCCGGGTGACTGACACCTTCACCCTCCCCATCTTCGCCCGTCTGACCGCCAACCCATGCAGTCAGAAAGCCTATCTGGTGTTTGGATTCACGTTGCGTCCATAAAATCCAAACCAGATGAAGGGGCTGTACCAGTAGGTGCAGCCTTTTTTTGTCCTATACTTTTTGCCAAACTGAATTTTCGTTTATCATAAATGGAATAGGATTTGGTCACGTTCCTTTTTTTCTGTTACTTTGCAGCCGAAAACTTCACAAAACATGAACACGACAATACTGACAATTACGGGTAGTGACGGAACGGGAGGTTCTGGTGTGCAGGCCGACATCCGTTTTATCAGCGAGTTGGGAGGAGTGGCGGCATCGGCAGTTACGTCTATCACAGTGCAGAACACATTGGGTATTCAGGAGTTTCATGACCTGCCTGCATCGGTGGTTCGTGAGCAGGTGGAGGCTATCGTGAACGACTTGCAGCCACAAGTGGTGAAGATAGGTTTGCTACGCAGAATCGATGTGGTGGAGACATTGGTGGAGGTGCTGCATCGATATCAACCGCAACACATAATCTATGCTCCCGTGCTGAAGTCAACAAAGGGAGAACAACTGGTATCTGACAAGGTGTATGATGCCATTCAGCGGTTGTTGATACCGATATGCACAGTGGTGCTGGAACCTTCAGACTTACCTATAGGTCCTCGCAAACATGGTCATGCTAACCAATTGGCATCAGCGGTCGCTTTCTATCTGAGTCATGGGGAGAGTGTGGACGAAGCGATGCTCCATGCACGGATGTACCTAAAGCAGTTGCCAGCCGACTATGCTGAAGGCAATAGTCGGAGCGAGGAACTTTACAATCAGTTCCGTGATGCGGTGGAACGTTACTGCAACCGCTATGCTGATGTGACTTTCTATGCGGAACAACTGAATGTGAGCCCGCGCTATCTTGGACAGGTGACCCGTCGCATTGCAGAGCGTTCGCCCAAATCTATTATAGACGAACGTGTCACCACCGAAATCACTTTGTTGTTGACTAAAACAAACAAGTCATTAAAGGAAATTGCCATGCAACTTGGTTTTTCTTCACAGGCACATCTCTCCCGCTATTTTAAGAAACAGAAGGGGCTTTCGCCCAGTCAATATAAACAAGGAAACAAAAATTGAACATAAACAACACAAAAACATGAAAGAAAACAGACAAGAACTGAACCGCCAACTGGCACAGATGCTGAAGGGTGGTGTGATTATGGACGTGACGACTCCAGAACAAGCACGTATTGCCGAAGAGGCGGGAGCGTGTGCTGTGATGGCATTGGAACGGATTCCTGCCGACATCCGTGCGGCAGGCGGTGTGTCGAGAATGAGTGACCCGAAGATGATTCGTGGCATACAAGAGGCTGTGAGCATCCCTGTGATGGCGAAGTGTCGCATCGGACATATTACCGAGGCGCAGATACTTCAAGCCATTGAGATTGACTACATCGATGAGAGCGAAGTGCTCAGCCCTGCCGATAACATCTACCACATCGACAAGACAAAGTTTGATGTGCCCTTTGTTTGTGGTGCCAAGAATCTGGGTGAAGCATTGCGGCGCATAGCCGAAGGAGCCACGATGATTCGCACGAAGGGCGAACCGGGCACAGGAGATGTGGTGCAGGCTGTAAGCCACATGAGGCTGATGCAGAGTGAGATTCGTCGGTTGGTCAGCATGAGCGAAGACGAACTCTTTGAGGCAGCCAAGCAGTTGCAGGCGCCATATGAACTGGTGAAGTTTGTACATGAAAATGGCAAACTGCCTGTGGTGAATTTTGCAGCCGGCGGTGTAGCGACACCTGCCGATGCTGCCCTGATGATGCAACTCGGTGCCGAAGGTGTATTTGTGGGTAGCGGCATCTTTAAGAGTGGCAATCCCCAGAAACGTGCTGCTGCTATCGTGCAGGCGGTAACCAACTATCAGGACGCAAAACTTTTGGCGGAACTTTCCGAAGATCTTGGTGAGGCAATGGTGGGCATCAACGAACAAGAGATAGAGTTGTTGATGGCTGAAAGAGGAAAATGAAATTAAGGTTTAGAGTTGAGTGGTAGTAGTATGAGAATTGCTATACTCGCCCTGCAAGGGGCTTTCATTGAGCACGCACAAATGTTGCATGAACTTGGTGTTGAGACATTTGAGGTACGACAGTTGCAGGATTGGCAGCAACCCAAGGACGGACTCATTATCCCTGGCGGTGAATCGACTACCCAAGTCCGTCTGCTTGACCGTTTGGGGCTTCTCCAACCTATTCGCCAAGCAATCCTTGAAGGTCTGCCCGTCTTCGGCACTTGTGCCGGACTTATTCTTCTTGCAAAACAGGAAGACGGACACTCCCGTAAGGGACTCTGCACGATGGACATTGACGTTTGCCGTAATGCTTATGGGCGGCAACTGGGTAGTTTCAACGCTGTCGGTGATGTTGTAGGCATAGCTAAGGATTTCCCCATGACATACATCCGGGCACCTTACATCCACCGCACCATTTCTCCTGATGTAAAGATTTTGTCTACGATAAATGGTCACATTGTAGCCGTTCAGCAAGGTAGGCAATTCGCTACAGCTTTCCATCCCGAACTGACCTCCAACAACGAATTGCACCACTATTTTATCCAGCAAGTCATACCTTCTCGAGCATGACT
The DNA here is from genome assembly GCA_905235525.1 of uncultured Bacteroidaceae bacterium. GTDB lineage: Bacteria > Bacteroidota > Bacteroidia > Bacteroidales > Bacteroidaceae > Minthosoma. The sequence continues at coordinate 29,077 of CAJOLW010000001.1, forward strand.
CCGCTTGGAAGTCACTTGCTCCTCAAAAATTGGCAGGAATGAAGTGTTTTTGCACTTTGTTCCTGCCTTTTTTTGTGACATGAATATTGAAAACAGTCAAAATAACATGATTTTTCGAAAAAATATTTCAAAATGTTTTGCGAATAAATATAAACTGCGTAAATTTGCAATCAAAATAAAGAAATTGAAAACAATTTGTTTATCTAAAACGCAAACATAAAAGCAAAAAACATGTGTGGATTTGTTACAATACTCAAAGTGAAAGGCGATGCAAGGCAGAAGCGTGAGCAGGCGCTGAAAATGTCAGCAAGGATTCGGCATCGCGGTCCCGACTGGAGCGGAGTGTATAGCAGTGAAAAGGCTGTGCTGGTGCACGAACGGTTGGCAATTGTGGATCCGCTATCAGGAGGGCAACCTTTGTATTCCGTTGACGGAAAGAAAGTGTTGGCAGTGAATGGAGAAATATATAACCATCAGGAAATCCGTCGTCTATTTGCGGGTCAGTATGAGTTTCAGACAGGTTCTGACTGCGAGGTCATCCTGGCATTATATGAAAAATACGGCACTGAGTTCATCGATAAGTTGAACGGCATCTTTTCATTTGTCCTCTACGATTCGACTACAGACGACTATCTGATTGCCCGCGACCCTATCGGGGTCATACCTTTATATATAGGGCACGACAAGGATGGCACCGTGTATGCGGCAAGCGAACTGAAGGCACTGGAGGGTCAATGCGAGGAATATGAGCCTTTTCCTCCTGGACATTACTGCACAAGCAAACACGATGGAAAGCCTGTGCGTTGGTATGAGCGTGACTGGGTACAGTATGACGGTATGCAGTGGGCTACATCCGACCACAAGGAGGCGGTGCAGATGGTGAAAGAGGGATTGATGGCGGCAGTGAAACGTCAGTTGATGAGCGATGTGCCCTACGGAGTGCTGCTGTCAGGCGGTCTGGACAGTTCGGTGGTGTCAGCCATAGCCAAACTGTATGCTGCCAAGCGTATTGAAACCGATGACCAGCACGATGCATGGTGGCCTCGGCTGCACTCGTTTGCCGTAGGACTGAAAGGTGCGCCAGACTTAGCGAAGGCGCGTGAAGTGGCTAAGCATATCGGTACGGTGCACCATGAAGTGAACTATACGGTTCAGGAGGGTTTGGATGCCATCCGCGATGTGATTTACTACACGGAAACTTACGATGTGACGACGGTGCGCGCTTCCACACCGATGTACTTGTTGGCACGAGTCATCCGCAGTATGGGCATCAAGATGGTGCTCAGTGGCGAAGGGGCAGACGAAATTTTCGGTGGCTACCTCTATTTTCACAAGGCACCTGATGCGAAGGCTTTTCACGAAGAGACGGTGCGGAAGTTGAAGAAACTGCACTTCTATGACTGCCTGAGAGCGAACAAGTCGCTGATGGCTTGGGGTATAGAAGGACGTGTGCCGTTTCTCGACAAGGAATTTCTCGATGTGGCGATGAGGATTGATCCTGCCCTGAAGATGTGTCCCGGGAAGACAATCGAGAAGGCTGTGGTGCGCGAAGGTTTTGCCGACTTGCTGCCCGAAAGTGTGGCTTGGCGACAGAAGGAGCAGTTCAGCGACGGCGTAGGCTACTCATGGATTGACACGCTGAAGAAAGTGACTTCGGAGGCAGTCAGCGACGAACAGATGACACATGCTACAGAACGGTTCCCCGTCAATCCCCCACTCTGCAAGGAGGAATATTACTATCGCAGCATCTTTGAGGAACACTTCCCCAGCCCATCGGCGGCACGAAGCGTGAATCAAGAGGCATCGGTGGCCTGTTCCACCGCCATCGCGCTGGAATGGGACGCTGCATTCAAAAACATGAATGACCCCAGCGGACGAGCCGTGAAGGGAGTACACGAACAAGCATACTAACCAGCCCACGCGCTGAGCGGTTTTTCATCTGCCAACAAACACTATCCAATATACAATCAACAACACAAACACAAACACGACTATGAGCAAATTGAGATTTGACGTGGTGCAGGATGCTTTCAAGAAGAAGGCGGTTCCTGCCGAAAGTCCAGCCGAGAGGACTTCAAAGTATTTCGGTGAGTTAGTTTTCGACCGCGAGAAGATGCATAAGTATCTGAGCACGGACACGTATGAGGCACTGATTGACTGTATTGACAACGGCCATCCGCTCGACCGTGCCATTGCCGACGAAGTGGCTGACGGCATGAAGACGTGGGCAATGGAGCATGGCGTTACACACATCACACACTGGTTCCAGCCGCTGACCGAAGGCACAGCCGAAAAACACGACTCGCTGATGGAGTATGACGGTAAGGGGGGCATGCTGGAAGAGTTTGGCGGCAAGTCACTCATTCAGCAGGAGCCTGATGCCAGTTCGTTCCCAAGCGGTGGCATCCGCGCCACATTCGAGGCTCGTGGCTACACGGCATGGGACCCGACATCGCCTGTATTCATTCAGGACGACACACTCTGTATTCCTACCGTTTTCGTTTCCTATACAGGTGAAGCCCTTGACTACAAGACACCGCTGAAGAAGTCTTTGAAGGCAGTGAGCGATGCCGCTGTGCCTATCTGTCAGATGTTCGACCCAAAAGTGAAGAAAGTTTATTCTTATCTGGGATGGGAACAGGAATACTTCCTTGTGGATGAAGACCTTTATGCCGCTCGTCCCGACCTGATGCTGACAGGCAGAACGCTGATGGGACATGAATCATCGAAGAATCAGCAGTTGGACGACCATTATTTCGGTGCCATCCCTTCAAGAGTGATGGAGTTCATGAAAGATGTGGAGATTGCGGGTTACCGTCATGGCATTCCATTGAAGACCCGTCACAACGAGGTGGCTCCCAACCAGTTTGAGTTGGCTCCCATCTATGGAGAAACCAATCTTTCGAACGACCAGAACCAGATGATGATGAACCTGATGAACCAGATTGCCAGAAAGCACGGCTTTGTGTTGCTGTTGCACGAAAAACCGTTCGCCGGCATCAACGGTTCTGGTAAGCACAACAACTGGTCGCTTGGCACCGACACTGGCACCCTGCTTCTTGCTCCGGGAAAGGACGCAAAAGGCAACCTTCAGTTCGTCACCTTCTTTGTGAACGTGCTGGTGGCTGTACAGAAACACAATGCCTTGCTGAAAGCCTCCATTGCTACAGCGACAAACGCTCATCGACTGGGCGCAAATGAGGCACCACCAGCCATCATTTCTTCTTTCCTTGGCGACACGATGACGAAGGTGCTGCGCAAGTTGCTCGAAGTGCCATCCGACACGCCGATTGAGATTGCAGGCAAGAAAGGTGCATCGGTGGGATTGGTCGAGATTCCTGAAATCTTCATCGACAACACCGACCGCAACCGCACCAGCCCATTCGCCTTCACGGGCAACCGCTTCGAGTTCCGTGCTGTGGGTTCAAGTGCCAACTGTGCAGGAGCCATGACCACGCTCAATGCTGCCGTGGCAGAACAACTCACCGCCTTCAAGGCTGCGGTGGATAAGGAACTGGCAACAGGGAAAGCCATGAACATTGCCTTCATGGACGTGCTCAAACCGCTCATTGCCAGCATCATCGATACCGTCTGCTTCGATGGCAACGGCTACACAGACGAGTGGAAAAAGGAAGCAAAACGTCGTGGTTTGGATACAGAAATCTGTGTGCCACGTATGTTTGACGAGTTCACAAAGGCTGCCTCTGTTGAGATGTTCACCAGCACGGGTGTCTATACCGAAGCAGAACTGGCTGCCCGCAACGAGGTGAAGTGGGAAACTTACACGAAGAAGGTGCAGATTGAGGCACGTGTGATGGGACGCATGGCACTCAACCACATCATCCCTGCCGCCCTCGCCTACAAGACCCGACTGCTCAACATCGTCACCCAGATCAAGGCACTCTATCCCGATGACTTTGAGAGCATGGCAGAAACTGAGTTGACCCTGCTCCAGCGTGTGACCAAACTCATTGAGGAAGTGCGCACCAAGTGTGCCGCGATGGTCGATGCCCGCAAGGCAGCCAACAAGATTGAGGACGAGAAGGAGAAGGCACTCGCCTACTACGACATTGCCGAATCCCTCTTCGCCATCCGTCGCCCCATCGACAAACTGGAGGAGGTGGTTGACAATGACCTTTGGCCACTGCCGAAGTACCGTGAACTGCTGTTCATCAACTGATGTGAATCAGAAGAACAATATCAATTAAACTCATTGAGCATGTATCCCTCAAGCATTGACAACCGATGCTTGAGGGACTTTTTATGGAAATGGAGGTTCTCCGCACCGTTCGCATAACATTTCGCGCACCCAGCGCATAATATTACGGGCACTCAGTGCGTGTTAATTCGTGCTGAGTGCCCGTCTTTGAGGATCAAAGGGTTACGTTTTTTGACCAGATGGTGCCATCATTTCATTCACAAATGGCATGTTCTTCATCGTTCTTTTCTTTTCTTTTCTTTTATTTATAACGAATTATAATCAGACCTTAAAGGTTTCAGAACCCACCTTTATGATATACACCCCACTTTCGAGTAAGAACGTTGAGTTGCTGAAAGATGAAGTGACCAATGCACCATTGATGCCATATACAGCAATCATTGCATCCTCTGCTGCGCCTGTTACGGTGATGCTATTGTTGGAAGCATAAACCTTCACGTCTGTCATTGGCGGCATTTTTTTATACTGCTTCCAATCTGCCTGAACACCACATTCAACTCTGCATTGCCAGTGATGACAGGAGTTGAAAACTGACCGTTCAACAGTTGAGAAGTCATGTCTTTCCCATCGAATGAAACGGTGTTCACCTCCCATCCATCGTCAGCCTTTATTTCATAAATGTAGGTCTGCCCTACTTCCACTAACTGTTTCTGCACACCACCATCACCCATGCGAATAGTGATATAATGGGAATCTTCTCCATCATCAAACTCCAAAATATGAGCAAAAGAAGACCAGCCATTTGCTGCCATATACATCATGGCAGTGCCTTTAGGCACATAAAGAGTGCCATCATACCCATCTGACATGATGTCTGCTCCTACCGCTAAGGGACGGTTCCAATGAACTTTCACTGAGGTCACGCTGCAGCCGTAGAAAGCCCTATAACCCTTGTATGTGACGCTGTTTGTAATGGTCACTGAGGTCAGGCCGCTGCAATTAGAGTATTTGCAAATACTTTTATATCATCTCCACTCTTAAATTCTTTTGCTGCACTTTGAAGAAGTCTAAAGCAACATTTCATAATGAAACGCGGAGAACCTTTAAGCGTTGTGTCGCGTGTGTTCAGTATAGCTCTTATTGCATCTTCTGTAAATGGATATAATTCATCTTTATCAAAATTCTCAATTCTTGCTAAACTAAGGTGATTACCTATTACCACCTTGCTTGCCTCCATATCGTATGGAGTCAAATCTATTATACGATCACCTATTCGGTCTGCCAATGGTGGTACCAACTTCTCTATTTTAGTCAAGGCTATAGAGTTCATAGCAAACACTGAACACCAATTCTTCTCGTTGTCTATTAGTGAACAAAGATTTCGTAAATAGTTATCTATGTCTTTATCATTTACTCGACCTGATGCAAGCTCCTCGAATTCGTTTACAAGAATAATAAAGTCAGTAGCACCTAAATACTCTTTAGCAATTTGTACGATTGCATGCAGAATATAGAACTCTCGCTTACTTACGTTTTTGACATCACCTGTTACCATGTAATCTCACGCCTGGGATACACTCAAGCTATCTGTTACTACTTCATAAAAATATTCTGCGACAGATGCCGTTTTAAACTCATCCATAAAGCATTTCACTAAATAGGATTTAAGCATTTGGTTTATAGCTTTCTGCTGAACCGATTTTGTTCCAATCAACAACTTTTCGAGAAGATATTTGTAACTTATTTCAGTGGAACTGTTTTAAGTCTCACAGAAATTGCGGAATGATGCCTTTTCAATGCTTTTACACAATAAAAGGGAAAAGAGTTTCGTTTATTGTATTATTCAACTTTGATAATCAATGAAAAGAATCGTTTATAATATATTGTTGGGGAACATTCTTCTGTCGCTTTTTCCCGCCCTGTTCTCATCGTGCAGTGACGAAGAGCAGTTTACAGTTGACAAGAATGCCCAACTGACTTTTAGTCAGGACACGGTGTCTTTTGACACGATATTTACGGGCATTACATCGACAACGGAGGTTGTACAGGTGTATAACAAGAACAGCAAGGGATTGCGCATCACGAATGCAAAATTGGAATCAGGGGGAACGTCTGGATTCATGATTAATGTGGATGGTCAGAACGGCACTTCCATCAATGACGTGCAGGTGTTGAAGAAGGACAGCGTCTTCCTGTTCGTCAAGGTCAACATACCGACAAGTTCTTCGATGAAACCGACAAAATTAACAGACAAGGTAATCTTCACGCTTGAGAACGGCGTGCAGCAGGAGGTGGTGCTGGAGGCATTCGGACAGAACATGCAATCTTTGCAAGCGGAGGTGCTGAAAGGCGACAAGGTGATGACAGCCAACGAGTTGCCCTATGTGGTATATGATAGTCTTGTGGTGGCAGAAGGTGCATCGCTTTGTATGAAGGAAGGTACGACACTGTATTTTCACAATGGCGCAAGCCTGATTGTTCACGGTTCGCTGAAGGTGGAAGGAACGTTGGAAAAGCCAGTCGTGTTGCGTGGTGACCGCTTGGACAAGATGTTTGACTACCTGCCCTATGACCGTCTGGAGAATCAATGGGGAGGCGTCTATCTGTCACCTTCATGTCAGGGGTGTGACATCAATTATGCAGACATCCACAGTGGAAACTACGGTCTTGTGTGCGAAGATGTCAAAGGGAAAGTGAACATCTCGAACTCCATCATCCACAATGTGGCTGGCTACGGCCTCTATCTGAAAGAATGTGAAACGTTGGTGACCAATACGCAAATCTCTAATTCCAAGTATGATTGTGTGGGCATCTATGGTGGGACAGCAGATTTCTACCATTGCACGATGGCACAGTTCTATCCATGGAAAGTTGATCGTGGTAATGCGATTTATGTGAGCAACTATATTGGCGAGGAAAAGCATCTGGTACAATCAGTCAATTTCTACAATTGTTTGGCGACAGGATACGCTGACGATGAGGTGTATGGCAATCCCGGGGAGCAGGCGCTCAACTTGAATTTCTACCATTGCGTGTTATTGACCGACGTGAACGATGCCACCTATTTCCATGATTGCATCGGAGAATCGAAGGATGCAGCCACATACAAAGAAAAGAATTTCATGACTTTTGACACACATGCCTACTTCTATGATTTCCGTCTTGATCCCATCAGTGTGGCACGTGGCAAAGCTGCTACAACTTATTCCGCCCTCTACCCTGTAGACAGATTAGGGGTGGAACGTGGCGAGAAGCCCGATGCAGGGTGTTACCAAACCCAAGAGCCATAAGGACATCCCTTTTCTTTTTATTATAACATAAGTGCAAGTTTGTTCATAATGAACAACTTGCACTTTTTTATTTAAGCAATAGTCTTAACAATCATAATTGGAAGTTCCCCGATGAAATCGAGACAAAATAAAGTGGATACTCCTGCCAGAACTTGGTCTCGGAGTATCCACGCCTTCTAATTGATAAAGTGAGAAAAAATGTATCATTCAAACAACGGATACGTTGCTCACGCAACCTTTTCGTGTTGAATGTATGCCTTGAGTTCTCGCGAATGAAGGCATAATCATCTGAAAATTCTTTTCATTCTGCAATTATAAAATCGTTGGTTTTCATCCAATCTTACGATTTTTTTCTGTTCATTCAATCTTATATATATTCTCGTGCAGATTTTTTATCAGAATGGTGCTGGTCCAGGTTCGGCAGAAATGTCCAATCCCTCGAAGGAATCGTCATTTTGATTTCCTTCATTAAATTTTGAGGGGCTGGGTTTAATGGTGCCGTCATCTGTTGGCATTGGCGGAACATCATCTTCCAGATTCTGGAACCTGGCAAACTCACTACGGAATCTCAAACGGACGTCGCCAACAGCACCGTTACGGTGTTTTGCTATGATGATTTCTGCAACACCTTTAGTGTCGTTTCCCTGAGCATCTTTATATATTTTGTAATATTCAGGCCTGTGAATAAAGCACACCATATCGGCATCCTGTTCGATGGCTCCAGATTCACGAAGATCGCTCAATTGTGGACGTTTGCTGTCTGGGCTATCAGGATTACTATTGGTACGTTGCTCAACTTGTCGATTTAATTGTGACAGTGCGATAATAGGAATATTGAGTTCCTTTGCCAACCCCTTTAATGAACGGGATATAGTGGATACTTCTTCTTGGCGCGAGTTGTAAGACATGCCCGATGCATTCATCAACTGAAGGTAATCGATGATAATCATCTTCACCTTATAGTCACGTACTAATCGGCGGGCTTTTGTTCGGAGTTCGAAAACTGACAACGATGGTGTGTCGTCTATATAGAATGGTGCACCGTAAAGAGTACCAATATTGTAATCAAGTTGATTCCATTCAAAAGGTGCCAACTGACCGCTTCTAATTTTTTCGCCAGGCAATTCGCATACGTTCACAATCATTCGATTCACCAATTGCACATTGGACATTTCAAGCGAAAACATCGCAATCGGTATTTTCGCGTTGATAGCCATGTTGCGTGCCATTGAGAGCACAAAAGCCGTCTTACCCATCGCGGGACGTGCTGCGATAATGACCAAATCGGAATTTTGCCATCCCGAGGTCATTGCGTCCAATTTATCGAAACCGGAAGATAGCCCAGATAATCCATCGGAGCGTGCTGCTGCTTTGCGCAGAAGGTCATACGCTTCTTCAATGACAGGGTCTATTTGTGTGAAATCCTTCTTCAGATTGGACTTGGAAAGTTCGAACAATTTTCCCTCAGCCTCCTGCATCAATTGCTCTATGTCCTGAGTTTCGTCAAACGCTTGTTTTTGTATGTGGCTGGTATAAGATATAAGATCACGCGCCAGTGCCTTCTGGGCCACAACACGTGCATGATATTCCAAATGGGCTGCAGATAGCATAGAACGAGAAAGTTCTGCAATGTATGCTGCTCCTCCAGCATTTTCCAGTTCACCATTTCTCTGCAATTGTTCAACCACCGTCAGCACATCAATGGGAGAATTTGCCGCTGCCAATGATTGAATCGCCTGAAAAATAACCTGATGTTTCGACTCATAGAAAGAATGAGGTTTCAGGAAGTCTGATACGGTGCCAAAAGCATCTTGTTCAATAATGCATGCACCTAATACAGCCTTCTCAAACTCTACGGCTTGAGGCTGTAGTCTTCCCAGTTGGGCAAGCGGGTCTTGCTCATTGCTGCGATAGGTCTTTCTACGAGGTGTACGGTTTTGTTCTGGCATTTTATTGGTTGATGAGAAAGATTCCCATTCGTACTATAACAGAATGGTGCTTTCACACTTTATCGCTTGCAAATTTAGAAAGATTTTTTGACAGTAACAAACACAAAACATGAAAGTTATCAACACTTGATGAACTAAAAGTGTTGATAACTGTGTTAATAAAACGATTTCATCGATTATCTTTTGTGTAAAACGTGAAAAGTAAAAAAAAGTTAAACTTTTAGACGGGAGGCTTGTTTGTGCATTCATTGTTCGTTTTTCAACTGCCTTTTCAATTGGTAGAATCTCCATACGTGAAAAGACTTGGAATGGCGTAAGGTTGACTTCTCTCACCTTGCACATGCCAGACCTCTTGAGGTTTTTTTCGGTCTTTTTATTAAATATGTATAAGGAAATTTCGGCAATCCATTTAAAAGTGCTACCTTTGTGCCGTTTTTAGAATAACGGATTTACGTACAAGGTAAGAGAGAAACAACTATAGTTAATATTAACAAATTATGGCGAATGTAATTAAAATTACGAAAGGCTTGAACATCAACCTCAAAGGTAAGGCTGCTGCTCAGGTTTCTGTTGCGCCTGCATCGAAAGTCTATGGACTTGTTCCTGATGCATTTGGGGGCATGAAACCAAAAGTTGTAGTTAAAGAAGGGGATGAGGTGAAGGCTGGCGATGCATTGTTTGTCAACAAGATGCGTCCAGAAGTAAAATTCGTCTCTCCTGTGGCGGGTGTGGTCAAACTCGTGGAGAGAGGCGACCGTCGTAAAGTTTTGAGCGTTCAGGTGGAGGCCGCTGCGCAGCAAGCGTACGTGGACTTCGGAAAGAAGGACGTGAAGTCGCTGACTGGAGAGCAAGTGAAAGAGGCTCTCCTCGAAAGTGGACTTTTCGGTTTCTTCCTCCAGCGCCCTTATGCTGTCGTTGCCGACCCCAACGATACGCCTAAAGGCATTTTCGTGTCTGCCATTGCAGACATGCCGCTCGCTGCAGACATCGACGTAGTGATGAAGGGTAATGAAGCAGATTTCCAGACTGGCATCTCTGCACTTGCCAAGTTGGCTAAGGTTCATCTGGGAGTTAAGCCCGGTAGTGCGCTTGCCAACACAAAGGATGCGGAAATAACCGTGTTTAGCGGCAAATGTCCAGCAGGTAACGTGGGTGTTCAAATCAATCATGTAGATCCCGTGAACAAGGGAGAGGTGGTTTGGACCATTGGTGCAGAAGAGGTCGTTTTCATCGGCAGACTTTTCAACGAAGGCAAGGTGAATCTGACTCGTACCATTGCTGTGGCTGGTTCTGAAATCAAGGAACCTCAATACAAACAGGTACTTGTTGGTGCTAAGATCGGCGACATTGTGTGTGGCAATGTGAAGACGGAACAGAAGGTTCGTCTCATCGACGGTAACCCACTCACAGGTATGCAGACAAACGAAGAAGCATTCCTTCTTGCGCATTCCACCGAAGTAACTGCTATTCCTGAGGGTGACGAAGCCAACGAACTTTTCGGTTGGATTGCACCTCGTTTCAAGAATTTCTCTGTCAGCCGTTCCTACTTCTCTTGGCTGCTGCCGAAGAATAAGGAGTATGTGCTTGACGCACGTGTGAAAGGCGGACACCGCCACATGATTTTCAGTGGCGAATACGAGTCTGTCTTTCCTATGGACATCTACCCAGAGCAGTTGGTGAAGGCTATCATCGCCGGTGATATCGACCGCATGGAAGCACTTGGCATCTATGAGGTGGCACCAGAGGACTTCGCTGTGGCAGAGTTCGTCGATAGTTCTAAAGTTGAACTTCAGCGCATTGTTCGAGAGGGTCTCGACATGCTGCGTAAAGAAAACGAATAAGCAATATGGGACTTAAGAAAATTCTTGACAACATGAAGCCCACCTTCTCGGAAGGAGGCAAACTTAGCGCTTTCGGCTCTCTCTTTGATGCAGCGGAGACATTCTTCTTTGTACCAAACGAGACGGCAAAGGTACGTGGTGCTCAGATTCATGACGCCATCGACTCTAAGCGTTCTATTTTCTTTGTGGTAATTGCGCTGATTCCTGCTATACTCTTCGGAATGTATAACATCGGCTATCAGCACGCTCTTGTGACTGGTGGTTGCACACCCGATGCATGTCCTTGTGCTGATGTCTGGGGCAACTTCCTGTATGGTCTTGCTGTGATGCTTCCCAAGATTGTGGTGAGTTACGCTGTTGGTCTCGGCATTGAAATTGCAGTGGCTCAGTGGAAGAAGGAAGAGGTGCATGAAGGTTTCTTCGTGACAGGTATCCTCATTCCGCTCATTGTTCCTGTGAACTGTCTTTGGATTATTGCAGTAGCAACCGCATTTGCCGTTATCTTCGCCAAGGAAGTGTTTGGTGGTACGGGTATGAACATCTTCAACCCTGCTCTCGTCACTCGTGCTTTCCTTTTCTTCGCTTATCCATCTATGATGTCAGGCGATAAAGTTTGGGTGAATGGCAACTACATCGACTGTATCAACGGTGCTCCCGCTGTGGATGCCGTTTCTGCTGCTACCCCACTCGGCCAGTTGGCAGCAGGCGACCCTGTCACTGCTTCTCCTATGGAAACAATTATCGGTACAATTCCCGGTTCCATCGGTGAAACTTCCGTTATCGCCATCTTGATTGGTGCAGTCATCCTCATTTGGGCAAACATCGCCAGTTGGAAGATTATCCTTTCCACTTTTGCAGGTGGTGCATTGATGGCATACTTCCTTCGCTATGACGGTGCGCAGAACTTCGAATGGTGGGAGCAACTCACTGTCGGTGGTTTCTGTTTCGGTGCCGTGTTCATGGCAACAGACCCTGTGACCAGCCCTCGCACAGAAGGCGGCAAGTGGATCTTTGGTTTCCTCATCGGTGCTATGGCTATCATCATCCGTGTGCTCAACCCTGGTTTCCCCGAGGGTATGATGCTCGCAATCCTGCTGATGAACCTGTTTGCTCCGCTGATTGACTACTTCTTCGTACAGGCTAATATCAACAAGCGCGCTAAGCGTGCCAAAAAGTAAAGGAGGATACAGAAAATGGCAAAACTGAATACAAACGGTAATGCATATACCATTATTTATGCATCTGTCATGGTCATCATCGTGGCATTCCTCCTTGCTTTCGTTGCTTCGGCATTGAAACCCAAGCAGGACGCTAATGTAGCACTTGACACAAAAAAGCAGATTCTTTCTTCTTTGAACATCCGTGACCTTGCCGATGCAGAGGCAGAAGCCAAGTACAGCGAGGTCATCACCAGTGGTGAACTTGACAGCCCTACCCTCACAGCCAATGTAGATGGTGAGGAAAAACTCATCGTTGCCGTGAAGGGTGCTGGACTTTGGGGACCACTTTGGGGATGGATTTCCATCAACAAAGACGGAGAGACCGTGTATGGCACATTCTTCAACCATGAATCTGAAACAGCAGGTCTTGGTGCCCGCATCAAGGAGCAGTGGTTCCAGGATGAGTTCAAAGGCAAGAAGATTTATCAGGACGGCAAGGTTGTCCTTGGTGTCTATAAGCAGGGCAAGGCTCCAGCCACGCTGTCAGCAGACAACTATGTAGATGCTGTGACAGGTGCCACCCTTACTTCAAATGGTGTTAACGACATGATTCAAAAGTGCCTTGCAGACAATCAGGGTGCGATTGAAGCATTCAAAAATTAAGGAGGACAAAGAATATGAGTTTATTTTCTAAAGAGAATGGCGAAGTCTTCATGGGTCCGCTCAACTTGAACAACCCAATCGCAGTTCAGGTCCTCGGCATTTGCTCGGCACTCGCTGTCACTTCACAGTTGAAGCCAGCCATCGTGATGGGACTCTCTGTGACTGTCATTACAGCATTCTCAAACGTGATTATTTCCCTGATTCGCAAGACTATTCCTAACCGCATCCGTATCATTGTGCAGTTGGTGGTTGTAGCCGCGCTCGTTACGATTGTGAGCAACATTCTCAAGGCATACGTATATGACGTGAGCGTTCAACTGAGTGTCTATGTCGGTTTGATCATTACCAACTGTATCCTGATGGGACGTCTTGAGGCATTTGCCATGCAAAACGGACCTTGGGAGAGTTTCCTCGATGGAATCGGCAATGGTCTCGGCTATGCCATCGTGCTTGTCATCGTTGGTTTCATCCGTGAAATCCTCGGTTTCGGCACCATCTTTGGCTTCCAGATCATTCCTGATAGCGCTTACGTTGAAAATGGTGGTCTTTACATGAACAACGGTATGATGACCATGCCAGCCATGGCACTCATCATCGTGGCATGTGTCATCTGGGCACATCGCGCGTACAATAAAGATTTAGAGTCATAAGTATAACATACCTCAACAATTAAAAGAAAAGAATTATGGAACATTTCATTAGTTTGTTCGTCCGCTCCATTTTTGTGGACAACATGATTTTCGCTTTCTTCTTGGGTATGTGTTCTTATCTCGCCGTATCCAAGACAGTAAAGACATCGTTCGGACTGGGTATTGCGGTCACATTCGTGCTCCTTATCACAGTTCCCGTCGATTACTTGCTTCAGACAAAGGTGCTCGCCAACGGTGCATTAGCCGAAGGCGTTGACCTCACCTTCTTGGCATTCATCCTTTTCATCGCAGTCATTGCAGGTATCGTGCAGTTGGTCGAGATGATTGTGGAGCGTTTCTCCCCTTCTCTCTATGCCGCACTTGGTATCTTCTTGCCACTGATTGCTGTGAACTGTGCCATCATGGGTGCATCCCTCTTTATGCAGCAGCGCATCCAACTTGACCCTGCCACATCCACTCAAGCCATCTCTGGTGTAGGTGACTGCATTGCTTATGCACTTGGTTCTGGTATCGGTTGGACACTCGCTATTGTGGGTCTTGCTGCTATTCGTGAGAAAATGGCTTACTCTGATGTGCCCAAGCCCCTTCAGGGTCTCGGCATCACATTCATCACCGTAGGTCTCATGGCAATGGCATTTATGTGTTTCTCTGGTCTCAAAATCTAAAAAGAAAGGACATAGCAATTATGGATATGACATTTATATTATATAGTATAGGAGTGTTTTTGGTGATTGTGCTTGTGCTCGTCATCATCCTCCTCGTTGCTAAGAAGTACCTTTCTCCAAGCGGTAATGTGACCATTACCATCAACGGAAAGGACAAGCTTGAAGTGGAACAAGGTTCGAGCCTACTCTCCACCCTCGCTGCACACGATGTATATCTCCCTTCTGCCTGTGGCGGTAAAGGTTCTTGCGGACAGTGCAAGTGTCAGGTCGTTGCTGGTGGTGGTGAGATTCTCGACTCAGAGAAGGGACATTTCACACGTAAACAGATTAAGGAGGGCTACCGTCTTGGTTGCCAGTGCAAAGTGAAAGGCGACCTTGAAATCAAGGTGCCAGATTCTGTGATGGGTGTCAAGGAATGGGAATGCGAAGTCATCAGTAACAAAAATGTTGCCACCTTCATCAAGCACTTCGTAGTGCGTCTGCCAAAGGGCGAACACATGGACTTCGAACCAGGCTCCTATGCACAAATCAAGATTCCTGCATACTTCATCGACTACGACAAAGACATGGACAAGGAACTCATTGGCGATCTCTATGTACCATCGTGGAAACACTTTGGCCTTTTCGGCCTCAAGCAGGAGAACACTACGCCAACCATCCGTGCCTACTCTATGGCGAACTATCCTGACGAAGGCGACATTATCTCGCTCACCGTACGTATCGCTACACCTCCGTTCAAGCCCAAAGACCAATGTCCTAACGGTCCTGAGTTCCAAGATGTACCTTGTGGTATTGCATCCACCTACATCTTCTCGCTCAAGCCAGGTGACAAAGTCATCATGTCTGGTCCTTACGGTGAGTTCCATCCCAAGTATGGCACAGGTCGGGAAATGATTTGGGTAGGTGGTGGCGCAGGTATGGCTCCGCTACGTGCACAAATCATGCACATGCTCAAGACCCTCCATGTTCGCGACCGCGAGATGCACTACTTTTATGGCGCACGTGCCCTCGACGAAGTTTTCTTCCTCGAAGACTTCCTCGAACTGGAGAAGGAATACCCCAATTTCCACATGCACCTCGCACTCGACCGTCCCGATCCGAAGGCAGATGCTCAAGGTGTGAAATATACTCCGGGATTCATTGCTAACGTGCTGGGTGACACTTACCTCAAGCAACACGAGGCACCTGAAGATATTGAGTACTATCTCTGTGGGCCTCCAATGATAGACCGTGCTTGACCTTCTCCACTCTCTTGGTGTGGAAGATGACATGATTGATTTCGACAACTTCGGAGGATGACAAGAAAGGCAGGATTGATAATCCTGCCTTTCTTGTTAGGGGATGGTAATAGTATTGTCACGCCGAATGTCGGCACGGTGCGCCTTACATTTCACGCACGGTGTGCAAAATATTTTGGGCACTCAGCGCGAAATAACATGCGCTGAGTGCCCGTCGTTGAAGGGAAAAGGGTTAGCGCTTTCCTTGAATAAAGCGGATGAATTGTGGAATGTTGGACGAAAAAGCAAGTTTTTGTTCAATAATTTGGTTTCACTCTCAAATATCCGTAAATTTGCAAGTTGTTAGGATGATTGGTGTATGACAAGATGCGAAAACTGATAGATATATTCATATGGTTGATGGTTGTGGGATTGTGTGGCTCATGCAACCGGACGAATGGAACGGTGAATGACGAGGATTCCACAGCTATCCGCTTAGGGGTGCTTCCGACAATGGAGTGCCTACCCTTTTATTATGCCGATTCCATCGGACTGTTTGACTCGCTGGGCATGGATGTGAAGTTGGTTACTTTCGATGCCGCGATGGATGCTGACACCGCTTTTGTGAATGGCGACATTGACGGCATCGTGACAGACTTGGTGAAGGCTTGCATCTGGCAGGGCCATGGAGACACTGCATATGTGGCGATGGTTGGAGAACTGCGGATATGGCTTATCACCGCACCTAAAGCCCGATTGCTAAAAGCGGAGAGCCTGAGAGAAAAGATTATCGGCATCACGCGCCACTCGGCAGTGGATTATTTTGCTGACAAGATTCTGGAGTCGGTGAAGTTGCAGAGCATCGACCTCAACAAGCCACAAATCAACAATATACGGCTTCGTGGTCTGATGGTTGACCAAGACCAGATGGATGGTGCTATCCTGCCCGAACCTTATGCCAGCGAAGCGGTGGCGAGAGGTGCCAAGAGGCTGAACGGAACGGAGGATCTGAAGGTGGCGAACCTCATGTGTGTGCTCTTCAATGACTCCATCCACCAAGCCAGAAAGAGTGAAATAGAAAACATCAGGAATGTGTATGACCAGGCTGTTGCGGCACTGAATGCCGACACGCTTTCGAATGTGCTGGAGTACATTCCGAAGGAACATCGGACGGCAATGCCTGACACGCTTTTCCGCTATTCGCCCCTTCATGTCAGCATGGCGTATGCCGACTCGATGATGACAGATGTGAAGAAATGGGCGATAGGAAGAAAACTCGTGGGAAATTGAGAATTGACAAATAGATTGGAATACATTGATATACATAATCAACTCAGGGAGGGAAACCTTGCCGACACCTTGCCGCTGATTCGTCAGAAGGTGGCAGAGATGGGAAATTGGGAATTGTCAGAAAAGACGGAGAATCTCTGGACGACCTACCGACAGATGTTGCAGTTTATGCTGCAAGGGATGAATGATGCTCAAAGCACACGCATCCGTGCCAACATCTGCCATCAACTCTCCTTTGTGGCAAGTCGTCTAGAACGCTTGGAACGCATCAAGAACCACCCTGAAGAGAAGTATGTCAGCACCCGAAAGGAACTGAAAAACATCGCTTCCTTCGAAAATATTGTCAATCATCTCGAATCGTTATCGCAAGAAATCAATGAGGTTGCCACTGACGAATTGCTGCGCGACACGGTCCGTCAGTATCGCATGGACAACCTCAATGAACAGCACGAAACAGCCATGCAGCACCTGTTCAACTGGACATGGACGTGCGAGGTGTGGCAAAGCACCGACACGGAACAAGCCAACCGCATCATTTTCTCGGACAGCATCAGTGCCAACGACAAGGCGGTCTTCATCACCGCTGTCACCCTGTCACTTTTCGAGTTCATGGACATCGCTAAGGTGCTCTTCCTCCTGGATTGCTACCTGGTGGAAGACGACATCGTGTCGCAACGTGCATTGGTGGGCTTCCTGCTTATTTTCCACCTCTTCTTTCCGAGCATCAAGGACAATCAGGATTTGAGAGACCGATTGCGCATCTATAGCGACGATGCCACCTTCGTGCACGACCTCTATGCCACCATGATGCAATTGCAAATGAGTTGCACCACTGACAGCGTGACCTCCCGAATGCGCAACGACATCATGCCTGCGCTGATGAAGGGCGTGATGATGAGGAAAAAGCCTGAGCAGACGAATATAAACCCCGATGACTTCGCCAGAAACGGCGAGAATCCCGAATGGATGAACGATGAGAAGATGAACAAGAAGATGCACGAAATGGCTGAGATGCAACTCGATGGCGCCGATGTCTATTTCGCCTCCTTCTCCACGTTGAAGGGCTATTCGTTCTTCCATCAGATGCCCCACTGGTTCTACCCTTTCTCGCTGGACGACAATCACGCTCCCGAACTCAAGAACTTTGCAAGCGGGCATGTGAACAAGATCATCCGTCTCATCCTGAATGGAAGTCCTTTCTGCAACAGCGACAAATACTCACTCTGCTTCACATTCTCCAATCTCGGCAACATGGCAGAAAGTGCCATTGAGGCACAAATCAGCAGTCAAATCCCCGGTGGAATGGACATGGACGAACTGGCTGAGAGTGCCGAACTGCAGAAACCGAAAAGGGCGGACATCCGTCGGCACTATGTGTTCGACCTCTACCGCTTTTACCATCTCTACCCCTACAAACAGCAATTCACCAATCCGTTCGTCCAGTTGAAAGAGCACCCCATCACTCCGTTCAGCAACCCATGGCTGGAGGAACTCTTAACAACCGACAAGGAGGAGATGGCACAATATGCCGATTTCCTGATGCGGAAAGAATTCTATCAGGCAGCATTGGACATCTTCACCACACTTGCCGACAATGAGTTTGACGAAGCCTTGGCAAGCATCTGGCAAAAAATCGGTTTCTGCCATCAGAAACTGAACCACACCGAAGAAACCATCCACGCCTACACCGTTGCCAACAGCATCAAGCCAAACTCCAAGTGGACACTCAGCCATCTTGCCTCGCTGTGCTACTCTACAGGAAGGATGGAAGATGCAGCCAAGTATTACCAAGAACTGCTGGAAATCACCCCCGAGAGTCTGAAATATATGATGAATGCGGCACAATCGCTCATGCAATGCAACGAGCATGAAGCCGCACTCCCACTATTATATAAGGCTTCATTTCTCGACGAGGAATCACCATTGGTAAAACTCCTCTTGGCATGGTGTCTCATCGTATGTGGCAAAAAGGAAGATGCCATGAAACACATCTTCGAACTGCAAAGGGAAGAAACAGCCAGTGAAGACGCAAACATTCTCATGGGCATCGTGCTACTCATCGATGGAAAAGTCAAAGAAGCCTATCAGCAACTTCGCCCCATCGCCAGCGAGAAGAACATGGCAGACTTGCGTCAGAAACTCGACACGCTTCATCACCGCAAGTTGATAGAGCGCACCACCCTCACTCTTTTCATCGACGCACTGACGCTCAATATTGACTAACACACAGAAACGCCATGCAAAACAGCACACTCTACTTGCAACGACTTCGCCAACTTCTCCAGATGGAATATGACTCGGAGAAGGAAGAGTTTCGTGTGCAGTCGGAAAAGATGGGCATCAAGCGGAAGATTCATCGCGGCATCTGCTGGTATCCTGTCGAAGCAGGACGCAGTTACTACAACTCGCTGAACCAATTCGTCGTTGAAGTCGTGAAAAAAGACCACGAAGAGGATGAGGAGGACATTGAGCATTTGTTTGAGTATGGAAAGCCTGTGCAGTTCTTTTCCTTCCAGGCACAATACCTCAACGATGACATTAAGAACAAGTCAGACATTCAATACTACCCCTTCTCATCGACAGTTTCATACGTAGATGGCGACCGAATGGTGGTCACGCTACCCTCTTCGCAAGCACTCATCGACTTGCAGAATGCGACAAATCTTGGCTTGCAACTTTACTTTGATGAAACTTCGTATAAGACTATGTTTCATGCACTTGACGATGCCATCAATGCGAAGAGCAATCGTTTGGCAGACTTGAAGGACATCTTTGCAGGGCAACTGAAACCAGAGAAGCGCACTTTCACACCTATCTCATTCCCTTGGCTGAACAAGACACAGGAACAGGCTGTGAACGAAGTATTGTGGGCAAAGGATGTCGAAGTGGTGCATGGACCTCCCGGAACTGGAAAGACAACCACACTGGTTGAAGCCATCTACGAGACGCTGCATCGTGAAACACAGGTGCTCGTGTGTGCTCAAAGCAACATGGCGGTCGATTGGATTAGCGAAAAACTCGTGGATCATGGTGTGCCCGTCCTTCGCATTGGCAACCCCTCGAGAGTGAACGACAAGATGCTCTCTTTCACCTACGAACGCAAATTCGAGAGCCATCCCGACTATCCCGAACTGTGGAGCATCCGCAAGACCATCCGCCAAATCAAGGAGAACCGCAAGCGTGGCGACAACGTGCACCAAAAGATAGCACGTCTGCGCGACAGAGCCAACGAAATAGAAATGGCCATCAATGCCCAACTCTTTGACGAGGCACGAGTGGTGGCATGCACCTTGGTAGGTTCAGCCAACAAACTCTTGGTGCGACATAAATTTTCCACCCTTTTTATTGACGAAGCGGCACAAGCGTTAGAGCCTGCATGCTGGATTGCCATTAGGCGTGCGTCGCGTGTCATCTTGGCGGGTGACCACCAACAACTTCCACCCACCATCAAGTGTTACGAAGCCATGAAACAGGGCCTTGGAAAGACACTCATGGAACGGATTGTGGAGAACCAACCCGATGCTGTCACATTACTCAAAGTACAATACCGCATGAATGATGACATCATGAAGTTCTCCTCCGACTGGTTCTATCATGGCGCAGTCGAGTCGGACGAAAGTGTCAGGCATCGTTCTGTGCTCGACTTTGAACATTCCATTCAATGGATAGACGGCAACGAAATATTGCAGCAGGTGAACGAGGATTTGAAAGAAACGGAAAGGCTTGAAATAGATTTCTCCGAACAATTCATTGGTGAGAATCATGGACGCATCAACAAGGCGGAAGCAGAACTGGTGCTTTCTACACTCAAGAATTACATAGAAAAAATCGGCAAAGAGCGTTTCCTTGCCGAACGGCTTGATGTGGGCATCATCTCCCCTTATAAGGTGCAGACACAATACCTCCGACAGCAAATCCGCAAGCGTGAGGAGTTCCGTCCTTTCCGACAGGTCATCAGCGTCAACACTGTCGATGGGTTTCAGGGACAAGAACGTGACATCATTCTCATTAGCCTTGTGCGCAGCAACGACAACGGACAGATTGGCTTCCTCTCCGACCTCCGCCGCATGAATGTCGCCATGACTCGTGCCCGCATGAAACTCATCATCTTTGGCGACAAAGCCACCCTCCAACATCATGCTTTCTATCGGAAACTCATCCAGTATGTGGAAAGGTTGAAGGGAGAATGAATTCCATCTCCAACTTTTTTCAGAAAAAGCGTACCCCTCGGCTACGAAGTGCCGTACCCCTCGACTACGGCAAGGTGTACCCCTCGGCTACGCTCTTATGCCACAACAAAAAAAGGAATCCTTTGATGGATTCCTTTTTGTGGTTCTTTGTAGCGCCTACGAGAATCGAACTCGTGTTCCATGCGTGAGAGGCATGTGTCCTAGCCGCTAGACGAAAGCGCCCTGGTTGCCCTGTTAAGGGCTAATGATTCCGAAGTTTTAGTAGCGCCTACGAGAATCGAACTCGTGTTCCATGCGTGAGAGGCATGTGTCCTAGCCGCTAGACGAAAGCGCCATCAGAAACAAAGGTGGCGGAAGGAGGGGGATTCGAACCCCCGGTACGGTAACCCGTACGTCAGTTTAGCAAACTGGTGGTTTCAGCCACTCACCCATCCTTCCGGAACCGTGTGTTCTGAATTGCTCCGACAAAGTGCATTTCTCCTTTGCTAAAGGTGCTCCTTTGTCTTTTGCGAGTGCAAAGGTAGCACAATTTTCGGACACTACAAAATAAAATTGAGGAAAAAATCGTACCTTTGCGGAAAATTTGTGCTACACATTATATATAATAAGAGAAATATGCATACAAGACAAGAGAAGATGGAGGCTTTCGGACGTTTGCTCGACGTGATGGACGACCTCCGTGAGAAGTGCCCGTGGGACAGGAAGCAGACGAATGAGTCGCTGCGCCCCAACACGATTGAGGAAACTTACGAACTCTGTGATGCCCTCATGAAGGAGGACAACCTCAATATCTGCAAGGAACTCGGCGATGTGCTCCTGCATATCGTTTTCTACTCGAAGATTGGCGAAGAGAAAGGGGCATTCGATGTGGCTGACGTGTGCCATAAACTGTGCGACAAACTCATCTTCCGTCACCCCCATGTGTATGGCGATGCGGTGGCAAACACGGCTGGCGAAGTGGTGCAGACATGGGAACAAATCAAGACGAAGGAGAAGGATGGCAACAAGACCGTCCTCTCTGGTGTACCCGATGCACTCCCCTCTCTCATCAAGGCATACCGCATACAGGACAAGGCCCGCAACGTGGGTTTCGATTGGGAGGAACGCCGCGACGTGTGGAAGAAGGTGAAGGAGGAAATCACCGAATTTGAAGCGGAAGTGGAAACGCTCTACAACAATGCGGAGACAGATGAAGCCAAAGCAGCCGCCAAGCAACACGCCACCGAAGAGTTTGGAGATGTGATGTTCAGCCTGATCAACGCTGCCCGACTCTACAAAATCAACCCAGATAATGCCCTCGAACACACCAACCAGAAGTTCATCCACCGCTTCAACTATGTGGAAGCCAAGGCAAAAGAAAAAGGTCAGGACTTGAAAGACCTAACCTTGGAACAAATGGATGCTTGGTGGAACGAAGCAAAGACAGCGGAGTGAAAAACACTCGACGTCAAGGTCATTCGAAGTATTTCGGTTTTCTTTGACGTGCCTCTTCCAGGCTCACCATGCCGGACTTCTCATCTGATTGTTCAGAGCGGAGTTCGGCATATTTCTTGTCCAATTCATCGGTCAATTCGGCTCTTGTGGCAGGATTGAGCAGACGAGCACTGGCAATTACGTTCTGCGAGGCATCTTTCATCCAGAGGACAGGACCATGATAGACAGGCGCAATCTTCAAGGCCGTGTGGAGTTCGCTGGTCGTCGCACCACCAATCATGATGGGGATGTTGGCACCCCGCTCTTCAAGAGCACGAGCCACATTCACCATCTCCTCCAACGAGGGAGTGATAAGACCAGAAAGCCCGATAATATCGACCTTTTCTTCGATGGCTTTATCCACAATCGTTTCGGTAGGCACCATCACACCAAGGTCAATGATTTCGTAGTTGTTGCAGGCAAGGATGACACTCACGATGCCAATGTCATGCACATCGCCTTTCACCGTTGCCAACAGCACTTTTCCAGCCTTCTGTGCCCCCTCCGAACGACTTGCCTCAATCAGCGGTTGGAGAATGCCTACCGCCTTCTTCATTGTTCTTGCCGTCTTCACCACTTGCGGAAGGAACATCTTGCCGCTGCCGAACAATTCACCCACCGTATTCATCGCATCCATCAGCGGGCCTTCGATAATCTTCACAGGGTTGTCGTACAGTTTCGTCGCTTCGTCCAAATCGACCTCCAGATAGTCGCCAACACCCTTCACCAAAGCATGCTTCAGTCGTTCCTCCACCGTGCCGTTTCGCCAATCGTCAGCCGAACTTTTTGATAAAACACCACCATTTTTAAGTGCCTCCTTTTCAGCATCTTTCTCCTCCTTAATTCGCGCGGCAATTTCAATCAGCCTCTCCGTCGCAGAGATTTCACTTCCTCCCCGTGGAGTGCGATTGAGCAGCACATCATCGATGGCAGTCAGCACATCATCAGGAATATCGCTGTAGAGCACTTGAGTGGCAGGATTGACAATGCCCATGTCCTGACCCACCGCAATGGTGTGGTAAAGGAAAACCGCATGCATCGCCTCACGGATGTAGTTGTTGCCTCGGAATGAGAAAGAAAGGTTGCTGATACCACCCGACACATGCGCACCCGGCAAGTGCGAATCCACTCAGTGGCACGGATGAAGTCAAGTCCGTAGTTGTTGTGCTCCTCCATACCCGTCGCCACCGCCAACACGTTAGGGTCGAAAATGATGTCGAGCGGATTGAAACCCACCTCGTCCACCAAAAGATGATAGGCACGTTCACAGATTTCTATCTTCCTTTCATAGGTAGTTGCCTGTCCTTGTTCGTCAAACGCCATCACCACCGTTGCAGCACCCAACCGTTTGATTTCCCGTGCTTTTTCGAGAAACTTTTCCACCCCTTCTTTCAGTGAAATGCTGTTAACGATACTCTTGCCCTGCACACACTTCAACCCAGCCGTGATCACCTCCCAATCGCTGGAGTCAATCATCACAGGCACCTTTGAAATGTCGGGGTCACTCATCAAAAGATTCAGGAACGTCACCATCTCCTTCTTCGCATCCAGCAATCCGTCATCCATGTTGATGTCGATGACGAGCGCCCCATCCTCCACCTGCTTTCTGGCAATGGAAAGTGCTTCTTCGTAATTCTTTTCGTTGATGAGACGGAGGAACTTGCGCGAACCCGCCACATTGCAGCGTTCACCCACATTCACAAAACGACGTTCAGGCGTGAGTTCCAGCAATTCAAGACCGCTCAACCACATGTTCTTCGGTTTCTCCACAGGCACATGCGGCTTTTTCCCCTCCACAAGGGCTGGATACCGTTCAATGAACTTCTCCGTCGTTCCACAACAACCACCCAAGATGTTGACCAGTCCCTCTTCCACATATTCCTTCACCTGCTCAGCCATCATATCGGGTGTCTGGTCATAAAGTCCCAACGAATTGGGCAGACCAGCATTGGGATGCGCCGAGATATAATAAGGTGCCTTCTCTGCCAACAACTTCAGGATGGGTTTCAGTTGACGTGCCCCAAACGAACAATTCAATCCGATAGAAAAGATGTCGGCATGCTGTACACTCGCCAAGAAAGCCTCCAACGTCTGTCCTGAAAGTGTACGACCAGCCGTGTCGCTCACCGTGATGGAAAGCATCAGCGGCACCCGCTTTTTAGTCGATTCCATCGCCTTTTCTGCCGCATAAATGGCAGCCTTGGCATTGAGCGAATCAAAGATGGTCTCGATGAGCAAGGCATCCACCCCCCCCTCAATGAGGGCTTCCATCTGCTCCACGTAGGCATCCAGCAGTTCGTCATAAGTGAGGCTTCGCAAAGCAGGATTATTCACATCGGGCGAGATGCTCAGCGTCTTGTTCGTGGGACCCACATCGCCCAACACAAAACGCGGTTTCATCGGTGTTTTTCGAGAGTATTCATCCGCCAACTGACGGGCAATCTTCGCACCAGCCAAGTTCATCTCACGGCAATACCTCTCCACGTTGTAGTCAGCCATCGACACCCGTTGCGAAGAGAAGGTGCAAGTCGTAATCAAGTCAGCCCCAGCCTCCAGATACTTCCGATGAATGTCGGCAATCACGTCAGGACGGGTCAAGCAGAGGATGTCGTTGTTACCCTTCATCAGCCCCGGCACATCCTTGAACCGTTCACCTCTGAAGTCCTCCTCCTGCAATCCGTACCGCTGAATCATGGTGCCCATCGCACCGTCCAGAATCAGTATTTTGTGTTTGATGATGTCGTGTATCATAATCTCATTTTCTTTGCCCTGTCCATTTCCCTTCTGTCCTCCTTCTCCTTCAACGTCTGTCGCTTGTCATACTCCTTCTTGCCTCGTGCCAACGCGATGACCAGTTTAGCCAAGCCCTTCTCGTTGATGAACAGTCGGACAGGCACGATGGTGAAGCCCGGTGCCTTCGTGTCCTCCTGCAAGTTGCGGATTTCCTTTCGGTTCAAGAGCAGTTTCCGTTCCCTGCGCTCCACATGGTTATTGTAAGAGCCCTCCGAATAGAGCGCCACATACATGTTCTTCACCCATATCTCACCATTATTGATATAGCAATAGGTGTCCACCAGACTTGCCTTGCCAGCACGGATGCTCTTGATTTCCGTGCCCGTCAACACAATTCCAGCCGTGAAAGTGTCGATGAATTCGTAGTCAAACGACGCCCTCTTGTTCTTGATGTTCACCTGCTGCGGTTTCGTTATCTTATTCTTAACCATAATCTTACAAATACTTATCCAAATTCTCCACAATCATCTTCGCCACCGCTGGGGTCACCTCCTCCTGATGTTCGTCCAAAAAGTCATCCCCCAACTCGTTCAGTTCCTCTAACTGCTCATACAGTGCCATGAACTCCTCATCGCTCATATCCTGCGAGAGTTCCTCCAGATGCTTGTGGTACTCCTTCTTCACCTCATACAACAACTTCGAAAACTCCTTCATCCCCCACTCCTTCTTCACCACCATCGGGAACGGTCCTTCCAACACATACGGCGCATATCCATTCAGGATCAACTGAATGAAACCGCCCTCCATCACCTCGTAACGGTAGCACAGCACCGCATGTTGTTCCGCACTCAGCATATCCATGTTCTCGGCAGTCAATCCACCGCCAATCGCCGCCAGATACCCATCCGTCACCCATTCGATGAACGCAATGCCATCCAGCGTTTCATACTTTTCCCGTGCCTCTTGCTTGTCTAAATGTACCATTCTGTTGCTTTTAGGGTGCAAAGATAGTGAAAATTCGGGGTAAATTTAGAACAGTAAGTAAAAACTTCTCATTTACTCAAAAAAATTTACTCCGAATTTACCTTCCGAGACTGTGCGAAGCACACAAAAAGGTCAAATGGAAATCTCGCAAAATTAGTGTTTTTTTCAAAACTTGCTTGTGGGGGCGATTTTTTGCAGTTAATTCCTCGAAAAATTGGTGCGATGCAGAAAATGCGGTACATTTGCAACTACTTTTACTACACGAAAACTAAAAACCTAAAGACAATGAAAAAGACTATGTACATTTGGGCTTGTGGACTCGCACTTCCCATGCTCTTCGGCAGTTGCAACAGTAAGAATGCTGGTGGAAATGGTGGCGAAGAGGATTCGACGGCAGTGGCTGTCGTGAGTGACACGGAAATAGACGAGGAATTTCTCGCCGAGCAGCAACTTCTCGAAAAGAGTTGGAGGCATCTTGGCGAATGGGCATCGCAACCGCTGACGGTGAAGGCCAAGGGCGAGAAGGTGAACATCCACGATTTTGCTCAGGCATTCTGTGAGGAGTATTCTTCGTTTGAACCTTGTGCGAAATTGCTGTCCTACTTGAAAGACCCAGAGCATTTTGATGGAGGGGAAAAGAACTTCTATGTGCAGGATGCTCAAAAGGATGGTTACATCCAGTGCAACTGGGAATGGGAGTTTTCCAATGCCGTGACCCTCTGCTACTGGAACCGCAAGAACGGACACCAACTGGTGGGTGTGACAGTGGAGCGTGGTTTTGAAAACGATGATGACTCGAAGTATCAGTATATGTTTTATAACTATGACAAGGCTACGGGCATCATGACTCCCGACAAGGAGGTGGTGAAGGTGTTTGACGATTTTGCCGCCCAATATAGTTCCATGTATGTATATCTGCCTCAAGAGGACAAGGACTGCTATGTGTGCACATGGAGCAATGACGACGATGACTCCTTCAAGGATTATCATGCTGTGTGGAACGGCATGAGTTTCACTTTTGCTCCAGCAGAGGAGTGAGTTTTTTGTAAAGTTTACAAAAGATGGTTTTCGGCGATGTAGCGCCAGAGGGGGGCAACCATGAGGGATTGTTTCATCTCGTCACGACGGAGGAGGTCGATGAGTTCCTGAAGGGTGAAGAGATGGACGGTGATTTCCTCGGTTTCATCGAGGTGCTGGGAGGACACTTTTTCTACTCCCTTGGCGATGAAGGTGTGGTTGAGGTTGTTCATGGAGGTGGGATTGGCTGACAGGGCTGTGAGTTCTGTCCATTCGCCTCCTGCATAGCCTGTCTCTTCGAGGAGTTCGCGCTTGGCTGCATCGAGGGGTGTGGCATCCGTCGCATCCATGGTGCCTGCACAGAGTTCGTACTCGACGATGCCGAGTGCATGGCGGTATTGGCGCACGAGGAGGTATTTGCCTTCGGTGGTGATGGCAATGATGTTGACCCATGTGGGGTATTCGAGCACATAGTATTCGGGCACCAGTTTTCCGTCGGGCATGCGGAGCACGTCACGACGTGCTGTGAGCCAAGGTCTTTGAATGAGATACTTAGAACTGACGGTTTCCCAAGGTTGAATGTCTTTTTGTTTGTCCATCATCAAAAATCAAAATAAAAAAGGGGAAAAAGCACTTCACCTTCTCCCCTATTCTATTGAGCCTCTTGTCGGATTCGAACCAACGACCCCGAGATTACAAATCACGTGCTCTGGCCAACTGAGCTAAAGAGGCGGGTGGGTAAGCTGACTACATCGCGCCGCTACAACCAAGTACCCTTGCTGCGGTCAAGCCCTGGGGGAATTCCGAGGGAGCTGGCCGTATAGGACTTACCCGTTTTTTCGTTTGCGGGTGCAAAGGTAGGGAGTTTTTGTGAATTGACAAAACTTTTTCACTGAAAAAACATGTCTGAATGCAAAAAACTCCTAACTCCTAATTCCTAACTCCTAACTTTTTCGTACCTTTGCACCCGTTATGGAAGAAATCATTCTCAATTTGACAAACGGAGCACTCGACAACCTGAATTATGGTTGGGTCATTTTGTTTATGGCCATCGAGAGTTCGTTCATTCCTTTTCCATCTGAAGTGGTGATGATTCCTGCGGCTTACATGGCGGCAGAGACGGGCGAGATGTCTTACCCGATGATCATATTGTGTGGCACGTTGGGTGCCTTGGTGGGTGCGCTGGTGAACTACGGACTTGCCTACTCTTTGGGGCGTCCGATTGTGTATGCGTTTGCCAACAGCCGTTATGGTCACATGTGTCTGATTGATGCGGAGAAGGTGGAGAAGGCGGAGGCGTATTTTGACAAGCGGGGTGCCATCTCCACGCTGATTGGCAGAATGATTCCTGCCATTCGTCAACTCATCAGCATTCCTGCGGGGTTGGCAAAGATGAACCTTCTGTCGTTTTGCCTCTACACCTGTCTGGGTGCAGGACTTTGGAACAGCATCCTTGTGGGCATTGGTGCGGCTTTCCACTCGACCATGCCGAAGCAGGAACTCATCGACATCATCGCGCACTACTCCCACATCATCGGCATTGCTGCCATCATCATCGTTGTGGCGATTGTTGCATACCTTATATATAAAGGAGTGAAAAAGTGAGTGCGAGCAAACCGACAGGCAAATTGTACATGGTAAAATTGTAAATGAAAAAATATGTTTGAAAACTTGAGCGAGAGACTGGAACGGTCTTTCAAGATACTGAAGGGTGAAGGCAAAATCACCGAGATTAACGTGGCGGAAACGCTGAAGGATGTACGTAAGGCACTTCTGGAGGCTGACGTGAACTATAAGGTTGCCAAGACTTTCACTGACACGGTAAAGCAGAAGGCACTGGGTCAGAATGTGCTGACTGCCGTGAAACCGGGTCAGATGATGGTCAAGATTGTACACGATGAGTTGGCTGAACTGATGGGCGGACAAGCCACCGAACTGAACCTGACGGGACACCCTACGGTGATTCTGATGGCGGGTTTGAACGGTGCTGGTAAGACGACCATGTCGGGCAAGTTGGCACTTCGCTTGAAGACTCAAAACCACAAGAAGCCGCTCTTGGCTGCCTGCGACACTTTCCGTCCTGCCGCTATGGAGCAGTTGCGCGTGTTGGCTGAACAGGTGGAGGTGCCTTGCTATTTGGAGGAAGGTGCCACCGACCCGATTGCTGTGGCGAAGAATGCCATTCAGGAGGCACGATCGAAGGGCTATGATGTGGTGATTGTCGATACTGCTGGCCGCCAGTCGATTGACGAGGAACTGATGCGGCAGATTGAACAGATCAAGGCAGCCGTCACTCCGCACGAGACCCTGCTGGTGGTGGATGCCATGACTGGTCAGGATGCTGTCAACACAGCCAAGACATTCAACGAGCGTTTGGAGATTGACGGTGTCATACTCACCAAACTGGATGGCGACACCCGTGGTGGTGCAGCACTCTCCATTCGAACGGTGGTGGATAAACCCATCAAGTTTGTTGGTACAGGCGAAAAGATGGAGGCTCTTGATGTGTTCCATCCTGAACGCATGGCTGACCGCATCCTCGGCATGGGCGACATCGTGTCGTTCGTGGAACGTGCGCAACAGCAGTTTGACGAGGAGGAAGCCAAGCGTCTGGAAAAGAAGATTGCGAAGAACAAGTTCGACTATAACGATTTCCTCGGTCAAATCGGACAAATCAAGAAAATGGGCAACATCAAGGACTTGGCATCGATGATTCCGGGTGTGGGCAAGGCGCTGAAGGATGTGGACATTGACGACAATGCTTTCAAGTCGGTGGAAGCGATGATTGGTTCGATGACGCCTTATGAAAGAGAGCATCCAGAGTGCATCAACATGTCGCGCAAACAGCGCATTGCAAAAGGTGCCGGTGTCTCGATTGACGAGGTGAACCGTATCACGAAGCAGTTTGAGCAGATGCGCAAAATGATGCATCAGATGACCAGTCCCAAGATGGCTCAGGCGATGGCTCAGATGCAACGAATGAAGGGATTCAGGAAATAATTCAGTGAGTTAAATAAAACAAGAAATATGCAACTGATAGACGGAAAGGCAACGGCAGCAGCCATCAAGGCAGAGATTGCTGAAGAAGTAAAGAATATAGTGGATGCAGGAGGAAAACGTCCGCATCTTGCTGCCATTCTCGTTGGACACGATGGTGGGAGCGAGACTTACGTGAAGAACAAGGTGCTGGCATGTGAGGCTTGCGGCTTCACCTCTACCCTGCTCCGCTTTGAGGAAGACATCACGGAGGAGTTTCTTCTGGAGCAGGTGGAGAAACTGAACAACGATGCCGACGTGGATGGTTTCATTGTGCAACTTCCTCTGCCCAAACATATCTCTGAGCAGAAAATCATCGAAGCCATCGACTACCGCAAGGATGTGGACGGTTTCCACCCCATCAACGTGGGACGCATGGCAATTGGACTCCCCTGCTATGTGTCAGCCACTCCGCTGGGCATCATCACGCTGCTGAAGCGCTACAACATAGAGACAAGCGGAAAGAAGTGCGTTATCCTTGGACGTTCCAACATTGTGGGAAAGCCTATGGCTCAACTGATGATGCAGAAGCAGTATGGCGATGCCACGGTAACAGTGTGTCACAGCCATTCAAAGACGCTGAAAGAGGAATGCCGGCAGGCAGACATCATCATCGCTGCCATCGGCAAGCCAAATTTTGTGACTGCTGACATGGTGAAGGACGGCGCTGTCATTGTTGATGTAGGTACCACTCGTGTTCCCGATGCCACCCGCAAGTCTGGTTTTCGTCTCAATGGCGACGTGGATTTTGAGCATGTGGCTCCTAAATGTTCTTTCATCACTCCTGTTCCTGGCGGCGTTGGTCCTATGACCATTTGCTCGTTGATGAAGAACACGCTCAGTGCAGGTCGCAAGGAGTTTTACAAATAAGTGAAAAATAAAAAGAGAAAAGTGAAAAATCAAAGTTACCAACCATACGGATTGCTACCCATCCATCAGCAAGAGTAACTTTGATTTTTCACTTTTCTCTTTTCACTCTTCACTTTTTTATTCTTTACTCATCATTTTTTACTCAAAAAGTTTTGTCAATCCAAAAATAACCCCTACCTTTGCACTCGCAAAAGGGAAATGACCCCTACACGGTGGATGTAGTTCAGTTGGTTAGAGCGTCAGATTGTGGTTCTGAATGTCGTGGGTTCGAGTCCCACCCTCCACCCTCCAAAAAGAAAGTGCTCAGCAGTTATGCTGGGCATTTCTCATTCACAGAAACTCTGATTTCAACTGAATGAGAAAATTTCTGTAGAAATCATGAATTTGTGCTTCATATTTTCGTATCTTTGCAGTCAGAAATATCATCTTTAATCAAAAGAACTAAACCGTATTTTTACAAAACTATGATGAGAATCTGGAAGTATTTTGTCGGGACAATGCTGATGGTTTGTGTCCCGTTTGCAGCAAACGCACAATTCTTTATGTTTGGAGGCGGTAACAGAGTGAACATGGACAGCCTTCGTCAAATTACGGCTGCCGATTATGCGGACATGCTGGCAAAAGTGGGTGTCGGCACTCCTCGTGAAGGTCGTCAACCCAACAATCAGGATGAAAGCAAGCATCCCAACTATGATGAATTGACCGCAAATCCCTACCCTTTCTATCCAGACCCTCTGGTGACCGAGAGTGGCAAGAAGGTCACGAATGCCAAGATGTGGTATAAGGTGCGCCGTCCGGAAATTGTGAAACTTTTTGAGGATAATGTATATGGACGTGTTCCTGACAATGTACCCAATGTAAAATGGGAAATCACAAATGAAGAAAAGAAGAATTTTGCAGGAACGCCTGTTCGTTATCTGAAAGGTGTTGTGGACAATTCCATTTATCCATCTATAGCGGTTGAGATTCAAGCCAATGTGGTATATCCCGACAATGGTAAGCGGAACCTTCCCGTCATCGTGGAATTTGGATTTGGAGGTGGTGACCCCACCCATACTCGTGCTGGTTCTGTGTCATGGCAACAGATGGTGGTTGAACGCGGATGGGCTGCCGCTACCATCAATCCTTCATCCATTCAGGCAGATAGCGGTTCTGGTCTTACCAACGGCATCATTGGTTTGTGCAACAAAGGCGAACATCGTCAACCCACCGATTGGGGAGCACTCCGCGCATGGGGTTGGGGATTGTCACGTCTGATTGACTATTTTGAATCTGACGGCACCTTCGATGCCACCAAGTGTGCCATTGAAGGTGTGTCGCGCTACGGAAAGGCTTCACTCGTTGCCATGGCTTTTGAGGAACGCATTGCTGCGGGATTCATTGCTTCTTCAGGTAAGGCTGGTGCAGCAGGATGGCGTCGTGACTGTGGTGAAAGCATCGGAAACATTGTGTCGAATGAGGAATACCATTGGGTGTGCGGTAACTTGATCAAATATGGTACGGATCCGTTGACAGAAAATGACATACCTGTTGATCAGCATGAACTCATAGCCCTCTGTGCTCCACGCGCTTGTTTCATTTCCACTGGAAGTTGGAACGGTGACAAATGGCAAGATGTGGTGGGTTCATTCATCTCGGCTTCAAAGGCGTCGCCTGTATATGAGTTGCTCGGCTATCAAGGTGTCGGTACTGACCTTTTCCCCGGTATGGACAATGGCTTGATGGAGGGTCGCCTCACTTATCGTCAGCACCATGGCGGTCATGAAGCAGGACCTAACTGGCCTTTCTTCTTGGATTTCTTTGAACGTGAAGTGGTCAAGAAGTGAAAGGGAGTCCATCGTGGATTCTTGAAAAGAGGAGGAAAAGTAAGGTCTTATTCTGAAAAAAGGTGAGCAGATAAGCCTTTTTATGAGGAATTTGAGGTTTTTATTTGTTTAGTAGAGACAAAATCTGTATCTTTGGCAAAATTTTGTACAACTAAAAAAACACATCAAACCATGCTTACACAAGAAGATAAGGCCTTTCTCGCGAAGAAAGGTATTTCGGAGGAGAAACTGAATGCACAGTTAGAATGTTTCAAAACAGGGTTCCCTTGGCTGAAATTGGCTGGGGCTGCCTCACCTGGCAATGGCATCACCATTCCAACAGAGGCGGAGAAAAAAGACTATCTTTCTGCTTGGGATGCCTATCTGGACGGTTCGGGAAAAGTGCTGAAATTTGTGCCTGCATCAGGCGCAGCAAGCCGCATGTTCAAAAACTTGTTTGAGTTTCTTGACAACGAAGAGAAGACAGAGTTTATACAGAAGTTTGAGGCAAACCTTGACAAGTTCGCGTTCATCGATGATTTGAAGGCTGCCATCAACAAGAATGGTGGCGACGGAAGTGTGAAGACAGCCATTGCTACATTGCTGGGCGAGGAAGGTCTTTCGTATGGCAAGTTGCCAAAAGGTCTTTTGAAGTTCCACAAATATGAGGATGGTGCCCGTACACCCGTGGAAGAGCATCTGGTGGAAGGTGCGCTCTATGCTGGTGGCAAGAATGGACAGGTGAATGTGCATTTCACAGTCAGTCCTGAACACCGACCATTGTTTGAGGCTCTGGTGGCAAAGGTGGCTCCGAAATATGAGAAGAAGTTTGGCGTGAAGTATTCGGTGAGTTTCTCGGAGCAGAAAGCAAGCACGGATACGGTGGCAGCAAATCCTGACAACACGCCATTCCGTGGAAAAGATGGCAAGATTCTTTTCCGTCCAGGTGGTCACGGTGCGTTGATTGAGAACCTGAATGATTTGGACGCTGATGTCATCTTCATCAAGAATATTGACAATGTGGTGCCAGACCGTCTGAAAGCCGAAACTGTAGAATATAAGAAACTGATTGCAGGTGTGCTGGTGAGCAAGCAGAAAAAAGCGTTCCAATATTTGGAACTGTTGGAGAGCGGTAAATACACTCATGCACAATTGGAAGAGATTATCCGTTTCCTGCGCGATGAACTTTCCTGTCGTAACCCCGAACTGAAAGACTTGGAGGATGCAGAACTCGCCATCTATCTGAAGAAGAAACTGAACCGTCCTATGCGTGTGTGTGGTATGGTGAAGAATGTGGGTGAGCCTGGCGGTGGTCCTTTCTTGGCATACAATCAGGATGGTACTATCAGTTTGCAGATTTTGGAGAGTAGTCAGATAGACAAGAACAATGCAGAATACTTGCAGATGTTCCAGAACGGCACTCATTTCAACCCTGTTGACCTTGTGTGTGCAGTGAAGGACTACAAGGGCAAAAAGTTCGACCTCACCAAGTATGTGGATCATCAAACTGGCTTCATCTCCAGCAAGAGCAAAGACGGAAAGGAACTGAAGGCACTTGAACTGCCAGGATTGTGGAATGGCGCGATGAGTGACTGGAACACCATCTTCGTGGAGGTGTCACTTGGCACTTTCAACCCTGTGAAAACAGTGAACGACCTGTTGCGTCCACAACATCAATAATTTTTTCAACAACGAATAACACGAATTTGAATGGAAATCATTCAGAAGTATTTCAAAAATCTGACAGGGCTTCAGGTTGAGCAGTTTGCTCAACTTGAGGCTCTCTATAATGAATGGAATGCCAAAATCAATGTGATTTCGCGTAAGGACATCCAGAATCTGTACGA
This sequence comes from uncultured Bacteroidaceae bacterium, assembly GCA_905235525.1. Taxonomy (GTDB): domain Bacteria; phylum Bacteroidota; class Bacteroidia; order Bacteroidales; family Bacteroidaceae; genus Minthosoma. Next base: position 63,916 of record CAJOLW010000001.1, read on the forward strand.
GCATCATGTGCTGCATTCGTTGGGGATTGCCAAGGTGGTGAACTTCAAAGATGGCACCACCGTGATGGATCTCGGTACAGGCGGTGGTTTTCCTGGCATTCCGTTGGCAATTCTCTTTCCTGAGGTGCAGTTTCATCTGGTGGACAGTGTGGGAAAGAAGGTTAAAGTGGCAAATGAGGTGGTGCAGGCTATCGAACTGAAAAACGTAAGGTTCAGTCATGCAAGAGCGGAGGAAATCAAGGAACAGTATGACTTTGTGGTGACTCGTGCCGTGATGCCAATGGTTGACCTCGTGAAGGTGGCACGAAAGAACATCAAGAAAGAGCAACACAATGCTGTGCCGAATGGCATCATCGCCTTAAAGGGAGGAGAACTGTACGGTGAAATTGCTTCGATGAAGAACATCGCCACCGTATGGGAACTGAGCGATTTCTTCGACGAGGAGTATTTCAAGACGAAAAAGGTGGTGCATGTTACCATCGTCAACAGAAAATGACTATGACAATCAAGAGATTTGAGGTTAATGCGCTTAGTGAAAACTGCTATGTCGTGAGCGATGAAACAAAGGAATGTGTCATCATCGATTGCGGCTGTTCGGACGAGTATGAATGGGCTGACATCAAGAAATATCTAGCGACGAACGACTTGCAAGCGAAGCATCTGCTGAACACGCATCTGCACTTTGACCATGTGTGGGGCAATACTTTTGTGTATAGAGACTTAGGGTTACGTCCTGAAGCCAATTACGAAGACCTCCACATCTATGAACATATGGATGAACAGATTCGTTCTGTCGTGGGTGTTAGTATCCCCCATCCTCCCCTGCCACCATTGGGAACTTCCCTGCTCGATGGCAGCGAAGTCTCTTTTGGCAATACCACATTCAAAGTAATGACCACCCCTGGACATTCACGTGGCTGCATCTGTTTCTACTCTGAAAAGGATGGCACACTTTTCTCGGGTGACACCCTCTTCTGTGGCAGTTGCGGACGCACAGACCTTGAAGGTGGTAGTCACGAAGCCATCATGCAGAGTCTCCTCCGTCTTGCTACCCTACCCGACGAAACAAAGGTCTATAGCGGACATGGACCTGCAACGACTATTGGCAGGGAAAAGCAGTATAATCCCTACATGCGGTGCTAAAGACTACTGAAATCTCCTGTTTTTCGTTAAAACTGACAAAAAGTCATTGTTGTATGGAAAATAATCGCTAATTTTGTCACGATTTTATTCAGGCATGAACTACTAAAATTGTTCGAAAGATAGAGAGATTATGGATGAAAAAACAATACAGCAAGTGAAGCAGCGGTACAGCATCGTGGGCAACTACGAAGGGCTGAACCGCAGTATTGACATAGCCATTCAGGTTGCGCCGACAGAATTGCCTGTACTGATCTACGGTGAAAGTGGTGTTGGTAAGGAAATCTTGCCAAGAGTGATTCATGATAACTCAACGCGTAAGCATAATAAATATTTTGCTATCAACTGTGGTGCACTGCCGGAAGGAACGATTGACTCAGAACTCTTTGGACACAAGAAGGGGTCGTTCACTGGCGCCCTCGACGATCGAGAAGGCTACTTCGGCGTGGCAAACAATGGCACCCTATTCCTTGACGAAGTGGGAGAATTGCCTTTAGCCACTCAAGCAAGACTGCTTCGTGTGTTGGAAACGGGCGAATATATTCGTGTGGGCGAAAGCGAGGTGAGGAAAACGAACGTGAGAATTGTGGCTGCAACTAACGTGAATATGCAGAAAGCCATTCGTGAAGGAAAGTTCCGCGAAGACTTGTACTATCGTTTGAACACGATTCCCATTGCTATGCCGCCGCTTCGCGAGAGAGGTCGGGACATAGAATTGCTGTTCAGGAAATTTGCTTACGACATATCGGAGAAATACCATATCGAGCCTGTTAGGCTGACGGAAGACGCGCGCGTACTATTATTAAAATATAAGTGGCCTGGAAATATCCGACAGTTGCGCAATTTGGTGGAGCAAATCAGCATTATCAACAAAGAAAGGGAAATCACTCCTGACATCTTGAAGAGTTACGGGGTGACAGACGACTCGCTGGGTGAAACAGGACTTGTGCTGCACGGGACCAATCGTGACACTCATGCCTCTGAAGGACATAGTTATGAGAAGGAACGCGACATGCTTTTCCAGTTGTTGTCCAGCATCGGTAAGGAGGTGAAAGATTTGAAAGAACTCGTGCATAGTAATATGGAAACAATGCATGAGCCACACCCCTATATCGTGAACGAGCCACACTATTCGCCCACAAGCAGTATGCCATACGAAACTCAACATATTCAGGATGTGGAAGATGTGGAGACCATTGAGGAGGCTCCCATGTCGAATAAAGAATTGATGAAAAAGAACATCATTGAGTCTCTTCAACGTAACAATGGTAACCGCAAGAAAACAGCAATGGAACTTGACATCTCAGAACGAACGCTGTATAGAAAAATCAAGGACTACGGATTGGATATATGAAAAAATGTAGTATCATAAGTGGCATGACCTTGTTGCTGGTTGGTGTGTTGACGGCCTGTTCCATTAGTTACAAGTTTACGGGTACGAGCATTGACTATACTAAAACCAAAAGCATAAGCCTTGACAAATTCCCAATTCGCGCCAACTATGTGTGGAGCCCGATGGAGTCAATGTTTTATAATACCCTCAGCGATGAGTATGCTCAAAAAACGAAGTTGAAGGTGCTGAAAAGAGATGGCGATTTGCAACTTTCAGGTGAAATTGTAGAGTATAGTCAAACCAACAAAAGTGTGGGCTCTGATGGTTTTTCCATGCAGGTGCAGTTGAAGATTGTGGTAAACGTGCGATTTGTTAACACCAAGAAGCACGAAGAGGATTTCGAACAACGGTTTAGTGCGACAACAGAATACGACTCTTCCAAACAGTTGACAGCCGTGCAGGATGAGTTGGTTCAAGAGATGATTGATGACATTGTTGATCAGATATTCAATGCTACTGTGGCGAACTGGTAAACAACAATTAGTAATCCACTTATAATAATGATTAATATAAGAGAATTGATAGAAACTCCCTCAATGCTCAACGCCGAAACTTTGCCGGAGTTGAAAGCACTGATAGAAAAATATCCATTTTTCCAAGTGGCGCGCCTGCTTTACGTCTCAAACTTATACAAATTACACTCGCGTGATTTTGGTGATGAACTAAAGAAGGCAAGTTCGTTTGTACCTGATCGTTCTGCCCTCTTCATGCAAACGGAAGGGATTAACTATGAATTGCCAGCCCACAGCAATCATGCCAGAATTGAAACAGAAAACGAAGAAACAAGAACCGTTTCCCTCATCGACCGTTTCTTGAAAGATGGTCATGTTGAAACTGACGAGGATTATGGCCCAGAGCGTGGTGCCCCATCGGTCATGGACCTTACCAACGATTATGTGTCGTACCTTATGCAACAAGACAAACAAGAAAATGAAGGAAAAGAAAAAAACGAAAAGGAGAATCACAAACTGAAAGGCGCTGACTTGATAGACAGTTTTATTGAGGAAACTAAGGGTAAGCAACGAGTGGACATGCCGGATATTGAGAATGATGAGTTCACTTCCCCTGAGTTCTCTGACGAAGAAGAAGAGATTTACACCGAAAATATGGTCAACATTTACATAAAACAGGGTAGATATCAGCAGGCTTTAGAAATATTACGTAAGATTTCTTTGAATAATCCGAAAAAAAGTTCTAACTTTGCAGCGCAAATGTATCTATTGGAAGTTTTGCTGAAGGAAAGCAAGTGAAATTCTGGTGTAAATTGCAAACAATATTTGTATAATAACAAAAACAAAAATAGAATGTATTCATTAATTATCGTACTCGTCATTCTCGCATCCGTTTTGATGTGTGGAATTGTACTTATCCAGGAATCAAAGGGCGGAGGTCTTGCATCTAGTTTTGCCGCTTCAAACCAAATCATGGGTGTCCGTAAAACAACGGATTTCCTTGAAAAAGCCACTTGGGGCTTAGCCATTGCTATGGTTGTATTTAGCATTGTATCTGCGGCTTTCGTTACAAGAACGACTGTGGAAGAGGCGCCTATTAACATTGCGGCACCCGTCCAGTCAACTGACGCTGAGAATGTCCCAACATTCCCCGCTAATAATTCTCAGACACCAACGGAATAATTTAAACAGGAGTAAATTAAATATTTGAAGGTGAATCTATGGGCTACATGTTATCATGTGGCCCTTTTTATAACATAGAGCCCCAATTTTATGGGAAAGAAGGGAAAAAACGAACATTTTTCAAAAAAATATCGTCCAATTTGCTAAAGTTCGGAAAATTTGCACTATCTTTGTGACATGATTTCTATATCAAGACATATTGAATTGTTGTTGCTTGAGCACGATTGTGTGATTGTGCCCGGTCTTGGTGGCTTTATAGCCAACCATGCTGATGCACAATATACATGGGGTGAAGAGCATCTTTTCCTGCCACCCTATCGAACGATTGGCTTCAATCAGCAACTTCAAGTAAATGATGGCTTGTTAGTTCAATCATACATGTCTGCATATGATACATCCTATCCCTCTGCCTATCTTCAGATGGAGAAAGATTTGGAACAGATGATGTATGAGTTGGAGATGGAAGGTGAGTTTGTTCTTGAAAACATCGGTACTCTCAAAAAGGGACTTAATCAAAACATTTCATTCATCTCATTAGAATCAGGTGTTCTCACCCCCTCTTTATATGGGCTTTATTCATACGAGATGAAATCATTGAAGCATGTCATTAAAGAAAAAGACATCCAGCGGAATATGCCAGCAACTGCTATACGCATTGACAAGAGTTTTGATGATACAAGAGAACAGTCCCCAGATTCTAAACCGAAAGATGTGGTTATTCACCTCAATCGTCGTTGGTTGGATTTTGGTATATCAGCCGCTGCTGCTGTGTTACTCTTCTTCTGTTTCTCATATCTTGCTATGGAGAGCACGAAGAGTGATGCTGATACGGTTGTGGCAGCATTCCCTTCTATAAAATCGTCAAAAACGTCTGCTCCTAATATAGAAGTTGATGCCACGAAGGGAAGCCCTCTCAAGAATATCATTACAGAAGTTCCCAATGAAGAGGCAAAACCATCTGAGAAAGCGACAAAGGAAACAGATCATGTGGCGGACAAAACCAATCCGACTCTCAAAACCAACGAGGGGAAATTCACGATTGTTTTGGCAACCTATGTAAGCCAAAAAAGTTCAGAACAATTCATTGAATCCCTTGCAAAAGACGGTTTGAGGGAAGGAAGATATACTAAAAACGGAAAGGTCAGCAGAATTCTATATTCTGAATATACAAACGAAGCGGATGCTCAAAAGGCATTGGCTTCACTCCGCCAACAAAATTCCGCTTTTGCTGAAGCGTGGATACTTGAATTGTAAAGGAATTTGACATGAAGAGAGTCCGATGTCCTAAATGTGATAATTTCATTGTTTTCGATGAAACCAAATACTCTAACGGACAATCCTTGGTGTTTGTATGCGGGCAGTGTAAAAAGGAGTTCGGCATTCGTATTGGCAAATCAAAACTTGCCAACAGGCATGAGGAAAAGACATTGGATGAGCAGGCATATAGTGAAGAATATGGCAGCATTGTTGTGGTGGAGAACCGATTTGCTTTCAAACAAGTTATTCCGTTAGACTTAGGCGAAAATGAATTTGGAAGATATGTCCAAGGGACTAACATAAACAAACCTATCGAAACTCGCGACCCCAGTGTTGACACTTTTCATTGTGTCATTACTGTTAAGAAAAATAAGCAAGGGAAATTGCAATACATCCTTCGCGATGCTCCAAGCGATACTGGTACATTCTATATGAATGATATCTTACGCAATGAAGATCGAATAAATCTCGAAGATGGTGCGATCATCACAATTGGAGCAACTACTTTGATATTACGCACGGCAAAAGACGAAAAATAAATTACAATGACTATTAAAGGAAATATTATTACTAAACAAGACGCACAAAATGCTTTTTTCTCTTCATATGAAGGGAAATACACGATTATGGACAATCTCAACGAGAAAGGTGATCCCATTATTCATGCTCGAGAAGAGGTCTATAATTCTGAGTATGTTTATATAACGATTGTTTTGAGGGGAACTCTCAATATGGTTGTTGGTGGCACAAACATTGAGGTAAAAGCCAATGAATATCTTGCAGTCATGCCTTGCATGAGCATTGTTGTTAAGGAATCCAGATGTATATATTTTGCATTCCTTACACCTCACCATTTAATGGCAAATATATACAAAAGGACGAACGTAACCTACAGATTGCGGTGGCATGCCTTCAAATTCCGCCATCTTCGTTGTACCCCTGAACAGATTGGGATACTGCTGAATTGTTATAAGAGCATTAAGAAGGAGCATCTGCAGGAGGACTATCCCATGAAGGAAATTGTACTGCGAGCCTATCAGTCTGCGTATGTTGCCAAATTCTTTTCAATAGTGGAAGAGGGAGATGACCATCTTGTCAATTATGTAAAAAACAATCGACAATACACGATGTTCAATGCATTCCTTAATAAACTAAATGAACTCCATAAAAGGGAGCGTTCTGTGCAATTTTATGCAGACCAATTGCACATCACCCCCAAATATTTATCTACAATTGTTCACAAATATACGGGAATGACGGCTTCGCAGGCAATAGACCAATATGTTGTTTTTGCCATAAAGCAAACACTTTATAATAATGAGAATAATATAAAGAAAATCAGTGTGGAATTTAATTTCCAGAACCAGAGTTTCTTCGGACGATATTTCAAACGCATCACTGGTATGTCACCTAATGCGTATCTTAAACAGAACAATGTTAAGTCTATCAATTTCATACAAAAAAAGAAAGTGAACTAATTAACTATGCCGAACTCAGTATTATCTCAACCAATGTCTCGCAATACCCGATATGTGGAGTATGTAGACATTTTCTCCCAAGAGGGTATCGTTCCATCTGCTGGAATTAAAGACAACATATTGCTGTTTGACACATTTAATGGCATTAATCCCCTCAAGAAGTTGCATTACGCTAATCCCGCAAAAATATATCAGACAATCAACATTTATCTGATTGAGGGTGAGTGTAACATTGAAATAAATGGAAAAGAGGAAATTGTAAAGAAGGACACTCTTGTTACTATCATGCCTGAAAACACATTGAAAATCAGGTTCAATTCTCCAGACGTCCAATTCTTTATTGTTGTTTTATACCCTAAATTGTCTAGTCAGATCTACCAAGAGATAGGTCTTACTTATAGCAATGTTAGGTTGTCACTGCATCATTTCATTTCTGCCTTATCATCCAAGCAGAAACAAGAGGTGTTTGACACCTACAACGAAATTAAGCATGATATTCTTGCTCCAGACTATGAATTTAAAGAGGCGTATATCCATAGTTTGCTTAACGTATTGGAAGTTCGGAACATCAGTATCCATCAATATAATCCGATTCCACTTGAAGGAGACAGTAATTCCCGTCAATACGATGTCTATTGCAGGTTTATTTCTTTGCTCAACAAGTATGCCATAGAACATCGCACGGTGCAGTTCTATGCACAAACCCTCAACATTTCCAGTAAATACCTCTCCTTTGTCTGCACAAGTTATAGTAAGAAAAATGCTTCTGCGTGGATAGACGAGGCTGTCATACAGAAAGCGAAGGCTTTAATTATTGTCCATCACAACTCCTTGAGTGAAACCAGTGACATTCTCCACTTCCCTACTGTAAGCAGTTTCAGTCGATTTTTCAAGCGTGTAGTAGGCATTACGCCTAAAGAATTTGCCCATTCACAACTATAATATGTATAAAGAATAGAATTAAAGAAAAGATTGTTTTTATGAGACTTATCCCCCTTTACACATGGACCAAGGGGCTGCATTCCATGAAGATTTCTCAAACGAACTTCATGAAACAACCTTGGGCCAGTGGTGTTACATTGTTGGTGTGCGTTATCATTGCAATGCTGCTTGCCAATTTGCCTATTACGGCTCATTTCTATCATGCGTGCTTGGAAACCAGCCTTTCCATGACCATTTCCAATGAGACGTTTTCCATCACTTTCCCACAAGACATGACTGTCGAGAAATTCATCAACGACATTCTCATGGTCATCTTTTTCTTCACAGTCGGACTTGAGATTAAACGGGAAGTCGTCTGTGGTGAACTCTCCAGCGTTAAAAAAGCACTTCTGCCTGTTATTGCAGCAGCAGGAGGCATGGCGGTTCCAGCCCTTTTCTACACCTTCTTTAATGTAGGTACAAATACGGCTGGAGGATGGGGAATACCCACTGCTACAGACATCGCTTTTGCTGTTGGTATCATGTCTATTCTTGGCAATAAAGTGCCTATCTCCCTTAAAGTGTTCTTGACAGCCCTTGCGATTGCAGACGATTTGGGAGCCATCTTGGTGGTGGCACTCTTCTACGGAGGTGACATCAATATTCCTCTGTTGTGCATAGCGTTGGTAATCATTGGTGCTGTCTATATCATGAATAAATTAGGCGAAAAGCGTATGATGTTCTACCTCATCCCCGCCATTATCGTGTGGTTCCTGTTCTACTATTCAGGCATCCACTCCACCATGTCGGGTGTGGTCATGGCATTCATGATTCCTATGGATGCGCGTTTTAATCGCTCATACCTTAATCGCTGTAATAGAAAATATATAACCCGTATTATCCGATACGACGATGACGAGTTTGAACAAGGAGTCCCCTTCCCCAACGGTCCGCAACGTCATTGTCTTCGCCGTATGAGTTACATCACGAATAACTCTATTGGAATGTCCTATCGGCTGGAGCATGCCCTTGACCCTTGGGTCAACTTCCTCATCATGCCTATTTTCGCACTTGCCAATGCTGGTGTCGTCATTCCCGACATCAGTTTCTTCAATATCTTTCAAGCCCTTCCGCTCGAGGGAGTTGGCATGGTAGGTATGGGTATCTTCTTCGGTTTGCTATTTGGCAAGCCCATTGGCATTACTCTCGCCTCTTTCATTGCCATCAAGTGTAAAGTGGGTGCCATGCCAGAAGGTGCATCGTGGAAGATGCTTTTTGCCGTGGCATGCCTCGGTGGTATCGGCTTTACGATGGCTATTTTCGTTGACACCCTCTCGTTTGGTGAACTCGCTCCTGCTGCCACAGACATGTTACGTTCATTTGGCAAGATCGCCGTTCTTCTCGGCTCTCTCAGTGCTGGCATCCTTGGCTCCATTCTGATTACGTTATTTGCCAAGATGGAGGCCAAGACTCAATAACACATTATTATAATAAAGCGTTATAAGGCGAAGGACTATACTGATATCGGTATAGTCCTTTTTTTTGTGCGCCTTCACAAGGGACTGGATTTACTCCTTTTAGAATGGCGTTTCACGAATTATACAACATAGAAGCGAATACTCAAATGTGGGTATGTAATGCGTGAAATATGAGTATTAGTTTACTCAAAGAGAGTGCTGTTACATGAAAAATACCTATTAACAAAGACCTTTTGACAAATAATGAGTATTGTCATGGTTAACATTTGTTAGTAACTTTGCAACGTTTTCAAGAAATTGGTACTTTATAAGGTAATAGCAATGAATTTTTCGAACATTTTAAAGAGTGCGGTCATCATGTTAGGCATGAACATGGTGGCAATCTGTTCATACGGGCAGACAAGCGACAATGACATGTCGAGAGTGACAAAACTTGAAAAAACACTCTCCCGTTTCCACATCGGCGGTTATGGTGAGGTGGCTCTCTCCAGAAATTTTTATAGCGACAATGTAAGTCGATACAGTTTGGCTGACGAGCACAAGAACGATCCAAGTCACGGTCGTTTCGACATTCCACATGCTGTGGTCTATTTGGGATATGACTTCGGTAAGGGATGGTCATTGAGCACAGAGATAGAATTTGAGCATGGCGGAACAGGCGGTGCCTACGAGAAAGAAGATGAAGAAGGCGGCGAATGGGAATCTGAAACTGAAAAAGGGGGAGAAGTGGAATTGGAACAGTTCTGGATTCAGAAGTCATTTGGCGAGTATACGAACATTCGTGCAGGACATCTGGTGGTGCCTGTAGGTCTGAACAATGCGCACCATGAACCGCTGAACTTCTTCACGGTGTATCGTCCAGAAGGAGAAAACACGATTCTCCCCTCTACATGGCATCAGACGGGTGTCGACTTTTGGGGACGTGCAGGTGATTGGCGCTATGAGGTGCAGTTCTTGGCAGGTCTAAATGCGGATAACTTTACCACAACGGGGTGGATTCATAAGGGTCCTGTCAGCCCGTTGGAATTTGAGATTGCCACGAAATACGGCACTTCACTCCGTATTGACAACTATTCCGTGCCAGGTCTTCGTTTAGGTCTGAGCGGCTACTATGGACATAGCATCGGAAACAGTTACCCGAGGAACAAGAATGGAGTGGATAGCGAATACAAAGGCGCTGTGGCTGTAGGCAGTTTCGATTTCACATACAATGCACACAACTGGATTGTGCGTGGCCAGGCTGACTACGGTTACCTTGGCGATGCAGAACAATTAAACTACATCTACAATCGTATTAACAAGAAGTCGCCCTATCACCACTCTTCATCGGTCAGCCAAAACGCTTATGCTTATGGTATCGAGGCGGGTTACGATCTGTTCTCACAGATTCAGAAACTTCGTGCAGACGGACAAAAACTCTATGTGTTTGGCCGCTATGAACAATACAATGCTTGTGCATCAAGTAATATGAAAAAATATGACTACAACAATGTGAAGCGCATGGCTGTAGGCATCAACTATCATCCCGTCAAGGAAGTGGTTGTGAAGGCTGACTATTCACACCGATTCCTGAAGAGCCAGTATAATAATGAACCAAGCCTCAATCTCGGCATTGCTTATCAAGGCTGGTTCTTGTAAAAAACGACTATTACAAAACAATATCATTAAAAACAAATTACTATGACGATGAAAATCAAATCAATGCTTGGTGTTGCCATGATGGCAGCCATGGTTTTCACTGCAACTTCATGCAACAGTGATGATGACAACAACGGAAACAACAATGAGAGCAATTACACAGACAGAAGTTATGGTCAAAATGCCATCAGCGCATGTAATGACCTTGTTTCTGGTCTTGAAGAAGCCAACGGACAAATTGCATCTGCTTCTCTGAGTGCAGAGCAGGAAACGTATTTGAGATCAGTTGTTGCCAATCTGGTGGACGATGTAATCATCCCAACTTATACCGAACTTGCCAACAATACAGAAGACCTCGAGAAGGAACTGAAGGGGCTGAATGTGAACACCATCACACAGACTGACATCAACAAGGCATGTGAGTCTTTCAAGAAAGCACGTATGAACTGGGAACAGAGCGAGGCTTTTTTGGGTGGTGCAGCCTCTGATTTCGACATTGACCCAACTATTGACTCTTGGCCACTCAACCGCTCATTGTTGCTCAATTATTTCAACTCTGGCACCACATGCTTGACGATGCTTCTATTCTTGGTTTCCACGCTCTTGAATTTATCCTTTTCCGCAATGGCCAGCCACGTAAGGTTTCAGAGTTCCAGGGCAATGACACCTACAAGAACTTCACGGGCGTAAGCGGTGAAAAGGAATTGCTTTATGCACAGCAAGTGTGCAAATTGCTGAAAGAGCGCACATTCCAGTTGCAAGTGGCATGGGAAGGTGAAACCGATGCTAATGCAGCCCGTGTGCAAGTGGTTAAAGAGGCAGGATTGGAATACACCACAAGCAAAGGCATCAACTTTGGTGAGAACATGAAAAAAGCCGGCGAATCTGCAAGCACATTCTCTTCGCTGAAAGATGCTATTGCCCAGATTCTCTCTGATGATGAAGGCTCCGCAGCAGCCATCGCCAATGAGGTGGGTACTGCCAAAATTGCAAATCCATTCGCCGCAGGCTACATCTTCTATGTAGAGTCTCCTTACAGTTATAACTCTATAGCGGACTTTCAGGATAACATTCGTTCTGTCCGTAATGTTTGGTACGGCACAAGAAATGGCAATTCTGATGCAAGTGCTCCAAGTTTTTACAATTTCTTTGTCATGGTCAACAAGTCTGCAACAAGCACCAACATTACCAATCTCTTCAACGATGCAATTAGCAAGATTGGCAACATGCCTGCTCCATTCGTGAAGTATTGCAGCACCATCTGGAATCTTCCTTATGAGAATGATGAACGCACTGCCGATGATCTTCCTGAAGAAGAATAAGAAGAAAGAGATAATAAACAAATTTTCAATTCGTTATATATAATATAGCAAATAGCGCTCCGTCTTTATAAAGAGACGGAACGCTTTTGTGGCTCAATAAACATTTTAACAAAAATCTATACATTTATGGTTAACAACATTTTTCAAAAATCATCCTTACTTTTCTTGATAGGAAGTTTGACGCTTGTTGCTTGTAACGATGACAACAATGGCGGAAACAGCCTCGGAGAACTGGAAGAAACAGAAAGCCAATTCGGCAAAAGCAACGATGTGTTTACTGCTGCCGAATGGTATCCGGGCGGTGAATTGGGCACAACAGAAAAGGCAAGTTACTCTGCTGTTGCCCCAGGTGCTGAGCGATTAGGACTGGAGACCAGTTTCAACAAAGGTGAGGACTTCTTTGAGCACCTTTACACCTACACCGATGAACCTCGAAAAGGACTTGGACCTGCATGGGTGCGCAGCAGTTGCATTCATTGCCATCCATCTTATGGTCATGGCAAACGCCAAACAGAATATCGTGCCAACACTATTGGCAACGGCTACCTCCTCGTTGTTTATCATCCTAATGAGGCATTCACCGAAGACGGCGTACGTTACACCGTAGCACCATCAAGTTATATTGCAGAAGTGACAGGTATGCCACAAACAAAGGCTATGCACCCCTTCAAGGCACCTATCGACGAAAACCAGATATCCATTGAGTGGAAAAATGTAGAAGGCACTATGCCAAGCGGTTTGCCCCTACATTTCCCTGATGGCGAGACTTTCTCACTCATCTATCCAGAGGTGAACATACCTGTCACAGCCTTCAATACAAATCCGAAGCCAACCAATTATGAAGTGCGACTCGAATCCACCATCGGAATCTATGGAACAGGTTTGCTTGATGCCATCAGCACCGAAGACATGAAGGCGCAATATGCCGCAGAAGCACCTTACGTATCGCTTAACCCTGCCATGTGGGATGCCGCAGCCAACGACTGGGCTGCATCGGCTTATTACACACTTGCTGACGGAACGAAGGCTATAAAGAAATTCACTTATGCCATGACCCGTGCATCTCTGCAAGATGGTGCAGGTGCTAATGCTATCTGGAACATCACCAATGTGACACGTTCTGACCGCCGCTATCTCTATAGCACAACAGCATGGGCAAAAGCAATGAGCGAAGATCTCGAGGTCATCAGTTACATCCGCCAACATGGAGCAGACAAGTCATCGCTCGTACACCCTTACTATGCTAATACTGACGAAGGTATCGCACAGAAGGTGTTCACTTTACTTGACATGAACAATGCTGCTAAGGGGGGAGACAACTATACAGCAGCCTTCGGCGAGCCAGAAATGAGCGACAAGGACTATTATGACTTCATGGTGTGGCACCGTGGTCTTGCTGTGCCTGCCGCACGCAACTTAGACGATGCCGTAGTGAAGCGCGGCAAGCAAGTGTTCAACCAGATTGGTTGTGCCACCTGCCACCGTCCATCATGGCAAACCAGGGAGGACAATTACTGGGTGGATTACAGCATTAAAGCATATGCAGACGACAATCATCTGAATGCTAACGAAATTCTGCCTAAGTTCGCTTATCAGACTATCTGGCCATACACCGATATGGTTCAGCACCGCCTTTACATGGAGAATGACATCCGTACTGGTTGGTGCCGCACCACTCCACTTTGGGGACGTGGACTTTCTCTTCGTCTGACAGGAGCAGAAGACCGTTTGCATGATTGTCGTGCCCGCAATGAGATTGAGGCTATTATGTGGCATGCTTATAGCAAGCAGTCCGATGGCTACAAGGCTGCCAAAAAGTTCTATGACCTGCCAAAAGAAGACCGCGATGCTGTGGTTAAGTTCCTGCGTGCTATTTAATAGAGAACTTTTTGATAGCCATCACAATATCAAGATGCCATCTGACGTTATCATATAGAAATAAGAATAAAGATTCTCATGTAATGTTAAAAAAAATAGCATTCACTATCTATGCCATAGTCATCCTTGTGATGGCTATGGCTACCATTATAGAGAAAACAAAGGGTACTCCTTATGTGCTCAGCAATGTCTATGGTTCATGGTGGTTTATAACCTTGTGGGCATTGTTAGCCATCAGTGGCATCATCTATATTATCCGTCGTAAATTAAAGAAAGTGAGTCTGCTGCTCCTTCACCTCTCGTTTGTTGTCATCCTGATAGGTGCTTTGCTCACCCACCTGACGGCATGGCAAGGCATTGTTCATTTGCGGAAAGGAGAACCCGTGAAAGCATGTTTTGTGGATGAGAAAGAAACCAAGACTGTGCATGAACTTCCTTTCACCATTACGCTTGACAAATTCAACATCCTGTACCATAATGGCACAGAAGCGGCTGCTGACTACGAGTCCTGTTTCACTATCACCTCTCCAGAAGGACAACAGGAGAAGGGGATCGTGTCAATGAACAACATCTATTCCACTCATGGCATCCGCCTCTATCAAAGTGGTTACGATGATGATATGGAAGGCACAACCCTTTCGCTCAATAGCGACCCTTGGGGCATTCCAGTCACCTACATGGGTTACGGACTATTGTTCCTCTCTATGATTCTTGTGTTGATTGATCCTAAAGGACGTTTCAGACAACTCATCCGCAAAGCCAGTGTAGCCACGGCTCTCTTGATACTGATACCCCAACAGAGCCACGCATTGACCACTTTCTCAAAAGAACAGGCAGCGGAGTTCGGAAAACTTTGCATCAATTACAATGACCGTATCTGTCCTGTGCAGACCTTTGCGCTTGACTTCACCCGCAAACTTCATGGAAAGTCTTCATACAAAAGTTATACAGCAGAACAGGTGTTGTGTGGTTTCATCTTCTATCGAGATGAATGGAGTGAGGAACCTATTGTGCGCATCAAATCTGGAGAAGTACGACATGCCCTCAATTTGCCTGAATACACTTCTGTATCATCTCTCTTCGACGATTACGGCTATCGTTTGGGTAACTTCATTCAACAATATTATATGGGCAACAGTGACAAACTGCACGAGGAGGTGATGAAGGTGGATGACAAGGTTATGCTCATCATGCAAGTTTCTCGTGGTGAGATGCTGAAACTGTTCCCTTACGAAGGGCAATGGTACTCGCCCAATGACAGTGTTCCCGACAAGATGGAAACGGAGCGTAAGTCGTATTTCCAGCATGCCCTGCCTTTGCTTGGTACATTGGCACGGGAAGGGAAAACGGCTGATGTTGAGGAGATGTTGCAAAAAATGGCAAAGTATCAACAGACATTCGGTGCTAATGACATGCCCTCCCCCACTCGACTGAAGGCTGAGCACATCTACAACAGTATTCCTTTTGCCAAGATACTCTTTATGGTTTGCCTCACGATGGCATTCCTTAGTCTGTTTAGTTGGAGATGGGTGAAACGGCTTTCACTGGCCGTGTTGATTTTATCCTTTTTGTCCCTTACGTTCAGCCTCGGTTTGCGCTGGATTATCAGTGGTTATATCCCCATGAGCAACGGCTATGAGACCATGATTCTGATGGCATGGATGATCATGCTCGCCTCCTTGCTTGTCTATCGGCGATTCCACATCATCCTTACTTTTGGACTTCTGCTCTCAGGTTTTCTCCTGCTGGTCAGCCACCTTGGGCAGATGGATCCGAAAATCACTCATCTCATGCCTGTGCTTTCTTCTCCCCTGCTCAGCATCCATGTCAGTTGCGTTATGATGGCATACGGACTCTTCAGCATCACTTTTGCCTGCGGCATTTACGCCCTCATCGTCAAACGAAAGGCAGAGGAGATGCACTTGCTCTCACAACTTTTCCTCTACCCTGCTGAATTTTTGCTTATCGCCGGCATCTTCATCGGTGCCATTTGGGCAAATGTGAGTTGGGGACGATATTGGGGATGGGATCCAAAAGAAGTGTGGGCACTCATCACCATGCTCATCTATGCCTTCGCCATGCATAGTACATCTTTCGCATGGCTGCGCAAACCTGTGCACTACCATTGGTTGATGGTGCTTGCTTTCCTGACTGTCCTCATCACCTATTTTGGGGTCAATTTTTTCCTTGGCGGTCTGCATAGTTACGCCAATAGTTAAGTTCTGCTGTGTTTTTTATTTGTAAATAGAGAAAAAATGCTACCTTTGCAGTCGATATGAATTATGACTCAAAAAATATAGAGAACATCGGGGCTCGCATTGAACTGACCCATTTCACTGCTGGTGAAGTGACTGAAATACATGCCATGCTCCACGTGGAGGCAAGAAACGAACTCTTTGAAGGGCAAATGTCCCGCATTCAGCAGGCAGAAGCCATCCTGCGCCAGATGGATGAAGTGCAGGGTGCCAAAGTAGTGTTCAAACGCTATTTTCTCAGTGATGCCACCAATCAGGTCCCACTCCTCAACGATGGTAATGAGTGTACGGTTTCTTACATCCAGCAGCCACCGCTCGATGGATCCAAAATCGCCCTTTGGCTCTACCTGCAAAGGGGTACTGACATCAGCCAGATGAGTGGTTCCACTGTGGTGAACCACAACGGCTACCAGCACATCTGGACAATGGGACTCATGGACACAACCGCAGAGACCTCCTACATGCAGACCTGGAACACCCTCCTCTCCTACATCGATACCCTCAAACTTTTTGATGCCACGTTAGAACGTAACTGCATCCGCACATGGTTTTTCGTACGCGATGTAGATACCCAATACAACGGACTCGTCAAGTCACGCCGCGAATGTTTCCTCGAACAAGGACTCACCCCCAACACGCACTACATTGCTTCAACAGGTATCGGAGGAACCCCTGCTGACCCTAAAGCATTGGTACAACTCGGCAGTTATGCCATGACAGGTTTCCAACCCGAACAGCAGCGTTACCTATACGCACTCTCCCATCTCAATCGCACCATCGAATATGGTGTCACTTTTGAACGAGGAACTCTCATGCAATATGGTGACCGCAACCATGTTTACATATCAGGTACTGCATCCATTAACAACCATGGAGAGGTGCTCTATGTGGGTGACGTAAAAAAACAAACTCGACGTATGTGGGAAAACGTCGAGACATTGCTTGCTGAAGGAGGTATGAGTTACGATGATGTAATGCAAATAGTTGTCTATCTTCGTGACTGTGCCGATTATCAAATTGTCAAACAGATGTTTGACGAGAAATTTCACCACACACCATATGTCATCACATTGGCACCCGTATGTCGTCCCACATGGCTCATTGAGATGGAATGTGTGGCTGTGAAAAAGGCTACAAATACATTTAGAGACTTTTAGTTATTATTTCTCCGCTTTTTTGCTGACGGGAACATCAGTCATGTCGCCTTGAATGAAAAGGCGAGCCAAGTCTTCCTTGCAGTTAGAGAACACCTGAATGTTTTTCTTGAAACGTCCAGGCATTTTGTTGGTTCCATCATATGTGACCGTAATTTCTCCTGATGCACCAGGAGCAATGAAGTCTTTTGGGTAATCTGCAACGGTGCATCCACAAGAGGCATGAACGGCTGTGATTACAAGTTTCGCATCGCCCACATTCTTAAATTTGAAAGTACATTTCTGTACAGGCTCATCCATGGAAAATGTGCCAAAATCGATGGTCGTTTTCTCAAACTTGATTTGTGGATACTTCTTGGCTTGCATACCGAGTGCCATCGTGAAAATGGCGAGGAACAGTAAGAATTTCGTTCTCATATTATTTGTATTTATGTCGATTTTTGTGCAAAGGTAAGAAAAAACTCCTAACTCCTGACTCCTAACTCCTAACTTTTTCGTATCTTTGCACGATTTTTGTATTATTTAACCAACCATGTGCAGACAATAGTCATACACATGAACTAAAAAAGTAAAAACTAAAACAACATAAGAAATGAATAAAAACACATTAACGGCTTTTGTGCTAATGGCATTGGTTGTTTTCGGCTTTATGGCATATGAAAACTATGCGCGACGTGAACAAATGGCTGAGCAATTAGTATTGGATTCCATTGCGCAAGTACAAGCACAGAAAGAGGCGAAAATAAAACAGAAGGAGATTGAAAAGAAAGTGGAGGAGGCAACGGATTCCTTGAACCCGCTTTTCGAAGCACGCCAAGGTACCGCCAGTACAACTATCATAGAAAACGAATTGTTACGTGTGACGCTCTCTAACAAGGGAGGGCAGTTGCAGAAAGTTGAACTGAAAGACAGCACCTACAAGAGCCGTGAGGGTGGCAATGTGGTGCTTTTTGAAGGTGACGACCAAAACTTGCGCCTGATGTTGGATGGAAAAACCGCCAACATCGTGACGGACGAACTTTTCTTCACACCTACGGATGTCAAAAAAACAAGCGTGACCATGCATCTTCCTGTGGGCAATGGTTCGCTTGACATCATCTATTCGCTCAAGCCCAATGCATACATTCTCGACATGGACGTCAAGGCAACAGATTTGGAAGGCTTCTTCCCATCGAAGACGAAGGAGATGCAGATTGAGTGGACAGAAAACATGAAACAGCAAGAGAAGGGTTACGATTTCGAGAATCGCTACTCTACTGTCACTTATCGAGATGTAGATGGTGACACGCATGAACTGTCTGTAAGTGGAGGTGATGAAGAAGAGGATGAGTTTGAAGAAAAGATTAAATGGATTACTTATAAAACTCAATTTTTCAGCCAGGTACTCATTGCTGACCAGCCATTATCGGTGAGCAATATGTCATCAGAGTATCTGGAGAAAGGCTCTGGCTATTTGAAGACCTACAAGACGTCGTTTACTGCCGATTTCGACACAAAGGGTGTGAAACCTACAAGTTTCCATCTCTACCTCGGCCCTAATAAATTCTCCACTTTAAAGGAGAATGAGAAACTGTTGGAATCAAGTGGCGATCTTGACTTGCAGTCACTCGTGTATATGGGATGGCCTATCATCAAGTGGATTAACCGTTTCATCTTCCTCTATGCTTTTGACTTCCTCACAGGATTGGGCTTGAACATGGGAATCGTGCTGGTACTTCTGACACTCATCGTGAAGTTCTTGGTGTTCCCACTGATGAAGAAATCCTACATCGCTTCAGCCAATATGCGTGTACTTCGTCCCAAAATGGATGAAATCAACGCCAAATATCCAAAGAAGGAAGATGCCATGTTGAAGCAGCAGGAAGTGATGAAACTCTACAGCGAATATGGTGTCAGCCCTATGGGTGGTTGCCTTCCGATGCTGATACAGATGCCTATTTGGATTGCGCTCTTTAACTTCATTCCAAACTACATTGAGATGCGTGGCGAATCCTTCCTTTGGGCAGACGACCTCTCCACCTATGATGACATCATCAATTGGGGATTCAACATCTGGGGTATCGGCGACCACTTGTCATTGTTCTGCATCCTGTGGTGTGTATCTACAGTCATCAACTCCGTCATCACACAACGTCAGCAGCAGTATGCCATGACGCCTGAGCAACAGCAACAGATGGGCATGATGAAGTGGATGACCTATCTGATGCCTATCATCTTCTTCTTCTCGTTCAACAGTTACAGTGCAGGTTTGAACTGGTACTACTTCATTTCAGGTCTGGTCAGCATCCTCATGATGTGGTTCCTTCGGAAGACCACAGATGATGCGCAACTGTTGGAGAAACTGGAAAAACGTCATGCTGAGCGCAAGGTAAATGCTGGCAACAAGAAGAAAGCATCAAGCATCATGGAACGTCTGCAAGCCATGCAAGAGAAGCAGATGGAAATCCTGAAGCAACAGCAGGAACGAAACAATAAATAATCAACTACAAAGATAAACCTATACTATGGCACAAAAAGGACATCCCAAAGGACTCTACCTGCTGTTTGTCACAGAAATGGCAGAGCGTTTCAGTTACTACGGCATGCGTGCACTCTTCGTGCTCTACCTCGTGGCAGCATTCTTCAATAGCGCAGATGCAAGTCATATTTACGGTTCCTACACAGGACTCGTTTATCTCACTCCCCTCTTGGGAGGTTATATAGCAGACCGCTACTGGGGAAACCGGCGTAGTATCATCTTTGGTGCTATTGTGATGGCAATAGGTCAGTTCCTCATGTTTGCCTCCGCATGTGTGGTACAGCAAAGCATCTTTTCCGACCCTGCAACAGGAGGAGTCGTCAGCGAATCCGTCAATAACGGACTTTCCCTGACACTGATGTTCATAGGACTTGGTGCCCTCATCATTGGCAACGGTTTCTTCAAGCCAAACATCTCAACGATGGTGGGTGACCTTTACGCTCCGCAAGACCACCGTAAAGACTCTGCATTCACCATCTTCTACATGGGCATCAACACCGGTGCGCTCATCGCCCCATTAGTGTGCGGTTCTGTGGCTGCCGATGGGAACTGGATGAATCCAGGTGCTTTCAAGTGGGGTTTCTTCTGTGCTGGTGTAGCAATGATTGTATCAGTGGTTGTTTTCATGTTGGGCAAAAAGAAGTTCCTCAACACCCCTGAAGGACTACCAATTGGTCTTCCACCAGCACAAAGCCAACTGCTGAAACTGAAGGACATGAAAGCCAACGAGGAAGACCTGGAACTGAAGGGTGAGATGCCCAAGAACCCCGACAACGCCACCCCAAAGCCCGCAGTCAAGAACTCACCGCTTCGTCTTTGGGGGTGTCTCATTGGCGCCATTGCCCTTTTCATTGTTTTCTCATTAGATGTGGACAACTTCAACGATTACATCTCTGCAGCCATTTATGCCATCTCAATCGCCCTCCCTATTTTCATCATCACGGACAAAGGACTCACGAATGTGGAGAAGCAGCGCATTGGTGTCATCTACATCATTCGTCATCTTCTTCTGGAGCGCATTTGAGCAGGCAGGCTCTTCATTGACCATTTTTGCCGACCAGCAGTGCGACAGAACCATTGGAGACTGGGAGATGCCGACAACGTGGTTCCAATCCATCAACCCGATTGTCGTCGTTGCTTTTGCACCCATCATGGCAACACTTTGGGAAACACTTGCCAAACACAAGTTAGAGCCGTCTTCTCCTGTCAAGCAGGCGATAGGTCTTCTTCTCCTTGCCATAGGCTATACCATCATCGCATTCGGCACCAATGGTCTTGAAAATGGGCAGAAAGCATCCATGTGGTGGCTCTTCGCCCTCTATTTCATCCATACAATCGGCGAACTCTCGCTCTCACCCATCGGCCTGTCGATGGTCAACAAACTCTCCCCCGTTCATTTGGCTTCACTGCTGATGGGTGTGTGGTTCATGAGCAATGCCGCCAGCAACATCCTTGCAGGTGAACTCGCCACCCTGTTACCAACCGCTGAACAGCCCGTCCACTCCTTCCTCGGCTATCAAATTACCAACCTCACAGACTTCTTCGCTCTCTTCGCTATCATGGCAGGAGTTGCGGCAATCCTCCTCTTCTGCCTCTGCCCATTGCTGAAGAAGATGATGAAAATGAGGAAATAACTAGATTACCAAGAAAGACCAGTACGACTGACTTCGTAATCCAACCTTCACGAATAAAGGGAAACTGTTTTTCAGGTTTCCCTTTATTCGTTCCCCATTTTCATTCTTTTATTTCTTCATTCTTAAGAATGACAATTCTTGTTTTTCTCGATAAGACACGAAATGGTACTACTCTAGAGCATTTTATAGTCAGTGAAGGATAATCAAATAGACAAAGCCATACCTGTTTTGGAGAAACTGAAAGAAGAGAATCCTGACATCCCCATCTATTTGAAAGCAGACGAACTGCTCAAAAAACTCAAAGAATTATAGCAAATTTAGACCGCTTGTCAATCAAACCAATTGAGGGACTGCTTTCGAGCAGCCCCTCAATTGGTTTATTTAGTACGTTTGCTTGAATTTTACACGAAGCTTACACGGCTTAATTCACCAGCAAACTGATGAATGGAATTCTGCATCTTCTGAATAGTCACAGCAGAAGGTTTGCGGCGTCCTGTCATATAGTGGCTTAATTGTCCCTGATTGATACCAGTAAGCCGCGACAGACCTGCTAAAGAGAAATTCTTTGAATAACAAGAAAGAAATGATGCCATTTCGTACTCATAGACAAATTCCAATTCTTCAAAATTCATACCTTTTTTAGCGTAAAACTCTTTCATGTCATGATATCCACCTTCAAAGCATGATGGCTTCTTCTGTGGAAGTGCCCGTACCTGTGATAAGATAACCGACCTTGTCGGTATCCATATACACACTATAATTACCATCGTTGGCACGTTCAATGATAGCCTTTACTTTTTTCATGAATAAAAATGTTTATCCTCTATAACACACTATTGGGTGTACGAAGCCCAAACTATAGTTTTTGAGGATGTGAATATTGTTGTTAGATTTTATCTTAATCTACAAAAATTGTAGGTTATTTCAGCCCCGCTGCTCTTTTAATCGATTTGAGAGTTCCTGTTGCCACCTCTTCTTTCCCATGATTGCTCATGGTAAAAAGGATTTTTTGAGCGATTATAGGGACTGATAATATGTGGGCTCAATGCACAATAACTGGGATTGGACTGTTTCTTTTGAATTTATAGACTATAATCTGTTGCCCTGAATTCGTTCAGACGTTTATAATGAGTCTGAAAATTGTCACATATTGCTCTGTTTTTGGGTATATAGCGATAAAAATAATTAAAAATTGACCCAACTCACGCAAAAATATTTGCATGAGTTACTATTATTTAGTATATTTGCAACAGATTTAAGTAAAACTGACGCAAAAATATTTGCATGAGTTATGATTATAGACAGTTTTATCATTGAGGGATTTTCCAACATTGAGCATATACGTTTGGACGTTGGAGCGATAAACGCCCTCATCGCCCCTAACGGTTATGGCAAGAGTAACGTTCTCAGTGCCATCAGTTTTGGTTTGATGTATCTGAATGCCAATGAA
>CAJOLW010000002.1 GCA_905235525.1 uncultured Bacteroidaceae bacterium
GGCACAGGCCGAAACCAGAAAGAACACGTGCCTCGGCTTGCCTATGCACCGCATGAAGGTCTGGGTGAGCGTCATCACTATGAGAAACGGCACGCCCCAAAGCACAATCTTGAGGTAGGCCATGGCATTGTCGAAGATGTGCTGGTCGGAGGGGTGGTCGGGCAGTATTCTCAGGATGGGCTCTATGAACAGATGCCCCAAGGCGGCAAGCACCAGGGCGAGGATGGCAATGTAGAGGTAGTTGCCGCGCATGGCGGCCTCCGCCTCGTCACGCTGCCCCTTGCCGATGAGTTCGGACACCACCGCACTGCTGCCCACCTCGACCAGTGTTGACAAGGCTGTGAAGATGAGCGTGACGGGAAACACCAGTGCCATCGCGCTGAGACCTTCCCTGCCCACGAAGTTGCCAATAAAATACTCGTCGGTGATAGTAAAGAGGGATACGGCCACCAGCGCAGCGAAGGTGGAGCCACCGTAGGAGAGGATGTCGCGGACGACACCCCGCTCCCCGTTCTGAGGCTTGTTACTCATGGTCGGTTGGAGATTCGCCGGTTGGCCGTTTGGGAGATTCGTCGGATCCGAGATAGGTCACTCTATATTTCTTCAGCATCTCCACAGGGCAGAGACGCTCCTTGAAGTTGCGCAGGCTGAGCGACCCCGTGTCGTCCATGGCATTTTCCAGTTTGATGCCACGTTCCAGATTCCGTTTGGCGTCTACCCAGTAGGCCAGTTTGTTCACGCCCTTGTAGTCGTAGTCCGCCGCAGCGAAGATCCCGATGGCGTAGGAGTCAGACACCTGCTCGTTGATGCTGTAGGCCACGCATTTCCCATCGACCTTGATGACAAAGCCATAGAGATGCTGGAAAGCCTCCTTGTATTCCTCCCACGAGTCAAGTACAAAGGGAAGTGCCCCCTCAAAGTAATCGGCTGTCTTCTTCTCCTCCGTGCGCGATATGATGTCCTCCTGCGCCCGCAGGTGAAACTCCTTGAGTTCATCGAAGATAGCCGGCGAGAAGTCCTCCACCGTGTATTGGTAAGCCTTCTCAAAGGCATTCCGTTCGTTGCGGAAGTGCTTGAGCGCATGGCCGCTCATGTCGTACAGACGCTCGGCAGAGATGATGTAGTCCCAGTAGTTGCGAGTCTCCTCCACCTCAATCTGAGTCCCTAGCGCTTCCTGCCAGAGTTGCATCAGGCGTTCCGGCACAAAGAAGAACCTCGTGCCTGCGGGAACGTGCTCGGCGAAGATGCGCTTCCAGTCCACCGCCTCCCAGTCGCCCACGGGCGTGAGCCAGTATTGCCCGTTATCCACTTCATTCACACAGTGCCAGCAAAGACCTTCCGCATAGCCCCGCAGGACTTCCGCATTGTCGCACACCTCGCCGATGAGACGCCATCCCAGTATGATGACCGGCGACACGTCAGCGGTCATCTGTGCGCACTTCTGATAATATTCTCGGTATCGTGCCGTATCGTCGGCACCAAACGATCAAACTTAATCATATTATTGATTTGTAATTAGACGATTTACTGTTTATCTACAATTGTTCCCACGGCCGTCGTGCCGTCAGCCATAGCCAGTTTCAGGGCATAGTCTGCCGTTAATGCTCCCAGCGTGTCGAGTTGCTCTTGCGAATAGAGGCCATCGCTGGCATCGATGAACACCTCGTACCGGTTTGCCCCATTCTCGTCTTCGCGGATCAGGATCTTTGCCGATATATGTTCTATTGACACATCGGTATTGATGCGGTAACTCCCAAACTCTACACCGTTAAGCACCCATCCTTCACGGATGTAACGCCCTTGAGGCGAGATTTCGGTTCCAGCGTCGTCGAGTTGCAGGTCACGGAGCATGTGATAGAGCGGATATGCCTTATTGCGCATGGAGGTGAACATCTGCGCCTTGGTCTGCAGCAGCAGGTCAGTGACCGTCTGCCGGTAGTCGGTGTCGATGAGGACAGGCAGACAACTCAGGAAGTTGCCATAGACGCGCTCGTGGAGTTTGCGGTCACGGCCATGGTTGTAACTGAAGAACATCACCTTCTGTTCGCCAGCCATCTGCCCCAGGGCCAGTGCGTAGGCAGCATTGAAGACGATGGCAAACGATACGCCCTCGCGCACACATCCAGCGTCGATGGCATCGGCTGACGCGAACTGGCTCGTTGAGATGGTCTTACCCCAGGGTGAGTCCGTGTCGCGGCAGATGTCGGTAAAGTTACCCTCCACGTGCTCCTTGTAGTATTGCTTTGCCCGTTGGTAGGGTGCGCTGTCGTAGGTGTCTGTCTCATTCTGGTTGAAGTTGCGGGCGGCGTCGCCCTGCTGGCAGATTTCCCTGCCATGCAGAGCGTCGTGAATGGCAAACCACACGGCCTTGTGGGCTGTGCCGTCGAAGAGTATATGCTGGGTCTCTACCACCAGACCCACCCTGGTCTCGGTAGAGATGACGTGTATGCGCACCGACGGCTCATGGAACACGTCGAACGGGCGTATGATGGACGCTTTGCTGCTTTCCCATTCCGCATCCGACATTTCCCACCGCACGACGGTGTTGGGCAGGTCCCAGTCCTCGGAAACCATCACCGTGCCGTCGGTCTCCACCAAGTGGGCGTGCAGGTAGCGCTGGCTGTCGAGCACCTGCTGGCACCTGTCGCTGATGCGGTCGGGGTCAAACATGTCACGTGGGAGTTCCGTGCCCACCACAATGTCGAATCCCGTCATCGTCCGATCCTGGTTCCACAAGTCGTAAATCTCCCACTGCATGGCGTTCATGGGATAGACCACACGCGACTGGTCGCGCTGACTCAACTCCGCTTCGTCCTTGTCGAAAGCCGCCTTCAGGCGTCTCTCCATTTCGCCCACCTCCCTTTGCGTGTCGTTCAGGAAAACGGTTTTCAGGTCGCCCGTGGCGAGTTTCACGGCATATTCCGCCGTCAGGCGGGCCAGGGTGTCTATCTGCTCTTGCGTATAGAGACCGTCGCTGCCGTCGAGGAATACTTCATACAGGCCCTTTCCATCCTTGCCTTCGCCGAAAAGGATCTTGGCGGAAATATGCTGTCGCGTCAGGCCAGCGTGGATGCGGTAAGCCTTGTACGCTACGCCGTCGGCCACCCAAAACTTGCGCATATCGCGCCCCCCGGGGGTTATCTCGGTGCCCTTGCCGCCGATATGGAAGTCGCGGAGCATGTGATAGAGGGGATAGTCCCTATGGCGCACGGCGAGGAGCATCTTGACCCTGACCTGTTGCAGGAAGCCGGAGACCGACAGTTGCGGGTCAATATTAATAAGGATAGGCAGACAATCCTGATAGTTGCCATAGACACGTTCGCTCTGCTGGTCGCGACCATGATAGAGTCCGTAGAACATCACCTTCTGCTCACCTGCCATCTGGCCCAGTGCCATAGCGTAGGCGGCGTGGAAGATGACATCATACGACACACCCTCGCGCACGCATCCGCTACTTATAATGTCGGTAGGCACAAACTGGCTCGCAGATATGGTTTTCCCCCAGGGTGCGTCTGTATCACGGCAGATGTCGGTGAAACGGATTTCATCGGGAAAGTCATCCAGAAAGCCCTTCACCTGCTGATAGGACTCACTGTTGTAAGCGGCAATCTCCTTCAAGTTGAAGTCGCGTGCGGCATCTTCCTGCTGGCAAATCTCCTTGCCATGCAGCGCATCGTGGATGGCCAGCCACACAGCAGTATGAGACGTGTAGTCGAAAAACAGGCGATGAGTCTCTACAACCATGATTATCTTCGTCTCCGTGGCGATGACGTGCAGGCGCACAGCAGGCTCATGGAACAGGTCGAAGGGCTGAATGACAGACGTCATACCACTCTTCCACTCCGCGTCCGACATCTCCCTTCGTACAACGGAGTTAGGCATATCCCAGTCTTCGGACACCATCACCGTGTCATTGCTGTCCACCAGATGAATATGCAGGTAGCGCTGGCTATCAAGCACCTGCTGACAGACATCACACAGGCGGTCGGCACTCACCTTGCTGCGCGGCTCATCAACGGCCGTCACTATGTTGAACTCTGTCATCGCCTGGTTCTGGCTCCACTCATCATACATATCCCATTGCATAGCGTTCAATGGGTATGTGATACTTTTGATACTTTCTTTCATATCTATCATTTTGGGTTACAATTATTGTTTGTCCATGCCTCCACCGAGTGCTTTATAAAGCTGAATGTGGGCATCCATCATCTCGTAACGGTGAACCAGCAACTGCAATCGGGCTTCGAGCAGTTCCTGGCGGGCCAGCAGCACCTGCAGGTAGTTCACGTCCTCGTCATATTGCATGCGGACTTTTGAGGCGTTGGCAATGTGTGATAGTTTCTCTACCTGCTGCTCGTTGAGAC
This sequence comes from uncultured Bacteroidaceae bacterium, assembly GCA_905235525.1. Lineage (GTDB taxonomy): Bacteria > Bacteroidota > Bacteroidia > Bacteroidales > Bacteroidaceae > Minthosoma. The sequence continues at coordinate 4,365 of CAJOLW010000002.1, forward strand.
TGATGGCTCGGCGAGCGTATTGCTCTGAGGCGAGAATGTCGTTCACTTCCTTGCCTGCTTCTAAGACGGCCTGACGGAAAGCCACCTTTGCCGCCTCCTGCTCTGCCTTGGTGCGTTGCACCTCTGCCCGCCGTCGGCCTCCGGCAAAGAGGGGCTGCGTCAGTGAGCCTAAGGCATTCATCAGCAATCCGGCGGGGCTGACTATCTCGCCCACATCATTCGTCCACCCGATGCTGCCCGCGAGCGACAGTGAGGGATAGAGTGCGGCGCGTGCCTCGTTGGTGGCATAGAACGCCGCCTTCAGTGCAGCCTCGGCCTGACGGACATCGGGACGACGTGCCAGGGCCAGGATGCTGATTGACGGAACACTGTCGATGTTGAGGCACGATGCGCTGAGCGAGTCACGTTCGATATGCCCACAGGGACGCCCGAGCGTGGCACATAAGGCATTCTCGGCCTGACGCAGTTGCAAAAGTAGTTCCTCGAGTGTTGACTCCGCTTCGAGTTTGGCTGCCTCTGCCTGGTCAACATCGTCGCTGGTAGCCTCACCCACCTCCAGCAGGACGCGCTGCGTGGCGATGCTCTCCGTCCAACTGTCGATGATGCTGCGGGTATCGGCTATCTGTGCATCGTACATCTCCAGTTGATAGTAGGCTGTGGCGACGGTGGCAATGAGTTCGGTGCGCACTGCCTGTTCGTAGGCCATCTGCTCCTCGACGGTGGCAGCCGCGGCGCGCTTGGCATTGCGCATACGACCAAAGGCATCAAGTTCCCAACTGGCCTCTGCACCGAGGTTGTATTTTGATGGCGTGGAAGTGAATTCGCTGTTCTTGAATCGTGAATTATTTTTGCTGGCAGTCAGATTTACTGCAGGAAACAACTCGCCCTTGGCACTGCGAAGGGATGCTTTGGCAGCCTGCACTTGCAGGTGGGCTTGCTGAAGGTCGCTGTTGTGCACGAGTGCTTCGTCAATGAGTGCAGACAGATGAGGCTCTGTAAACACCTCGCGCCAGTCGGCAGGCATTTTCTCGGTTACGCTGTCAGCGGATATATTGCCGAGGGAACTGACTTGTGCTTTCAATACATCGCTTGCCGTGGAATCTGAGTGGTAGGCAGAGTAAATCTTACAGCCTGACAACAGGCAGACGGCAGCCAAGATGGCCAATGTGGAGGTTGCCCGACGAGGTTTGAACCGCATTCCCGATGTTCCGTTGCCTACCCGCAGCCTTTCTTCTATCGTCTGGAAGACAATGAAGAACACCGGCACGAAGAGCAACAAGGCCAATGTGCCCACCAGCATACCGCCGACAACACACAGGCCCAGCGTGACGTTGCCCATGGCACCGGCACCTCGCTCGAAAATCATAGGCATCAGACCCGCAATCAGTGTGAGGGCGGTCATCAGGATGGCGCGCAGACGTGCTTTGGCGGCACTGAGAGCGGCATTGGCAATGCTCATCCCCTCGCGGCGCCGCTCACAGGCATACTCCGTAATCAGGATAGCGGTCTTGGCAATCAGGCCGATGAGCATGATGACGCCCACCTGCATATAGATGTTGTTCTCCAGTTCTGCCAGGTTGACGAACATGAAACTTCCAAGCAGTCCGAAAGGCACGCTGAGCATGACTGCCATGGGAATGAGCAGACTCTCGTAGAGGCAGCAGAGCACGATGAATACAAGCAGCAGACTGATGACAAACACCCAGACTGTGGATGAAGAGGAAGAAGCCTCCTCGCGGGCCGTACCGGTGTATTCATAGCCATAGCCCTTGGGGAGTGTGTTGGCTGATACCTCGCTCACGGCATTGATGACATCACCCGTGGTGTAGCCCTCGGCAGGTGTCAGTTCCACGCTGATGCCCTGGAAGAGGTTGAAGCGGTCGATCGACTGTAGACCATAAGTCTTCTTCAGTGTAATAAGCTCGGTGATAGGTGTATAGGCGCCTTTCTCTGTAACAACCATGATGTTGTTGAGGTCGTCTCTGTCCATGCGCAGTTCTGGATCGGACTGCAGCATGACGTGGTAAAGTTTTCCGAAACTGTTGAACTGCGAGGCATGGTTACCGGCGATGTAGCCGTTGAGCACACTGAGCACGGTTGCTGGCTCGATGCCATAGCGCTTACACAGTGAGGCATTGGTCGTAATAGAGTATTGTGGATAGTTAATCTCGTAAGGCGAATACACTTCTTCTATCTCAGGCCGCGCCTCCAGTGCCTTCATGAAGTCGTCTGCCACGCTTTTGAGTTTGGTGACGGGACCGCCGCCAAAGTCTTCTATATACAGTTCCACGCTGTTGCTATAGCTGTAGCCGAAGACGGTGGGCAGCAGGAAAACGAACATCGAGCCGCTCTTCACCTGATGGGTGGCTGCATCTATGCGGTCGTAGATGCTGAAGATGTCGTGGTCGTCGTCCTGTCGGTCGTCCCAGTGCTTCAGACGACCCATCACCAGTCCAGTGTTGGGTCCCTCACCGCCAAGAATGTTCCAGCCCGCCACTGAGCCAGTAAGCATCACGTCTGGGTCGTTTTCCAGAACTTCCGACATCTCATGCACGGTCTTTTTTGTCTGTGCCAAGGTGGAGCCTGCAGGTGTGGTGATATCAACAAAGACGATGCCTGTGTCCTCGTCGGGAACCAGACCTGTGGGTGTGCTGTGGAGCATCCATGCCAACAGGACTATGCTGACAACAGTCAGTGTTCCCACAAGCCAGCGACGACGGAAGAACCAAACCATAGCGCGGCTATATTTCCCCAATAGCGCATTGAAGGCCTTGTTGTAGGCATGGCGGAAACGCACTGACCATGAGACAGACGCCCCTTCGTCCTCGGGGGAGCGTGGTTTCATCAACAACGCACAGAGGGCAGGACAGAGCGTCAGGGCGCAGAACGTGGATATTGCTACCGCCACGGCCATCGTCAGGCCGAACTGACGGTAGTAGGCTCCGCTGAGTCCGCCCATGAAGGCTGCGGGAATGAACACGCACATGAACACTATGGTGGTGGTGATAATGGCTGTCGTTATGTTGTGCATGGCCTGGAGGGTGGCATTCCTGGCTGTTGTCGAGGAGTCTTCCAGTTTCTCCTGCACTGCCTCCACCACCACAATGGCATCATCTACCACGGTGCCGATGACCAGCACCAAGGCGAAGAGGGTGATGAGGTTGAGCGTGAAGCCTACCACATACATGAAGGCGAAGGTGCCCACGAGCGAGACGACAATGCTTATGGACGGAATGATGGTGGCGCGCCAGTTCTGCAAAAAAAGCAGTACCACAAGAATGACGAGCAGCATAGCCTCAAACAGCGTCTTATACACCGCATTCATCGAGGCGTCGAGGAAGTCGTTGGTGTCTAAGAGCACCCGGAACTCCAGACCAGCCGGAAGTTGCGGTTTCAACTCTTCCATGAGTTTGTCTATTTCCAGATTCGTCTGTCGGGCATTGGCTCCTGTGGCGGGGGTGATGATGGCAATAGTGCCATTGTGAGAGTTTACCCAACTGTCGTAGGCGTAGGTCTCCGTGCCTAACTCTACACGTGCCACGTCGCCAAGACGCAGGTCGTTATAGCCATCCTCAGTCCTGATGACAATGTCCTCAAACTCCGCTGGTGTCTCCAGTCGGCCGTGGTACACCAGTGTGTACTGGTAGGTGCCTTCAGAGTCCTCGCCCAGCGTTCCGGTCGCCGCCTCAACGTTCTGTCCTTCCAGCGCATTGACAATATCCTCAGGATTCAGATGGTAGGTAGCCATCTTCTTCGGATCCATCCAGATGCGCATGCCATAGACATTGCCCATCAACTGGATATTGCCCACACCGGCAATGCGTTGCAGGCGAGGCTGCACGTTGATGTTGAAATAGTTGGTGATGAAGGCATTGTCGTAGCGATTGTCGGGACACTCCAGGGCAATGATGCGCAGCATGCCCTGTTCCTCTTTCTCCACCTGCACACCTATATTAAGTACCTCGACAGGCAGAAACCCTTTGGCCTCCTCTATACGATTCTTGACGCGTATCTGCGCCAGGTCGGGGTCGGTGCCAGGGCGGAAAGTGACGCTGATGTTAGCCACTCCGCTACTGTTCGACGACGAAGTGATATATTCCATACCCTCTACACCATTGATGGCTTCTTCTATCGGCGTGACTACGCTTTTCATCACTGCCTCGGCACTGGCTCCGGGGTATTCTGTAGTGATGTTGACCACGGGTGGGGCAACATCGGGAAACTGCTCAACGGGCAGGTTGAGATAGCCCACGATGCCAGCCAACAGCACGATCACGGAAAGGGCACAGGCAAAAATGGGACGATTGATAAAGAAACGACTCATCATGATTGCTTCCCTCCTTTCTTTTCTTTCTTTTCTGTCACTTCCATTCCATCCTCCACGAATCCGGCTCCCTCGGCAATAATGACATCGCCAGGCTCAAGACCGTTTGTCACTACAAAGTTATGTCCGTCGTTATAAGGCATGACCGTCACCTCTGTCGCCACGGCTTTCCCGTCGATGACCCTATAGACGAGATACTGATGGTTGATATCGACGGCGGCCTCCTGTGGTATGACGATAACCTCATGCATGACGTAAGGCAAAACGATATAGCCATTGGTGCCGCTGCGGAACTTTTCCGTAGGGTTACGGAAGGATGCCCGAATGTAAGTGGCACCGTTAATTTTTTCTACACTCCCGCTGATGGCATCGATGCGTCCTTCCTGAGGTAGTTGGCTGCCCCAGTTGCTGTAAAACGTGACGGGGGGCAGTTTCTTGAACAACTCATCGTATGAGTCGCAATCAAAATCACGCAGCAGTTCGGACAGCATTTCCTCCGAGAGGATGCTGTATGCACGCAGGTTGCTGTTTTGGTTAATCATTGTGAGTTCTTTTTCATCGGTAGGACTTACGAAATCACCCACACGATGGTTAATCATGCCGATAACACCATCAACGGGGCTGCTGATGGTGGTGTATGACAGATTGGTGCGTGCTCCCGCCAACTCAGCCTGAGCCGCTTCTACCTGTGCCCGGGCTTCCTCACTGGCATGGTGTGCTCGGTGCAGGTCAAACTCACCTATCATCTGTTGCGCATAAAGCCGCTTTTTACCTTCTAAGTTCAATTGTGCGGTGGAGTGTGCGGCACGGGCTGTGCCTACCTGGGCCTTGGCTGCATCAACCGCTGCAATATAGGGCGCCTGGTCGATGATGAACAGTGGCTGCCCTTTTTTTACACGTGCACCTTCCTGAACGCATATCTTTGTCAGTAGTCCACTGACAAGCGTACGTACATAGATGCGATGCTCAGACTCTAACGTTACGGCAAACTCGCGGTTCAGAGTGATGTCTTGTCGCTCTACGGTCAGCATACGGTAAGCATCTTTCACGACCGCTTCCGGTTCCTCGCCACAACTTGTGCAGAGTACTGTCAAGCATAATGAAAAGACCGTTAATAAATTATGTTTTATTTGGAGCATATAAATGGTGTCGTTTAGGGTTCTTTCTCTGTGGGGACAACAATGGTTCCTTCGCTTACCATCCCGATATTTTCTGCGATGATGGTCTCGCCATCGCTCAGACCGCCGGTCACTATATAACTCAGCCCGTCGCTCGATGGGGTTGCCTTCACTTCAGTTGATACAGCCTTGCCTTCGATGACACGATAGGTGAAGTACTTGTCTTGAACACGGGCGATGGCATCCTGAGGAATGACAAAAACGCCATGCTTCAGGGTGGGGAGGTCGATATATCCGTTGCCGCCGTTGTGGAACAACTGAGTAGCGTTTTCGAACGAAGCTCTGACGAGAACCGTGCCCGTAGAGATATCCGTTTCTCCACTGATGGCATCGATACGGCCTTTCTGCGGGAGTTCCTCACCCCAGGTGGTGATGAGAGTGACCTCAGGCAGCCTGCTTATCAACTCATCGGTGGAATGGCAGCCGTACTCTTTGAGTAAGTCGGAGAGTAGTTTATCAGAAAGACTAGTGTAGGCATAGATATGACCGTTGGCTGCTATGGTGACTAAACGGTCTATGGATGGGCCAACGAGTTCGCCTTCAAAGAATTCGGACATACTGATTGAACCGTCAACAGGACTACAAATCGTGGTATAGTTTAGGTTGGTGAGAGCCGTTGCCAGTTCTGCCTGAGCACTCTCGAGCTGTGCTGCGGCCTCTTCTTGGGCACTACGTGACCGGCGCAAATCAAACTCACCCACCATCTGCTTTGCATAGAGTTGCTCTTTGCCTTCTAAGTTCAACTGTGCGGTGGCGAGAACTGCCTGTGCGGTGGCTACTTGGGCCTTGGCTGCATCAACTGCTGCAATATAGGGTGCCTGGTCGATGATGAAAAGTGGCTGCCCTTTTTTTACCTGTGCTCCCTCTCTTACACATATTTTTTTCAATATTCCGTCAATAACAGGACGTACGTTCACTCGCTGTTGGCTCTCAATTCTCGCCATGAACCGTCGATTCGTCGTATAGTCCTGCCGCTCTACACGCAGTGTCTTATATTCGGTCGCGGGGTGGGGAGAGTCCCCGCAGCCGACAGTCAGGGTCAATATACCGAGTAATAGTAAATCCCCCCCCCTCTTAAATAGCTTTTTATAATTGGGCATTGGATAAAAGTAAAATTCTTGCAAATATACAAAAAAAATGTGTAATAAAGAAAAAAAACATCCAACTAATTTTCAGACGAGTGTACTTTTCACTTCACAAAGGTTTTGTTGCTTCCTCCAGCCATTCCCTTTCCTCTTCGTTCAGCAGTGGTGCAAGTCGTTCATATACAGTCTGCTGATAGCGGTTGAACCACGTGCATTCCTCCTCGGTAAGCCATTCGACGATGATGGGGCTGGTGAGGATGGGGCAGAGGGTGAGGTGCTCGAAGGTATAGTAGGGGCCGAAGGTGATGCCGTCGGAGTGGGGGACGACGAGCATGGTGTTTTCGTGACGCACACCGTGAGAGCCTTCGATGTAGATGCCAGGCTCATCGGTAATGGTCATGCCGGGCTGGAGAGGAGTGGGACGCCATTGCATGCGGAACTGGTGGAGGTCGATGGCTTCGTGGACGGACATGAACTGCCCCACACCGTGGCCTGTTCCGTGCAGATAGTTGATACCATATTTCCACATGGCTTCGCGGGCAAGGACATCAAGTTGGGTGCCGCAGGTGCCTTTGGGGAAAACGGCAGAACCAAGGCGAATCCAGCCTTTGAGCACGAGGGTGTAGTCGCGACGCATCTCCCAGGTGAGGGGACCAAGCGGAATGGTGCGTGTGATGTCAGTGGTGCCGTCAAGGTATTGTCCGCCAGAGTCAATGAGCAGGAGTCCTTCGGGTTTTACGGGGATGTCTGTTTCGGGGGTGGGGTCATAATGCACAATGGCACCATGATGCGCATAACCCATGATGCTTTCGAAACTGATGCCCTTGAAGAGGGGTTGCTTGGCACGGAACTCCTCCAGTTTCTTCGACAGCGAAAGTTCTGTCTGACCACCCTTCGGCACATTCTCCAGTGTCCATTTGATCCACTTGACCATTGCCACACCGTCTTTCTCCATTGCATTGCGGAAACCTTTGATTTCTACCTCGTTTTTGAAAATGAGCATCTGCTCCACCGGGCTTTCCTTGCGGACGGGATTCTTAATGGCGGAATAGATGGCATAGTTGGTCTTTTCGGGCTGCACCCACACGGGAAGGTCAAGGTTCTGAAGGTCAGCGATGATGTCATTGTATTCGCGCAGGGCGACTCCCTCGCCTTTCAGATAGTCAGCCACTTCTGGTGTGACTTTTTCCTCGCATATATATAATAATGTATCATCGGGCGTGATGATGACGTAGCCCAGCACGAAAGGTGTGTAGGCCACATCGGAGGCGCGAAGGTTGAGCGTCCACGCCACCTCTTCGAGACTGGAGAGCACCAGGGCATTGCTTCCGATTTTTCCGCGGATGCGCTGAATCTTCGATGTTGCGCTTTCACCGGCAAACTCTAAGCCTTGGATGAAGGCCTTGCTCTGTGGAATGGCTGGACGGTCTGTCCATATCTCGGCGTAGGGGTCGATGTCGGTGCGGAGGGTGAGACCATAGGCATTCAGTTCGTTCTGCAGGTGCTCCACTTCCGAGGTGGTGTTGACCCATGCATCGGCAGCCACGACGCAGCCCTGGGGAAGCACTGCTCCCAGCCATTCGGTGATGGAGGGGGTGCCTTCCAACTTCTCCTTCATCAGTTCGTAGCCAGAGCCTGCCAATTGCTCGGTGGCCTGGATAAAGTAGCGCGAGTCTGTCCATAAGGCGGTCTTGTCGAGTGTAACAACGGCTGTGCCTGCCGAACCGGTGAAGCCGCTGATCCAGTGGCGCGACTTCCATCGTTCGGGCACATATTCTCCTGCGTGGGGGTCGGTGCTGGGGGTGATGAAAGCACTGATGCCTTCTCGCTGCATGAGGCGACGGAGTGCCTCGATTCTTTCTTTTGTCATTATCTCTGTTGCGCTTTTTTGTGTGATGCAGATGTCCTATAGGGCTACGTCGTTACTTCTTGTGACTCTACGTCAGGGGCTCTTTCGGAACTGTTGGTTTGCCGCTTCTTTGATTGTTGCTTTGCCTCATCGTGCTTTCTTACTTTCTGTGATGTAATTTTTCCACAAAGTTACTTGTTTTTGAGTGATTTTGAAACTTTTTCTTAGTAAATGATGTTTTTTTGTTAGATTTTTTGCAAGTTTTGTAGAAAATGTATAACTTTGTGCCCGATTTTGAAAACGTAGGCACGGGATGTCTTTCCCGAAGGCTCGTTTCAAAAGGCGGGAAAGGGTGTCCCGCTCACAAAATAAGACAACAGGCAAATAATTGTCAATAAACAAATTTAAAAAGTTTTCACAATGGACGCAAAAAAAGTATTGGAAGACCTTAAGCGTCGCTTTCCAAACGAGCCTGAGTATCATCAGGCTGTAGAAGAAGTTCTCGGTACCATCGAGGAAGAGTACAACAAGCACCCAGAGTTCGATAAGGTGAACCTCATCGAGCGTCTCTGCATCCCAGATCGCGTGTATCAGTTCCGCGTCACTTGGATGGACGACAAGGGTCAGATTCAGACAAACACAGGTTACCGCATCCAGCACAACAATGCCATTGGCCCCTACAAGGGCGGTATCCGTTTCCACAGTTCTGTGAACCTCGGCATCCTGAAGTTCCTCGCATTCGAGCAGACTTTCAAGAATTCACTCACTACACTCCCAATGGGTGGTGGCAAGGGTGGTTCTGACTTCTCTCCACGTGGCAAGAGCAACGCTGAAGTGATGCGTTTCTGCCAGGCCTTCATGCTTGAGTTGGGTCGCCACATCGGTCCAGACATTGACGTTCCAGCAGGTGACATCGGCGTAGGCGGTCGTGAGGTTGGTTACCTGTTCGGCATGTACAAGAAACTCACTCGCGAGTACAGCGGTGTGCTCACTGGTAAGGGCATCGAGTTCGGTGGTTCTCTCATCCGTCCTGAGGCTACTGGTTACGGTACAGTTTACTTCCTCCGTGCCATGCTGAAAACTAAGGGCGACGAAGTGAAGGGCAAGAAGGTGCTCATCTCTGGTGCCGGTAACGTGGCTCAGTATGCCGCTGAGAAGGTGCTTCAGTTGGGTGGTACTGTGCTCACCATGTCTGACTCTAACGGTTATATCTACGACCCAGACGGTATCGACCGTGCTAAACTCGACTACATCATGGAACTGAAGAACGTTTACCGTGGCCGTATCAAGGAATATGTTGACAAATATCCATCAGCCAAGTATGTAGGCGACGGTGCAAAGCCTTGGTTTGAGAAGGGTGCTCAGATTGCTCTCCCATGCGCTACTCAGAACGAACTCAACGAAGAGGCTGCTAAGGCTCTTGTTGCCAACGGTGTTATCGCTGTGGCTGAAGGTGCCAACATGCCTTCTACTCCAGGTGCAATCCGTGTATTCCAGGAGGCTAAGATTCTCTACTCTCCAGGTAAGGCTTCTAACGCAGGTGGTGTATCTGTGTCAGGTCTTGAGATGTCTCAGAACTCAGAGCGTCTGTCTTGGTCAGCAGAAGAGGTTGACGCTAAGCTCCTCTGGATCATGGAGAACATCCACGAGAACTGCGTGAAGTACGGCACAGAGGCTGACGGCTACGTGAACTACGTGAAGGGTGCTAACGTGGCAGGCTTCATGAAAGTTGCGAAGGCTATGATGGCTCAGGGCATCGTATAATGAGAAACTTCGGCGAAGCGTAAGCGTAGCCAACGTTTTCTCTCTATGATGGCTCAGGGCATCGTATAATTCTGGAAAACAATATTCAAATTAAGAAAAACGCATCGTGTATTTGCACGGTGCGTTTTTTTGTCGTACCTTTGCATGACAAAAAACTGAAACAATTAATATGAAAAAGAATCTTGAGACCATCTGTATTCATGGCGGATGGAAACCAACCAAGGGTGAGCCTCAGCAGCTGCCCATCTATCAGAGTACCACTTTCAAATATGAAACGAGTGAGCAGATGGCTCGTCTTTTTGACCTGAAAGATTCGGGATATTTCTACACTCGTCTGGCCAACCCCACCAATGATCAGGTGGCCAAGAAGATTGCTGCCCTCGAAGGCGGTGTGGGTGCTGTGCTGACCAGCAGCGGACAGGCTGCCAACTTCTACGCCGTGTTCAACATCTGCGAGGCAGGCGACCACTTCATCACTAGCAACACCATCTATGGCGGCACGTTCAACCTCTTTGGCGTGACCATGAAGAAACTCGGCATCGAGTGCACCTTCGTTGATCCCGATTGGGACGACGAGCGCATCGAGAAGGAGTTCCGCCCCAACACTAAGTGCTTCTTTGGTGAGACCATCAGCAACCCTGGCGGCAACGTGTTCGACATCGAGCGTTTTGCCAAGATGGCACACAAGCATGGCGTGCCACTCATCGTGGATAACACCTTTGCCACACCTATCAACTGCCGTCCCTTCGAGTGGGGCTGCGACATCGTGACGCACTCCACCACAAAGTACATGGACGGTCATGCCACTCAGGTGGGTGGTTGTGTGGTCGATAGCGGCAACTTCGACTGGGACGCTTATAGCGAGAAATTCCCTGGCTTGACCACTCCCGATGAGAGTTACCACGGTCTCACTTACACGAAGGCATTTGGCAAGTTGGCTTACTCAACCAAACTCGTTTCGCAACTCATGCGTGACCTCGGTTCCATCCCCGCTCCTCAGAACTCCTTCCTTCTCAATCTCGGATTGGAAACTCTCCATCTCCGCATGCGTCAGCATTGTGCCAACGCCCAGAAGGTGGCAGAGTGGTTGGAAAAGAACCCGAAGGTGGGTTGGGTGAATTACTGCGGTCTGCCTGGCAACAAATACTACGAATTAGGTCAGAAGTACCTGCCTAATGGTTCTTGCGGCGTCATCGCCTTCGGTTTGAAGGGAAGCCGTGAAGAAGCCATCAAGTTCATGGACAACCTCGACTTCATCAGCATCGTCACCCACGTGGCAGATGCCCGCACTTGTGTGTTGCATCCTGCCAGCCACACCCATCGCCAACTCTCTGACGAGCAACTGCGTGAAGCAGGTGTGGCACCTGATCTCGTGCGCCTCTCTGTGGGCATCGAGAATGCTGAGGACATCATTGCTGACCTCGAACAGGCAATGGCAAAGATGTAAAGACAAAAGCAACAGATACAAAAAAAGGGAGGTGCCTTGCCAAAAGCGGCACCTCCCTTTTTTCTTCTGTTAATGCTTAGGCTCCGTCATCGTATTGTCTATCTCCTTCATGTATTTCTCAATGAGTTTATTGATGACATTCTGAGTCTTCTGCATTCCTTTGGGCAGAAAGCCAAGTTCTTTCGTTATACTGATAAACGCCTGATTCTGCTCTGTGTAGAACTTCAATATTTCCTTATAGCCTCCACTTATTACTTCCACTTTTTCTTTTTGAGGTATATTAGGCGATTTTTTTACCGTCTTAACAAGATCTTGGAAATTAGCGTCTAACATCTCGTTCTGTTTGGCAATCTGAGCGATAATTTTGTTCGTTACGGAGAAGTTCCTTGTTCCAATAAGGTTCTAAAGACTTATAAGTTGCTTTGATGGTTTCCATACCTGTCTTGATAGTCATCAATTTTGCCCCCACCTGAATCTTCAGTAATTCTTGCTGTTCAGGTGTGGGTTTGGATTCATCCTTAAGAGGAATTATCCGAGGGTCGGTGGGTATCGTGTCTATCACAACGTCGTCCAAGATGACAACATCGTCATTCCCTCGTTTCTGTCGTTCATTCAGTAGGCTCTTTCCTGAGTAGCGTCCCACACGACGCTCATAGTCTTGGTCGCCATCGTAGTAGCCGTTGTGTACGGTGATGTTGTAGGTCTCGCCAGGCACGAAGTCGAGGTTTATCCATGCGGAGCAGAGCGAACCGTCGGGGAAGATGCAGCGCAGGCGTCCCGCCATAGGCTTATCGAGTTCTGTCTGCCACTCAAAGCGTTTGTTGATGACAGGCACGCAAGCCACATAGTCATCATCTCCAATGTTGGCAAGTTCTTCACCCGACTCAGCGATGTAGATGTTGTAGAGCGAGTCTTTGATGTTCTCGTCCACACGTCCCACAATCTTGAAGGTCTTCTTCGATGAAGCCAACTCTTTCTCGTAGATGTCGGGACGCAACGAGGTAATCTGGTAGATGGCGCCAAGAATCTTTCTCTCATCATCGGAGAGTGACCATTTGATGGCGTATGCGTCGCGCAGTTGAGGGTTCTCAGCGTTCTTGGTGCAGAGCAGCCACATTTCCTCTTTGTTCATGCCGCGGACGAGGTAACTTTTGTCCTTTCCGTTTCCATCAACAGCCCTCAGCGAGAAAGACTCGTTGGTGCCTGGTGACAGATGAAGCAGTTGATAAGAGGTGGGTTCATCTTTCTTGAATGCTTCGCTGATGTCTTTAAGATTGAGTGATTTGTCGTTTTCGTCTGTCCACTCTGAATTGTTGGCGACGAAGTAGGTGATTCTTACACTCGACTCAATCAGGTTCGTATTGGGGTTCTTGTTGATGGAAAAAACCTCGTCAGAAGGAGATCCCCAAGTCTTGATGATGTCGTTGAACAGCGTCTTGACGTGGATGGGTGTGGTCTGCTGACCCTTTGCCCGCTGCTGGGCATGGATGGTTGCGATGGCGCTGCAAGCAATGAGCAGCAAAATGAATAAGCGTTTCATATCGTTCTTGTTTTTTTATTTCTGTGCCATTTTTTCTAATGTGTATTTTGAAATCTCCAGTTCCAACTCCACCCATTTCAGGTAAGCCTCGTTGGCTTGCTGCTTCAACAGGGCGATTTCCTCTGGAGTGTATTTGTAGTTTTCGGGGCGGGTGATGGGGACGTCTCGTTCGGTCAGCGTGACGACAGACCCACCCCCTTGCCCCTCACCTGAAGGGAGGGGAGTAGATACTTCTGTCTCTTGCACGGCAAGCAGATCGGTGGTAGGCTCTTCGGCTTGGGAGGGCGGAGTCATCTGAGCATTCTCGGTCTTCTCCTGTCTTGGAGTTGTTCTCCGCGATGCCTTTTCAGTCTCTGCTTTCGCAATCACGGATTCTTCCGCCTTGAAAGCTTCTGGACTAACCACTTCCTTCCCATTCGAGGGAAGGGCTGGGGATGGGGTCTGCTGTTCCACCTTTGGCTTCTGTTTTGCGACAACATCCTCAGGCGTCACCTTGGGTGGTGTTAGCCAAATCATCAACACGCCTGCCGCACAAGCAGCGGCAATCCATGGCCACACGATGCGACGTGGCTTCTTCTCTTCCTTCGCCACACGCTGCATCAGCCGTGCGTTGAGGTCTGCTGGCATTGGCGGCAAAGCCTCTTCCTCCAGCCTGATGGCGTCACGAAGGTTCGTGTCCTGTTGGCGTAATGTTTCTATATAATCTTCTTTCATGATTGGAATTTTACAAAGTTTCTTTCTCGTCCGGAACAGTTTCGAGCCGATGGTGTTGGGTGGAGAGTCGGTCACGTAGGCGATGTCCTTCACGCTCATTTCTTCATAGTAGAACATCGTGATGAGGCTCCTTTCCTCGGGTGGCAGATGCTTCAGGGCTGCCCGTATCAGTTGCACCGTCTCTTGGTTGGGATGTCCCAAGGTTGCTTCCACTTCCGCCTCCGACAGCCTTTCCGCCTCTCCGTCCTGATCTTCAAAGTAGATGACCTCTCGTCACTTGTGCCGCAACCAAGTGATGGACTCGTTGTAGGCGATGCGTGACACCCATGTCTTGAAGGACGACTTTTCTTCCTCATACCTATTTATATTAAGAAAGACCTTCAGGAACACATCCTGATACACCTCCTCGGCATCCTCCACACTTGGCAACAGCCTCACCACTTGGTTGAAGACATGTCTGCCATATCTTTCAACCATCATCTGCTGAGCCTTGGGGCTTTGTTCCTTCAGCCCCTCTATCAGATTTATCTCTATATCTGTCACCATTTTTCGAGGTCTTCTATTTATATATACGATGGTGAAACATAAAAAATTGCAAAGGAGTGAAAAAAAAGTGTTTTTCTTGCTCTTTTTCTTGTGTGTGAAGGTAAAAGACATTACCATTTGCAATGGAAAGTGTTTTCCGTAAAGAACACATTTATGTAAAAAGTATTTCTTGTGGAGAACATATTGATACAAAAAGTGTTCTTTGAAGAGAACGAGAACTGATAACTTCAAGATTGCCCACAACACGTTCCTCAACCACAAGGCGAGTTGTCGGACCATGGAGAGCATCGAGGCAGCACGGACACTCGCCAGCAACACCTCTGCCGAATCGTCCTTTGCCCACCAGGACCTCTACCTCGCCCTGCGCACCCTTCCACCCAAGGAACGCTCCTCCATCACGCTGTTCTACCTCAGTGGGTACAGCATCAAAGAGATAACCACCATCACAGAATCCTCCGAGGATGCCGTCAAGCAACAACTCTCACGAGGACGCAACAAACTAAAAGAAGACTGAAGTTATGAACAAAGATAAAGCCCTTGAGGAACTCTTCCTCGCTCAAAAGCCCCATTTCGACGATAATGATGCGTTCATGGCATCACTCACCAAACGCCTTGATGCAGTGGAGTTCGTCAAACAGCATCAGGAAGCAACCATCCGTCGCTATAAAATGACAATGGTGGTTGCCTTTGTGGCAGGCATCATCGGTGGTGCTGTCGGCATGACCATCCTTCTTTCCGCACCTGCAAATGTCCCCCTCTTCACCTTCCGCACCCAAATCTTCCTCCTTCAATGGTTCAGCGAGAACTCCCGCATGATAGTTGCAGCAGCCTTCTCCCTGCTGATAACCTCCGGTCTCATCAGTATCTACGGGAATGTGAAGGACATCATGGACATGCGTGTTCGTCTGCAAGCAGAGGGACAGGGACGTTTATCCAGAATAAATTTCTGTAAGAGTTTCTAATAGCCTGCATTCTGCCTTAAAGAAGGATTGGTCAGCAGTTCACGAGTAGGGATGGGAAGAAGCAGTTCGTGGGCCTGGCATCCAGTCATGCTTTGTGCCACTCCCAAGCGTTTCAGTGCTGCCCACACACCATAACGATTGGTGGCGTTCAACCAATTCTCAGCCACGACATTCTTATCAACTTGCTCATTGTAAGCATTGGCCTCTTCTGTCAGATGCTGGAGGTATTCAGCATCGTAGATGGGCTGTTTGCCAGCGCGATATAGGTTCTGTTTGTAGGCAAGCGGCCACTCGATTTCGGCATCATCAGCAATGAAGAAACAGTCGTTGCTTCCAAAGTCTCCCATGTTGTTCAGGCTCCAGTATGCACCGTCGGGGGAATTGAGTGTCTGCTCAATCTCTGCCTGTAGCAGTTGGCAACTCTTGTCCGCCAGATGGAAGGTCGGGCTGGAGGAGAAGGTACTGGCACTTCCTGTATGCTGATAGAACCCGACTGCATTCATTGCCGCATCCAAAGCAAATTGCAGCACTTCCCTCTGCTCGTACTGTCTGCCATAGGTTTGTAAATAATCTTCTCTATACTCATATCCCCGCGTCTCGTCCACATAGGGGACATTGCCCCACAGCACGGTCAGGTTGTAGCCGAGGAAAGCGCGCAAGGCGTATGCCTCGGCCAGATAGGGGCTTGAATCATAGCCGAAGTGGGAATGTTGGAGCGCATAAATCATCATGTGTGTCCGCTGAACGGCTGTGTAGGCTGCTTCCCATGCTTTTTGGATGGTTGCATCGGAGGGATTGCTAAGGTTGATGCCATAGGCAGAACCGTCGATTTTTCCTAAACGTACAGCCTCGATGGTCAACTGGTATGCCTCAAACAAGGCAGTCTGGGCATAGGCTGATGCAAGCACACTTTGTGCATTTGCTTCTGTGCCAAAGAATGTCTCTTCAGCAACATAAGTGGGAGCGATTTCCTCTAAATCCTCTCCATCATTCTCGTCTATCACTCCATCGCCGTTGAAGTCGATGAAGCGTGAGAAGTCATCACACTTCAGCGTCACGCCTTTCTGCTCATAGAACTGCTGCATTTTTTCTATCACCTCGCTCGGGTGGGCATGATTTTCGCCCTCGGCAATAGTCGTGCGGAGCAGGTCATTGTCTATCTCTCCGTTGTCGGCAAAGTCGGTGGAGAACTTGGCGATGAATTCGGAGAACTCAGCCTCACTTTTGTCATAAAGCATGATGGTAGAGATAGCCAGCAGCATGGCAGAGTTCTTGCTGTTGTCGGTGATGGACACGTCTTCTGGCGATGTGATTATGTCGGTGATGGCAAAGCAAGTCAGCAGTTCCTTTTCAGCCTGTGTCTTGGCAGCACTGAATGTCTTGCCTTCCTGCACAAGGTGCTTTACGCGCTCATACTCCAGATGCGTGATGAGGTTGACGTTGATGGTGCTGCGGTTGGAAAGGTCGGAGAGCGCATTGAGCGTAATCTGTGATGCCGACAGTTCACCCTTCACCTCGTTGTAGAAGTAGCCGCTTGTTTCCAGTTCCACATATTGGCTGCTCAGTTGTATGGGAGTACCAAAAGAGAAACCTCCCAAGTCGCTGTTTGTCTGTGTCTTGAAACTCTTGCCTGTCTGCGAAAGGTCTGCGTTCAGTTCGTAGAGTGTCACTTTCGAGCCTTGCACAAAGGGGCCTTTCTCAATGATGCCTTGTACATTGGTTTTCTCAATTTCCTTCGGACTCTCGCTCCCACCATCATCGCCACTGCATGCGGAAAATGATAGTAAGGCTACCAATGCTGTGGTCATGCCTGCACTCAATAAATGAAACCTTTTCATAACGTCATATAGATTTAATAGATACAAAAATGCGTAGCACATCTCTACGCATCTACAGGTTCACCACAAACCTCGCCAAACCATAGAAACGCCTACGCATAATGCGTACACGCTCATGTTTGGCTATTTGTTTTTGGCCCAGTTTCTTTCGAGGTGGTGATTCGTAGATGCAAGAGCCTGCTTCTTCTGAAGCATGATGCAAAAGTACGCCTTTTTTGTTATTCTTGCAAATTTTTCAATTATTTTTCTTGTGTTGGTGTGTCGAAGCGTGGGAAAAACGGCAATCCCTGCCATTTGTGGGCTGAATGTTCGTTCTTTCGTTCTGATGGTTCAGAAAAACCGTACCCCTCGACTACGGTGGGTCGTACCCGAGGGGTACGCCTTGCCGCAGTCGAGGGGTACGGTTTTGAAAATATGTCGTATCTTTTTATTTTGAATGGTTGTCATCCCTGTTCAGCCATAGGGCAAAGAAAGGGTCATAGACCATGTAGGTGGATTTCTCTTGGGTGATGAAGTCTTTGTCTAACAATCCACGGACGGCTGCTGTCACGACACTGACCGTTTGCAAGTGATGTTTCTTGATGAAGTTTTTGCTAGTAATGCTTTGAGCCTTGCCTTCTCGTGCAATGGCGATGAAAACTTCGCGCTGTTTTTCGGGTATCTTGTCTAGCAGGTCTGCGTATGTCTCGGAGAACATGTCGAGGATATAGGTAACGGCTGCATCCACCATGTCGAGGGTGCAGTGGGTGTTGGGTGGCGTTTTGAGGAAGAGGACATTCAAAACACGTTGGATGCACGAGGTGACAGCATCGAACCGCTTGTAAATGTTGGTCACTACCCCTTCTTCCAATGTCTTCCCGTATTTTGCGAACTGCTTCTGTGCGAACTCCTCGTATTTCTCTACGGGGATGGGTTTCAGGTTCATGATGAGCACAGACTGGTAGAACGGACGAGAGGGTGTGAAAATCTCGCCCATCAGATGGCGTTTGCTACCTGCGAAGATGAAGGTGGCATTGATGCAGCGTTGGATGTAGGTGCGGAGGGTCGCTTCTACGTTGGGAGCATCGCTGTAGCGTGTAATTTGCTGAAACTCGTCGATGGCCACAAGGCAGGGCTTGTCTGCCTCGCGAAGATACTGAAAGATTTCGTCCAGTGTGACGGCTGGGTTTTCGATGTCTCCAAGTCCAAGGCTCCATGTCGGGATGCTGTTGATGTCAAATGTGATTTCGGAACGAATGGAGCGTAATACGTTCAAGAATCCCTCCCAAACAGCACGTCCCTTGGGACGGAGTTCTTCAAGGATGGCTCGCCCAAAAACATTGACGAAATCACGCAGGCTGTTTGTTGCGTAGATGTCAATATGGAACGTGTAAAAGTGCTCCTGAATCTCAGGCTGATGGAAGCAATGGTGTATCAGATCTGTCTTGCCCACTCGCCGAGGGGATATAAGTGCCATGTTGTTACCATTGACGGTTAGTTCCACCAACTGCTTGGTTTCTTCCACTCTGTCGCAGAAATATTCGGCTCCAGCATAGCCTTTTGTCACAAATGGATTGTCCATACCTTATTCATTTTGAGCACAAAGGTATGATTTTTCTGCAAATTATCCTAATTAGGATTATCCTTTTTAGGATAATTTTTCTTTTAAGGATGAAAAACGCCTCATTTTGTGGCAAATGAGGCGTTTTTTTATTCAACGGTGTCGCAGAAAGTTGTGCCAGCAGCCATGAAACCCTTGGCTTCCGAGCGCAACTTGTACTGCTGAGGGTCGCTTTGTGCCTTGTCTGCCAACCATACGGGAAATCCTCCCTGATAGACCTCTCCATGACAGAAGGACCCGATGCGCAGCACCACAGGCATCTGCTCTTCTAGGCATGTCTCCATGAATTTGCGCAGATTCCTGTTGCCTTCCCAATTCCAATGTCCCTCTTCCTCCTCATGGTGAATCCAGAAGACATACGTGGAAAGGATGGTGATGCCTCCTGCCCTCATCTTCAGAATCTCCCTTCGCTATTCCTTTTCGGGCACACGGGCATAGTGAATCTCACCCATCACAGGCAGCACATGCTTTCCGTCAATGATGAAGCCGCGTGAATCCACTTCGAACTTTACATCTTCCGGATTGACGTTGGTGCCAAAACGAAAAGTCTCTTGTGCCACAGCCGTTGCAGCACAAGAGACTAATAGCGTAAATAATAGATGTTTTTATTCTCTTTAGAGTTTGTCTAATTCAGCGATGTTCTTTGCCACCTCCTCGTCTGTAACGACGTAGTTCTGCAAGTCACCGTTGATGTAGGCTTCGTAACTTGGCATGTCAATGAGACCGTGGCCGGAGAGGTTGAAGAGGATGACCTTTTCCTCGCCAGTCTCCTTGCACTTCTTGGCTTCGCGGATAGTTGCGGCGATGGCATGAGTGCTTTCGGGAGCAGGGATGATACCCTCGGTGCGGGCAAAGAGCATACCTGCTTCGAAGGTTTCCAACTGTGGAATATCTACACCCTTCATCAGACCGTCCTTCAGCAACTGAGAGACGATGACGCCTGCACCGTGGTAGCGAAGACCGCCAGCGTGGATGTTGCTGGGCTTGAAGTTGTGTCCCAACGTGAACATAGGCAGCAGAGGGGTGTAACCCGCCTCGTCTCCAAAGTCGTAACGGAACTGACCGCGTGTGAGTTTCGGGCAACTATCAGGCTCGGCTGCGATGAACTCAGTCTTCTTGCCGTCGAGGATGTTGTGGCGCATGAAAGGGAAGGCGATGCCACCGAAGTTGGAACCGCCGCCGAAGCAGGCAATCACCATGTCGGGATATTCGCCAGCCATCGCCATCTGCTTTTCAGCCTCCAAACCGATGATGGTCTGGTGCAAACCCACGTGGTTCAGCACAGAACCGAGGGTGTATTTACAGTTAGGAGTGGTGGTGGCGAGTTCGACAGCCTCAGAGATGGCAGTGCCGAGTGAGCCAGGATGTGTCGGGTCTTTGGTGATGATGTCCTTGCCAGCACGGGTGGACATGGAAGGTGAACCGGTCACGGCTGCGCCAAAAGTGCGCATGATGCTACTGCGGTAGGGCTTCTGCTGCATGGTCAGTTTCACCTGATAGACAGCGGCTTCGAGCCCGTAGAGTTTGGCTGCATAAGAGAGGGCGGCACCCCACTGACCAGCACCTGTCTCAGTGGTCACGTTCGTGGTACCCTCCATTTTGGCATAGTAGCATTGTGGCAGGGCAGAGTTGATTTTGTGCGAACCGAGCGGATTGGTGCTCTCGTTCTTGAAGTATATGTGGGCAGGAGTGCCCAGAGCCTCTTCCAGTCCGTATGCACGTACCAGTGGTGTGCTGCGGTAATACTTATATTTATCAAGCACTTCCTCTGGGATGTCAATCCAGGCATGTGTAGTGTCCAGTTCCTGCACACAGCACTCACGGGGGAAGATGTGTGCCAAGTCGTCCACGCCCAGTGGCTGCTTGGTGGCAGGGTGGATAGGTGGCTGAGGTTTGTTCACCATGTCTGCCTGGATGTTGTACCACTGTGTTGGAATCTCATTCTCCGAAAGGAGGAAGCGTTTTTGTTTTGTGCTCATTGTTGTTTAGGTTTTAAGTTATTGTATAGTTCCTTCCTATTTGAGAAAAGCCTTATGATTGTGGCTTTATGTATGGGTTAGGTAGGAATTTGCCTACAAATGTACAACATAAATTTTATCCTTCCAAATAAATAAGGTGAAGAATATGCATGGCTCAAATTCTTTTACGTCTTTGTCGCCATTTTTTTTAATATGTACTGTACACTTGCCACATACTCCTCGTCGGTAGTAAGATGCTCGATAATCATCGGCATACAAGGATTCTCGTCAGTGGCTAAGTGCATGTATAAATCCAGATCCAGAGTTCCTTTGCCGCAGGCGCACTCTTCGAGTTGAAAAGTATATTCCTGTTTGAGTAGGATGTCCTTCAGGTGACAACTTACAATAGTGCCGTGGAGTTTCTGAAAGCATTCTTCAAGGAACTCGTCGTGATAGAAATATCGTTGTGGGGTGGTAATCATGTTCACTACATCCAGATGGGTGCCGAACTCTGTGCGGTCAACGGCCTCTATCAGATGCAGGTACTCGTCGGGGCTGCTCGGTATCATCCATGGCATGGATTCAATGCAGAATTTGGTGCGTTTGGGACGAGCGGTGTCAATAATCTGCTGGATCATGCGGACAGCCATTTCCCATAGTTCGGGGCTGAAGTTGTTACGATAGCCACCATCCCAACGTGGACCAAAGGGAGTCCCCACCACGTTCACACAGCATGCGGCACCAATGTCATCTGCCATACGAAGTTGATGGATGGCATAGTCAATCCAGCGTTTGCGTTCGTCAAGGTCGGCAGCCAGTGTGTTACGCCACACACCCACCTCGGCAATGGTCAACCCTGCTTCGTCCGCAGCCTTTTTATATGCCATGATCGTGTCCTCACCATCCAAATAGTTTACAGGGAAAACGACTGTTTGAAGTCCTAACGCCCTGTGCTTTGAAGCCCACTCTTCAGGTGAGCCATGTGTCAGAGAAGATGAAATGCCCAAATACATCAGAACGCCCTCCTGTGAATGACTGTAGAATCCATTTTCTCTAACGAGCCGATTCCTGTACGAGCCATGACGCCTGCTAATTCGGCTGTCATTTCATCTATCCTTCGCGCTACAACTTGTGCTCCGCTCTTGAGCAGTGGCATCAAGTGACGACCCACGGAAACGGCTTTGGCACCGAGTGCTAAACATTTGTATGCGTCCATGCCACTCTCAATGCCACAATCGACAAACACAGGAATGCTTCCGCTTGTGACTGAAAGAATGTCCTGTAGCACCATGAGTGGCGGTACGGCATAAGATATCATGCCGTGATGGTGAGACACCACGATTCCGGCGCATCCAGCCTTGAGACTTTTTTCGGCATCGTGTGGGCTGAGTACGCCTTTCACGATGAAAGGAATGCCTGCCGCTTGTACGAACTCAGTCAGTTCGGCTGTCGATTTGGCTTTCATGGGCATCCCAAACACGTTGTCGAAACCTCCCTCGGAGTTGAAAGCATGGTCGATGTCCATTCCTACGGCTATGCAGCCCTTTTTGACGGCATGTTTTATCTTGCGTAGTACTTCTCGATTGTCGGCATAAGGTTTGATGATTTTGATGGTTCGGGCACCTGTGGCTACAATCGCCTCCAGTTCCTCATCGCTACCCATCCCGACCCAATGCACAGCACCACTTAAGGCTGCGGCGTGCGCATAGATGGTCATTCCGTCAGGTGTGGTGTTGTGTAAGTGTGACAGAGCGGCTGTCATGATCGGAGTATGGAAGTTCTCCCCAAACAGTTGCAATTGTGTGGAAGGAATCACTGAATCCACATATCGGGTCTCAACCAAGAGAGAATCAAAATAGTCCCTCGTAATTTTGTCAGAATTAGATGTGAGTTGCATGTCTATCTCGCGTTGTTTGTTATTGCTGCATTGATTTCGTCCATTTTCTCGTCGGTGAGTTCGTATTTCCCAATCACAAGGATGGCTAACACGAACAAGACGGCTGGTATCAGGGTGACGAGCCAGAGTATGCCTTGCTCTGCCATAGGAGTTTGGGTGGATGCTCCGGCTTTAAATCCTGCCCATGCCAAAACGAATCCGGGTATTACACCTCCTAAAGCCATGCCTGCTTTCATGAAGATACATATTAAAGCGTTCACAATTCCAGCCACGCGTCGCCCCGATGCATATTCGCTGTAAGTTACCACCTCGGGAACGAGTGCCCACATGTAGCCTGTAGCCACCAGCACACCAGCACTCTTTACAAACTGTACCACGCAAAGTAAGGGGAAGCAGGACTTGAGGTTGGGGGTGGATACGAAGAGGTACATGAGGAGCATGGCTATAATGGCAATGCCAAGAAACATACGGAACATGCCATTTTTGCCGATTTTCCGTTTGACAGTTGGCACCATAGGAAGGAAGACGAAAGCGGGGATGGTGCCAAGCCACATGAACACTGTGGTCATGAAAGGCGTGGCTCTCATGTTATAGGTTATGAAATAGGAGTCCGCAGCATTGCTGATGCTCATGGTGGTGAAAGCGATGATGAAGAAGAAGGAGAGGATTCTAAGTGGACGATTCCTCACTAACTCCATCCAGAGGTCACTCACTTTCACGCTGGCAGTCTCGCTCTTGTCCATCACGATGCGTTCCTTGCTTCCGAAGAAACAGAAGATGAGCAACGTCAGTCCTGCCAGAGCAAAAATGCTCATGGTGATGAACCATGCCTGTCCTGCTTCTGGCGTATTATAGACAGTTTCCATCTGTCCTGTAGTTTTATCGAACACCTTGGGAGCAAATAGGGCTATTACCAGTGGCAGGGTCTTGATAATCAGTCCTGCCAAATTGGCCATGATCATACGGACGCTGGTCAGTATGGTGATTTCGTCAGTGTCGCGTGTGAGTGAGGAACCCAGCGCTCCGTAGGGTACATTGATTAGTGTGAAACACATGCTCATGCCCACGTAGGTCACGTAGGCATATAACAAAGACCCGCTGAATCCATCCCAGAAACAGAGAATGGCGAATGCAGCAAGAGGAAGACCGCCAAAGAGAATCCATGAGCGGTACTTGCCCCAACGTGGATGTGATTTATCCACAAAGGCTCCTACCATTGGATCCCATATCACGTCAATGATACGAACAATTAGGAACATCACTGCTACTGCGGCGGAGTCAAGTCCGAATACATTGTTGTAGTAGAACAACAGCCAGATGCTGATAGTCTGATATATCAGGTTTTGAGCCAAATCGCCTGAGCAATAACCGATACGTTCCCTCCAGGAAAGCCTGTAATATCCGTTATTAACTGCTTCCATGTTATACTGATTCTAAAAACGGTTCATTTTGCAATTTCGGGGCAAAGATAATACAATTTGATTGAAATTCAAATATCTTGCAAGACATTTGATGTTATATTCACTTATTTATTGGTGGATCACTCAGAATGCTACAAACTACTGTATGGCATTCAACAATAAGGATGAAAAAGGCTTTTTCCTTTTGTATTGTGCTCACTAATCCGTACCTTTGTAGCCCAAATCGAAAAAGGTTATGATGAATGGATTTTATACGATACTGTTGCTGATAGGTAGCAATATCTTTATGACGCTGGCATGGTATGGACATCTGAAACTACAGCAGATGAACATCTCAAACAGTTGGCCCTTGTGGTTAGTGATTGTATTCTCTTGGGGCATCGCCTTTTTTGAATACTCTTTGCAGGTTCCTGCTAATAAGATTGGTTTTGTGGGTAACGGCGGACCTTATTCATTGGTGCAACTAAAGGTGATTCAAGAAGTGGTCTCTCTTACGGTTTTCACCATTATCGCCTCCTTCATGTTTCAAGGCGAACATCTGCATTGGAACCACGCAGCAGCCTTCCTCTGTTTGGTGGCAGCAGTTTATTTCGTATTCTGGAAATGATGGCGAAGTACTTAAAACATGAGTGAAATATAAAGAAGAAGGGGAAGTGCTGTCAAGTGAAGCACTTCCCCCTCTGTATGTATAGATGGATTGATTATTTGCGTGTTACGTAAGAACCGTCGCGAGTGTCCACCTCGATCTGGTCGCCCTCGTTGATGAAGAGAGGCACACGAATTTCCACACCTGTTTCGAGTGTGGCGGGCTTGGTTGCGTTAGTGGCAGTGTTGCCAGCAAAGCCAGGCTCTGTGTAAGTCACGGTCAGCACCACTTTGACAGGTGCTTCAGCAGTGAGGATAGTGCCTGTTGATTCGTCGATAGATGCCATCACCATCGTTTCGCCTTCTTTGAGGAAGTCACCGCCAGTGATGAGGTCTTTAGAAATGTTTACTTGCTCATAAGTGTCTGTGTTCATGAAGACCATTTCTTCGCCTTCTTTGTAGAGGTACTGGAACTGCTGGTGTGAAACCTGCACGTCGTCGAGTTTGGCAGAAACAATCCATGTGCGCTCGAGCACACGACCATCCTCCACGTTACGAAGTTTGGTACGCATCACAGTATTTCCCTTGCCTGGCTTCACGTGCAAAAAATCGATTACTACATAAATTTTGCCATCGTCAAGACGGAGGCATACACCTTTCTTAATGTCACCTGCTAAAATAGCCATAGTTCAAATTACGATTTTAGTATTTACAATTATAATTCTTTTCAAAATCGAGTGCAAAGGTACTGAAAAAAAGTGAAAGGCAAAAAACTAAAAGTGAAAATCCCACCTTCGGCGAGGTCAAAATTGTGGAAAATCATTAAAATGACAAAAAAACTTAGTGTTTTTTGGTTTTTTCTTTTGCTGATATCTTGAAATTCACTAATTTTGCAGTCGTTTTCCGCGAATGTTGCGGCATTGAGGCGGTAAGATTGAATGAAAGGTACGATTTCTGAGTATCTTTGATGAAGTCAGGCAAAGAGAAAGATTAACAATAAATAATAGAATAAGACAATGAAAAGAACATTCCAACCTCACAACAGAAAGAGGATTAACAAGCACGGTTTCCGTCTGCGCATGCAGACAGCTAATGGACGCCGCGTTCTTGCCGCTCGTCGCAAGAAGGGTCGCAAGTCGCTCACCGTATCAAGTGAACATCACGGCAAATAAGTAAAAGCAGAAGGAAACTTCTGCTTTTTTGTTGTATCAAAAAAGTGTGAAAAGTGAAGTGTGAAAAGTGAAAAATCTAAGTAACCGAGCATCTGAATGGCAAGTAACTTAGATTTTTTACTTTTCACTCTTCACTTTTCACTTAAAATGACTAACTTTGTCCCCATAAATAAAATATTGTACGCGCGAAATGGCATTGAAGAATTTTTTTACAGGCAAATCTGGAGTTAAGTTTTGGGTGAACATCGTGATAATGGTGTTCGTCATTGTGGCTGTTCCTGTTGGTGCATTGTACATGCTGGATTCGTTCACGCATCATGGTGAAAAAATTGAAGTGCCCAATGTGGTGGGCAAGTCTGTATATGATGCAGAGACCATGCTGAAAGACCGTGGTTTGATGGCTTTGGTCGTTGACTCGGTGTATGACAAGCATGCACCACGTGGTTCTGTGTTGGAACAGTCACCGAAGCCTGGTTATGAAGTGAAGGGCGGACGTATGGTTTATTTGACCGTTAACCTCAAAGGAGAGCCGATGGCTCAAGTGCCAGATGTGGTGGGTCATGGCTCATTACGTGAGGCTGTGGCACTGTTGCAATCGTTGGGGTTCAAGTTGACGGCGCACAAGCCTGTGCTGGGCAGACCGAAGGATTTGGTGTTGGGCGTGAAACAAGGCACTCGTGATGTGCATGCGGGAGAGACTATTCCGCGTGACCGCCCTTTGACTCTGGTGATTGGCGGTGGAGAAATAGACTCAACCATTTATGGGGATGATTTTGATGTAGATGGAGACTTTGAAGGTGTAAATATAGATGAAGACGGAGAAGATTTCGACATTGAACTCTGATGTGGATGAACTGGAGGATGACGAAACCTCTCAACTCTATGAGCATCATCGTATTGTAGCCGATAAGGGACAAAAACTTTTACGGGTGGACAAATTCTTGCTCACCCAGTTGTCTGGCACGAGCCGCAATCGTGTGCAGAAAGCAGCGGATGCGGGTTTCATCATGGCGAACGGGAAACCGGTGAAACGCTCTTATAAGGTGAAGCCTGACGATGTGATTCAGGTGATGCTCGACCGTCCGCATTATGAGAACAAGATTACTCCTGAAGATATCCCGTTAGACATAGTGTATGAGGATGGTGACCTGATGGTCATCAACAAACCTGCCGGAATGGTGGTGCATCCGGGTTTTGGCAATTGGAACGGCACGATGCTGAATGCCATTGCATGGCACTTGAAGGATATGCCGCAGTACGACATCAACGACCCTGAGATTGGATTGGTGCACCGTATCGACAAGGATACGAGCGGACTTCTGGTGGTGGCAAAGACGGCAACGGCAAAGACAGGTT
This sequence comes from uncultured Bacteroidaceae bacterium, assembly GCA_905235525.1. Lineage (GTDB taxonomy): Bacteria > Bacteroidota > Bacteroidia > Bacteroidales > Bacteroidaceae > Minthosoma. The sequence continues at coordinate 31,601 of CAJOLW010000002.1, forward strand.
TGGGCTTGCAGTTTTTCAACAAGACCACCCAACGTGAGTATAATGCCTTGGTGTGGGGGAACTTTACGGAGGATGAAGGAAGAATAGAAGGTAACATCGGACGTGACCCCAAGGACCGGATGCGGATGGCAGTATTTCCTCCCGACTCAGAGATAGGAAAGAGTGCTGTGACCCATTATTACATTCTGGAGCGTTTTGGTTATACGACTTTGGTGAAGTGTGTGCTGGAAACAGGAAGAACCCATCAGATTCGTGCCCACATGAAGCACATCGGTCACCCTTTGTTCTGCGACGAACGCTATGGCGGTGATCAAGTGTTGAAGGGAACGAACTCATCGAAGTATCGTCAGTTTATAGACAACTGTTTCAAACTTTGTCCGCGCCAAGTCCTGCATGCCAAGACATTAGGGTTCGTGCATCCACGGACGGGCAAGGAGATGATGTTCAACTCGGAACTACCCGAAGACATCCAGTCGTTGTTGGAGAAGTGGAGAGGATATGTAGGGGAAGTTTAGGGTTTAGGGCTGAGAGTTAAAGTTAGGGTTAAAGTTAAAGATATAATAAATAAAGATGAAAAAAGTAATTGCAATCGTAGCAGGCGGTGACAGTTCTGAACATGATGTGTCGCTGAGAAGTGCGGCAGGCATTGATTCATGGATTGACAAAGAGAAGTACGACGTTTACATCGTGGAGGTGAGTCATCAGGGTTGGGTGGCACACTTGCCGAATGGTAGGCAATCTGCAGTGTATCGCCATAATTTCACGTTCAAGGACGAGTGGGGAAAGGATATCCGCCCCGATTATGCCTATATCACGATTCATGGCACTCCAGGAGAGGATGGTACGTTGCAGGGCTATTTCGACCTGCTCGGCATTCCTTATTCAACGAGTGGTGTGTTGGTGGAGTCAATGACTTTCAACAAGTTTGCCTTAAACCAGTTCCTGAAAGGGTTTGGCGTGAAGGTGGCAGAAGACGTATTGGTTCGTCAGGGTCAGGAGATAGATGCCCAGCAGTTGGTTGACAAGGTGGGTTTACCCTGTTTCATCAAGCCCAATGGAGGCGGTTCCAGTTTTGGTGTGACCCACTGCAAGACTTTGGAGGATGTCATGCCCGCCATTGAAAAGGCGATGGAAGAATGCCCAGAAGTGTTGGTGGAGAGTGAACTGAAGGGTGTGGAGATTAGCAATGGTGTCTATAAGACCAAGGCAACAGGCATGCACGTGTTGCCAATTACAGAGGTGGTGCCCAAGACCGATTTCTTTGATTATGATGCCAAGTACAATGGCATGGTGGAGGAAATCACACCGGCACGTCTGTCAGACGAGACAACCAAGCGCGTACAGGCACTCACCGCTGCCATCTATGACATCTTGGGTGCTTCTGGCTTGATTCGCATCGACTATATCATCAGCAAGAACGAGGCTGGAGAAGATGTGATCAACATGTTGGAAATCAATACGACACCAGGCATGACTCCCACAAGTTTCATTCCTCAGCAAGTACGTGCCGAAGGCAATGAAATGAAGGACATGCTAAACGCTATCATCACCGACAAATTGGAGGAGTAGGGTTTAGAGTTAAAGTTAGGGTTAACGTTAATGTTAAAGTTATAGATTATGGTGCTATCTGATTTTGATGATATTCGTCCGTATGCTGAAGGTGAGATGAAGGACGCCTTTGAGAGTATGCTGGCAGACCGTCAGTTTGACAAGATTCTGCAAGGTTTGATACCTCTTCCCAAAGGCATTCGGAATGGACTGATACGCATGATGTTCATTGGTGTCAAGACACCGCTTGACTTTCAAAAGCGATTCATGAAACCACTGGTGTATTATGTTCTGCACAAGGCGACAACTGGGTATAGTTCCTTCTTCCCCAAGTCCTTGGACAGGACGGGCAACTACACCTTCATGTCCAACCATCGTGACATTGTGCTTGACTCGGCTTTCCTCGACACCTTCTTGTTGAAGGACGGTTTTTCCACTACCGTAGAGATAGCCATTGGTAATAACCTGCTCATCTATCCGTGGATTAAGACCTTGGTCAAGATGAACAAGTCGTTTGTGGTCAATCGAGGTTTGACTCCCAAGGAGATGCTTAAGTCGTCCATCCACATGAGCCAGTACATGCACTTTGCCATTAATGAGAAGAACGAAAACATCTGGATTGCCCAACGTGAAGGACGTGCCAAGGACTCTGACGACCGCACACAGGAGTCGGTGCTCAAGATGTTGAACATGGGTGGACCTACCACTGGCAGGACTACAGCCGACATCATCGAGAACCTGCGCCACATGCGCATCGTACCACTTGCCATCTCTTACGAGTACGACCCCTGCGACTATCTGAAGGCAAAGGAGTTTCAGTGTAAGCGCGACATCCCAGGGTGGAAGAAAGCCAAACAAGACGACCTCGACAATATGAAAACGGGCATTTGGGGCAAGAAGGGACATGTGCACTATCAGGCAGCAGACTGCATCAATGACTGGCTTGACACCCTCAATCCAGATACCATTGAGAAGACAGACATCTTCCGCATCGTGGCAGAGCATATAGACCACGAGATACATAAGAACTACCGCATCTACGACATCAACCGTGATGCCCTTGCTGGCACGACCAATGCCTACATCGAGGAACGCATCAAAATGGTGGATGTGGAGCATCCTGACATACCTTTCCTTCGTGAGAAACTCACGGCAATGTATGCTAACCCTCTCCGTAATTATGAGAAAGTTGCTGACTAACATTCTATGCATGGCATTGGTAGCATGTTTGGCGACCTGTTCAGATGGCGACGATGATGGGAACGAATATGTTCCTCCCTATGTCACCGATTTATTGGTGGCGACCACTGATGCCAACGGGATGGTGCAGAGTGTCTGTTTAGACGATGGTACCATTCATCATGTCGCTTCACAACAGGTGGATTTGGAATGGGAAGACACCCTGCTCCGTTGCATGGCAGTCTATACATACGACGGTGACAAAAACCTCAAGTTGTCCAGCATCCGCCCCATCTTTTGTTCCAAACCCTATCCTGCCACCTCCATCTATGTGGTTATTGATGGTAAGGCTTATCAAGATGTGTCTCTGTTACCGCGTGATCCGATGAAAGTTGTCAGTATGTGGAAGAGCGGGGGGTACATCAATCTACATCTGGGACTGATGACCACCGACAATGGTGTCCATCAGTATGCTTTCTGCGAAGACAGCGTGGGGCACTATTCTCTTCTGCATCAGCGTCCAGCCAACGATGGCAGTGCCTACACCGAACACGTCTATCTCTCCATGCCCCTCCCCGAGAAACAAATCCAAGTGACCTTTACTGTCAAGACTTACGAAGGCGATTATACACAGACATTTTAATTTTCCAAATTGTAAATAGTAAATAGAAAGATGACAAGAGCAATTATAACAGTGGTAGGCAAAGACACAGTAGGTATCATCGCCAAGGTTTGTACCTATCTGGCAAACAACCAAATCAATATCCTTGATATTTCACAGACTATTGTGCAGGAGTACTTCAACATGATGATGATTGTCGATTTGACCAAGTCTGTCAAAGCCTTCGATGTGTTGAGCGACGAACTCGTCGAGATTGGCAAGGACACAGGCGTTCAGGTAAAGTGCCAGTTGGAAGACATATTTGATAAAATGCACAGAATTTAAGGAAGATGATCAACTTACAAGAAGTCATAGAGACCAACAAGATGATTGAGCAGGAGAATCTTGATGTCCGCACCATCACAATGGGCATCAGTCTGCTTGATTGTTCCGACAAGGACTTGACGGTCACGTGTGAAAAGATATACAAGAAGATTACCACCCTTGCTTGCAACCTTGTCCAGACGGGCGAGGATATTGCCAAGGAGTTTGGCATTCCCATTGTCAACAAGCGCATCAGCATCACCCCCATCTCCTTGGTGGGGAGTGCTTGCTGCCGCACTCCTGGCGATTATGTGCAGATAGCCAAGACTCTCGACCGTGCTGCTAAAGAGGTGGGTGTCAACTTTCTGGGAGGTTACTCCGCTATTGTGTCGAAAGGCATGACTCGGAGCGACGAACTGCTCATCCGCAGCATCCCTATGGCACTGGCATGCACAGAGCGCATCTGCTCCAGTGTCAACGTCGGTTCCACCAAGACAGGTATCAACATGGACGCCGTGCGTCTGATGGGCGACATCATCAAGGACACTGCCGAGGCAACGAAAGAGAAAGACTCCCTCGGATGTGCCAAACTTGTGGTGCTCTGCAATGCGCCCGACGACAACCCCTTCATGGCTGGTGCTTTCCACGGCGTGAGCGAAGCCGATGCCATCATCAACGTCGGTGTCAGTGGTCCGGGTGTAGTGAAATATGCATTGGAACAAATTCCCGATGCGAACTTTGAACTGCTGTGTGAGACCATCAAGCGCACCGCATTCAAGATTACTCGTGTGGGTCAACTCGTGGCGCAAGAGGCAAGTAGCCGTCTTGGTGTACCCTTTGGTATTATCGACCTGAGTCTTGCACCTACTCCCGCCATCGGTGACTCCGTTGCCGACATTCTCAAGTGCATCGGTGTGGAACATCCTGGTGCTCCAGGCACTACTGCAGCCCTTGCTCTCCTCAACGACCAAGTGAAGAAGGGTGGGGTGATGGCATCCTCCTATGTGGGCGGACTCTCTGGTGCCTTCATCCCTGTGAGTGAAGACCAAGGCATGATTGATGCCGTTGAGGCTGGTGCCCTCACCATCGAGAAACTCGAAGCCATGACTTGTGTCTGCTCCGTAGGACTCGACATGATTGCCATTCCTGGTGATACGCCTGCCACCACCATTGCAGGCATCATTGCTGACGAGAGTGCCATTGGTATGGTCAATCAGAAGACAACCGCTGTGCGCATCATCCCCGTTGTCGGCAAGACCGTTGGCGACACCGTCGAGTTTGGCGGACTCCTTGGCTATGCCCCCATCATGCCTGTTAACACCTTCTCCAGCCAGCGTTTTGTGGATAGAGGAGGCCGCATCCCTGCTCCCATCCATAGTTTTAAGAATTAACTTACTCATCTGCCGTATGAAGTATTTACTATCTGCCCTTTTTTGCCTGCTTTCCGTCGTTAGCTATGCCCAACGGAAGCGGAGTCTTGACCAAGGATGGAAATTCCATCGTGGTGCCGCTGTCAATGCTGAAACTCCCGAATTCGATGATTCCAAGTGGAGAACCCTTACAGTCCCCCATGATTTCAGCATGGAGCCAGTGTTCGACTCACAAGACTATCGTCAGCGCAATTCAGCGTGGTCGGCCGTACAGGTGGGTCCATTCTCGCGTTTGAGCATTGGTGATTGGGATACTGGGCAGACTATTGGCGGTGAAGGTTGGTACCGCAACACCTTCTCCTTGCCCATACAGGGCAACGCCTCGCTCGACACCTACCTGTCTCAAACCAACGTGAACATCCGTTTTGATGGTGTATATAATCAGGCGGAGGTATGGGTGAATGGCGTGAAAGCAGCCGTCAACGTATATGGTTACATGCCTTTTGTCATCAATCTCAATTCGATACTTGCCGACAAGAGGAATCGCAGGCAAAATGACGAACGTATCATCACTGTTGTAGTGAAAGCCGTGAATGAAGGGCTGAATTCTCGATGGTATGCAGGTAGTGGTATCTTCCGTCACGTGTGGATGGAAACGACCGATAAGTTGCATCTGAATGAATGGGATACCTTTGTGGATGGTTCCGAACTCATCAATAAGGGGAAGGATGCGAATGTGAAAGTCTTTGCCAAAGTCTTTTATGAAGAGAATCGCTCCGTTGTGGGCACTTTCTGTGTTGACATTTTAGATGCACAGGGCATCATCGTGGGGCATGGCGAACAGAATGTTGAAGTGAGTGGCAATGCAACAAGTGGGGTGGATGTGGCAGTTGAGATGACTGTTCAGAAACCCGTTCTCTGGTCTTTGGACAATCCCTATCGATACAAAGCAAAAGTCTATCTCTGCAAGTCTGGCGAAGAAAAAGATGCCATATACATTCCCTTTGGCATCCGTACAATCCATTTCTCTGCCGAAGAGGGCTTCCTGCTCAATGGCAAGCCTCTTAAACTTTACGGTGGTTGTGTGCATCACGACAACGGACTTTTGGGAGGTGTTGGTATAGACCGTGCTGACGTTCACAAGGTGGAACTGATGAAATCTGCCGGCTACAATGCTGTGCGATGTAGCCACAACCTGCCCACTGAAGCCTTCCTCCATGCATGTGACAGTCTTGGCATGCTTGTCATTGACGAGGTGTTCGACCAATGGGAAGAGCCTAAGCGTTCCAATGACTATAGCCAATACTTCAAGCGCGATCACTTGAAAGACATGGCTCTCATGGTGCGCCGTGACCGCAACCACCCCTCTATTATCATGTGGAGTATCGGCAACGAGATAGCCCAGCGAGCCGATCTTCCTCGTGGAAAGGAAATTGCCCTCGAACTCAACCTTGTGGCGAATCAGAACGACGGCACTCGTCCCACTACGATGGCTGTTAACTCCTTTTGGGAACGTCAGGGCTACACTTGGGAAAAGAACTCTCCAGATGCTTTTGCCAATGTGGAGATTGCTGGTTATAACTACGAGTGGCGTCATTACGAAGCCGACCATGACTCTTTCCCTGATCGTATCATTTATGGTTCTGAATCCTTTCCCAACGAGATGGCACAGAATTGGAATCTCGTTGAAAAGCATCCTTATATTGTTGGCGACTTTGTTTGGACAGCCATTGACTATGTAGGCGAAGCCGGTTTGGGTCACACTTTCGAACGCTCTGACAATCGTTGGATTCAGTTCCTCTCCTGGCCTTGGTTCAACGCTAATTGTGGAGACTTCGACTTGATTGGCGACAAGAAAGCCCCCAGTTACTACCGTGATGTCCTTTGGCGTCGTACCCCCATCGCCATGGCTGTGCGTCCTTTAGTGCCTGATGGCGAACGGGAAGATGTGAACGGCTGGGGCTGGACTGCCGAAGAGAATCATTGGAACTGGCAGGCACAGGCCTATGCAAAAGGGGTATATTTGCCTGTGGAGTTGCGTCCTGAGAACTATCAGACTACCAATGTGGTGGGCAATCTCCTTCACAATGTCAATGCCCGTCGCTGCGATTCCCTCCGTGTCAACGTTTATAGCCGTGCACCCCGTGTGCAGTTGTTCATTAACGACTCCATCGTGGGCGAGAAGGACACCGCTCCTGACACTTACACTGCCACCTTCACCGTGGCCTATGAGCCAGGTTCGCTCAAGGCAAAGACAGTGCCCCAAAGCCGGAAGGAGAAGATGGATTCAGTTGAGTTCGTCACAGCCCTTCAGCCAGCCCGCATTGTGCTCAAGGCAGACCGCACTGCCATCTTCTCCTCCCACAACGACCTCTCTTATGTGCAGATTTGCATTGAGGATGAAGAAGGTCACCTCTGTCCCACAGCCGAGTTGCCACTCGACATCAGTGTGGAGGGTGCTGCCACTGTCATTGCGGGTACAGGACACCCTTATGATATGCATTCCTTCCGTTCTCTAAGTCCCACCACTTTCCGTGGCAAGGCTCTCGCCATCGTCCAGCCTCAAAACAAGGCTGGTAGCGTCACCCTCACAGTCAAGGCTCAGGGACTTGAACCCGCACAAATCACCATTGACATGAAATGAAAAACCGATTCCAAAACAATATGAGAACAAACTTCAAGATGCTCATTGTACTCGCCTTCTCTCTCAGTGGAGTGAAGGGGTATGCACAAGACAAGCCCACCATGGGCTGGAGTTCGTGGAACACGTTCGCCCTCAACATCAGTGAAGACATCATCAAGGGGCAGGCCACAGCCATGCGTACGCAGGGACTCCTTAAGGTTGGCTACGACCACATCAACATCGACGACGGTTACTTTGGAGGGCGCGACCCCGAGACCGGCAAACTCCTTATCCATCCTACCCGTTTCCCCAACGGTCTCAAGCCCGTGGTTGATTACATCCACACACTCAAGATGAAGGCTGGCATCTACTCCGATGGTGGCAAGAACACCTGCGGCAACTATCATGGCGGTGACAAGATAGCCGAAGGCGTTGGCTTTTACGGACACGACCAGCAGGACTGCGACTTTTTCTTCAAGGAACTTGGTTTCGACTTCATCAAGGTCGATTTCTGTGGAGGTGTAGGTTTTCACAATAGCGAAAACCTTTACCTCGACGAGCAGGAACGCTACACCGCCATTGCCAAAGCGATTGAAAACACAGGGCGCCCGATGTGCGCATGAACGTGTGCCGTTGGGACTACCCGGGCAACTGGGTACATGGTGTGGCAGCCTCATGGCGCACTACAGGCGACATCAATGCCTCTTGGAAGTCTGTCAAGAGCATCCTTAACGAGAACCTCTATCTCTCCGCCTACTGCTATGACGGACACTACAATGACATGGATATGCTCGAAGTCGGCAAAGGACTCTCCACCGAAGAAGACCGTACTCACTTCGGCATGTGGTGCATTATGTCCAGTCCTCTACTCATCGGCTGCGACCTCCGCAACATCAAGCCCGCTGCTAAGTTGTTGCTCAAGAACACCGACCTCATTGCTCTCAACCAAGACGATCTTTGTATTCAGGCATACGTTGTGCAGCATGTGGGCGACACCTATGTGCTTGTGAAAGACCTTCAGCAACTTTACGGCAAGACACGCGCCGTTGCACTCTACAACCCCTCCGACAAGAAAGTTGACATGAGCATAAAGTTTACCGATCTCGATCTTGATGGTGTTGTCAAAGTGCGCGATCTCTATGAGAACGAAGACCTCGGTGAGATGACCGACCAAATCTCCGTCACCGTTCCTGCTCATGGCACCCGCATCTACCGCCTTGAAGCAGAGACCCGCTTGGAACGCAACCTTTACGAAGCCGAAACCGCCTATCTCGGCAAGTATCAGGAAATTGCCAACAATAAGGTAGTTCATTCCGCTGTCTATGAGAGCCACGATGCCTGTTCAGGCAAAGAATACGTGGGATGGCTCGGCGAAGATGCCGAGAACGACCTCCAGTGGCGTCACGTCTATAGCGACAACGGTGGCGACTACCAGATGACCCTCAACTACATGTCGGGCGACAACCGCAATCTCACCGTTAGCGTCAATGGAAAGGACGTGCAGACCCTCACCTGCAATTCTGGTGGCTACGACAAGGTCGGTTCCAAAACCCTCACCGTCACCCTCACTCCAGGTGAGAACCTCATCCGGCTCTACAACAAGTCCTCTTCAGCATCCATGCCCAACATTGACTGCATGACGATCCATCCTGTAGGAGTCACCGAACGCATTGCAGTAGGCATCCATGCCCCCGTGGCAGTGCCCGCCTCCCGTCAGCATGATGGCAAGTACTATACCCTTGACGGCAAACTTGTGCGCCACCCCCACAAGGGCAGCATCTACATCCACAACGGAAACAAAGTTCTGATTAAGTGAGCGAGGGTGTCAAACTCGTTTGCCCCCTTTGCCGAACGTGAAGAACTTGCGTGGAGAGAGCGTTCTGATTAAGTGAGTGCACAAAGTCTGTAAGAACCCCCTGTGCAATTTCCTGACTTCGGCGGTTTTAACATTTCTCGAAACACACATCATCCAAAATCCCGATAAACAGGGAGTTTTTGAATTTTGAGGGAGGTGATTTAGGTGACGCAGAAAATTTCCGTATTTGAGAGTGCTCCCGTAGGGGGTACGTGAGTGACAACAGATTTGAGAAACGAATAACTGTTTTGGTGCCGTATCGCCGAAGTCAGGAAAAGAGTTGCATGACAAGACCAAGGGACATGAGCAGAGAATCTTCACGTATGAGAGGGGAAAACAGGTGTGGTGGTGAACAACCTTAACCCTAACTTTAACCTTTACAGTTAACGGGGCATGCGGAAAAATGGTAGGGAGATTAGAGGTGTCATTAAGGTCATGATAGAATTTAATTCCCTTGAAGGCGTACAAGAATATTTGAGTTCGAGTGGAAACAGAAATAAGGTAAAGGCTGTTGTGATGGAAGAACTGAAACCTAATGGAAAGGCTCATATAGCACATGTTAGTGTATATAAAGACCGCATTGTATTCGAAGGGTACAACTATGTGTATGATGACTATGTTGGAGGGGAGGTGTATTATAAATCAGTCGGAATCGGTTAGGTTTTCTTCGACGGTAGAATATATCGGAACGATGGTTTTCGACGGATGTGTGAATCTGGTAAGCATAGAGGTGGATGAAGACAATGAGGAGTTTGATTCACGTGACCATTGTGATGCCGTCATCGATTCTAATGACCGGCTGATGATAGGATGCTATAGAACGACCATCCCCCGTGGTATAGCCACAATCGGACGGGATGCATTCTGGAATTGTGTGCGACTGAAGGAATTTGTCATTCCTGAAGGAGTCGAAACGATTGAGGCTGGTGCGTTTTATGGTTGCGTCGGCTGAAATCCGTGTCGTTGCCCTCGTCGCTGAAAAATCTTGACGAGGCAGCCATCTTTGGAGGATGCGTGTCGCTGGATTCCATTTTCATTCCAGTAGGGGTGACGAACGTGCAGTCAGGCATCTTTCAGGGATGCACAGCCCTGGAGCACATCGCGGTTGACCCAGAAAACAAGGTGTGCGATTCCCGTGAGAACTGCAATGCCATAGTGGAGACGGCAAGCAACACTCTGGTGGCAGGGTGCAGGAATACTATCATAGTGGATAGTGTCAATAGAATTGGAGAACTCGCCTTTAGTGGCATGACCTTGAAAGAGATCAGAATCCCGGCAAGCGTCATCTCCATCGACTCCACTGCATTTATGCGTTGCAAGTCCTTCTCATCCATTTCCGTGGATGAGAGGAACACCATGTACAATTCCCGTGGCAACTGCAATGCCATCATCGAGACGGCATCCAACACATTGATCAATGAACAAATAAAAAACAGAGGATTTTGAAGACAGATGCTGGAAAACACCAATGCCCTATCGATTCCTTGCCTCGTGGATGAGCGTGGTGTGCTACCTGTCGCCAATCTATTTGTTCACCGATGTGCACCTGCTGCCGAAATGGTTTCGGTGCATTCACCATGCAGTACACGTCGCCATCACCGCGTCGCTGGTGAAAGATTGCAGATTTTTGCGAAAAAATGCATTGTTTTTCACTCAAACACGAAACGGTAAAACGGATTGGAAAGTTCTTTCTTCTCCCATTTCCTCTGTCACAAGGTTTTGTTTTAGAAACTCATTTTCACACCACCCATGAAGGTTGCCTTGGGCATGGGGAAGCCTGCGTAGGTCTGGTATTGCTCGGCGAGGATGTTGTCACCCTTGACAAAGAGGGTGGCGATAGGTGCCACTTGGTAACTGACGGTGGCATTGAGCAAGGTGTAATTCTCTTTCTCCTCGTCGGCTCCTGTGGCGATGTAGAGTCCGCTGATATTCTGGAGTCCTGCTGCCACAGTCCATTTGCCTTGATGATAGTTGGCTCCGATATAGAGTTTGCCTTCGGGAGCACCATCGATGGGGGTGTTCATGTGGAGGAAGGAATAATTGCCATTAAGACTCCAGTGATAGTCAATGCGGCAGTCGCCCGTGAGTTCCAAGCCCCAGTTCTCAAAATCGCCTGTGTTTACATTGCGGGGCTTACCGTCAATGCGGGTAGTACTGATGAGGTTGTCTCCCTTGATGTAGAAGAGGTTGGCACCGATGTGCCCTCTGCCGTTGAAACGCTGGGCGAAAGAGAGTTCGTAGTTCATCATGCGCTCGGGTTTGAGGTCGGTGGTGGCAGGCGGAAACATGTACATCTCGCGGATGATGGGGTTGCGGAAACCTTTGCTGACGAGTGCCTTGAGGTCGGTGGTGGGAGTCAGGTGGAAGGAGAGTCCGCCTTGTGGTACAAGTTCGGTGCCGATGACGGAGTGGTGGTCAAGACGCAGACCTGCATCGGCGGTGAGCCAAGGGGTGATGGCTTGTCGGAAGTCGATATATCCAGCCACTTCGTCGGCATGCTGCTTCTCCACGATGTTGCCGTCCTTGTCTTTGGTCAGGTAGGTCTTTTCGCTGGTGGTCTTGTCTGCGTTCCATGCCGAACCGCCAAAGTGCTGCCAATCGACACCAAAGGTGGTGGTGTTGCCTGCAAAAAGAGTGAATATTTGATGCCAGGTCAGTCCGCCAATGTAGTCGTTATGCTTGTAGAGATAGGTTTTGGGGGCGCCATCAGCGGTATAGCCATCGTCAATGTTGTGGTGTCCCCAATCAAGGTAAGCGCGGAGTGCGCCACTGGTCCATCCGTAATTGTTGAGTATGCTCACACTTGCCAGACCACGAGTAATTTTCATATCGTTGTCGATGAGCGGTTTACTCACGGGACCTGGGTTGCTGCTGTTGAAATGGGTCACATTGATGTCGCCCAATGCTTTCCAATTCTCGGAAAGGTCATAGCCTAACTTCAGGTATCCGCCCAACTGTTCAAACTTGGAGTTGGTGCGGTGACCGTCGGTGCGCTGATACTGTGCGCCCACGATGCTGGTGAACTTGCCGAACTTCATGCGGTTGGTGGCATCGGCACTGAAGGTGCCATAACTGCCGCCTTGCAGTTGCACGTCGGTCTTTACACCATCGGTGTTCATCTGTCGGGTCACGATATTGACCACGCCTGCCATGGCATTACTGCCGTAGAGCAGGGAGGCGGGACCGCGTAGCACTTCCACCTTCTCTGCCATCATGGTCTGGTAGGCATCGGGGATGGGGTGTCCCATGAGTCCTGCATACTGAGGCTGTCCATCGATGAGCACGAGGAGTTGGGCACCGCTGCCCACACCACGCACTTTCAGGCTGCCTGCGGCTCCTGTGCTAACACCATAGCCAAGGATGCCTCGGCTGGTGGTGAAGAGTCCAGGGGTCTGTTCCATGACGGTGGGCAGTACGGAGGTGCGGAACTGCTCGTTAAGTTTCTCATTGCTGATGGTGGTCACAGTGAGGGGAAGGTGACGTACGTCTGTCGCGTTTCGGGTGCCGGTGACGACCACGTCTTGCAGTTCACTGCTTGGCTCCTGTGCATTCACAAAGACGGTCGCTGCCAAGGCAACGGCTGTCAATAGGATTGTTTTGTTCATGTTGTGTGTTGTTAGAAATTATTTATCAAGGCTCACCAACTTGTAGTTGCTGGTGCCCATGCCAATTTTCTCGCCATGCTCCACGATGTGGATGCCATGCTGCCGCTCGATGCGCTGTTTGAGCGGATCGGGGTTGTTGTTGTCGTCCTTCTTTACCTGGTAGATGAGGTCGTAGGCGGCACGGTCGCAAGCGATGGGGTCTGTGGAGGCTACGATGCCAATGTCCTGAATCTCTGGTGCATGTGGGTGGGCGTCGCAGTCACAGTCGATGGAGATGTTGTTGAGCACATTGATATAGACGATGTTGCCTTTGCCAAAGTGGTCGGCAACAGCCTGTGCAGCGGCAGCCATGCTTTCGAGAAAAGCATCTTGAGGTTGGGTGTGTTGCCAAGCGTCGGGCAATTTGCTGGTCACACCGTGGGAGTGGATGTACCCTTTGCCTGCCGAAGAAGCGAAGCCGATGCTCTGATTTTTCAGCACACCGCCGAAGCCACCCATCACGTGACCCTTGAAATGGGCGAGGTTGATGCAGAAGTCGTATTTGTTGAGGTGGTCGCCCACAATGTCATACTTGATCCATGTGCTGTCCTTTACAGGTATTTTTATGTCTCCTTCTTCGTCCATGATATCGACACGGAAGATGCTATCGAAACCATGTTCATGGATGGTTACCCAGTGTTTCTTTACATCTTGTCGGCTACCACCATAGGCGGTGCAGCACTCAACGATGGTGCCGTCCACTTTTTCAACGAGGTTGCGGATGAGTGGTGGTTTGAGGTAGTTGTTGCCACCGCTTTCACCTGTGCTGATTTTCACAGCCACTTGTCCGTGTGCTTTCACACCAAGGGAGTCATAGATTTTCACTAACGATGCAGGGGTGATTTCTTTAGTGAAATACACCTTTGCCTGTTGTGCTTGTGCATGGTTTCCCGATCCCCCCATGGAAAGGGCTAATGCGATGAGACAAATGAGTTTTTTCATTGTGTTTATTATTAGTATATTTGTGGGCAAAGATAATGATAAATAAGGAGATGGTAACATGTAATGCCATGAAATGAGTGGTGAATTAGAACTTTTTAACGAAACAGGCTCGTTATTTGTTGTCAAGGCACTTTTTTCACCAGAATGTTCCCTAAAGGCGCACCGTGCCCATATTGGAAGGTCAAAAGGTTATACCTTTTTGACTTCTTTGTTTTAGCGTGCATTCGATAAGAATGCTTTCTAAGAAGTCTTACAATCAGAAGGAAGTACTTGCTATCAGCGACTCTGAAAAGTCGCATCTGGAAAGTTCTTGGCAGTGAAGTATGTAAAAAAAGGAAGAAACGGCTGAACATTTCTGAAACTTTTTGTATCTTTGTGGCGAAATTTGAATTAAATGTAAAGGAGAATGAAAAGGGATTTTGAATTGTTGCTGTTTTCTGTCATCTGTTCTCTATTATCGATTTTCTCGGCTCAGGCACAGACACGGCAAGACAGGAGTATCGTGGTGCTCTACGAGAATGATGTGCACTGTGCAGTAGATGGCTATGCGAAACTGGCTGGATTGCGCGATGCGATTGCCGACACTGCGGATGTGGTGTTGGTGTCGAATGGTGACTATGTGCAGGGTATGACGGTGGGTGCCATTTCGAAGGGACAATATGTGGTGGATGTGATGAAGGCTGTGGGTTATGATGCCATCACCATGGGTAACCATGAGTTTGACTATGGCATGGAGCGTATGTTCCAGTTGCTGCGTCAGGTGCCGGTTCCTGTGGTGTGTTGCAACCTCTACGACGTGAAGATGGGCAGATCGGTGTTTGCACCTTACGTAATGAAGCGTATTGGCAATAAGCGCATTGCTTTTGTCGGTGTGACCACGCCTACGTCGTTGGACACGGAGGCGTATGCGTTCCGTGATGACGAGGGAAACCTTATCTACGACTTGCAGCATGAGGGGATTGCCGTGCAGTTGCAGCGGGCTGTGAACGAAGCAAGGATGGCTGGGGCTGATTATGTGATTGTGGATTCCCATTTGGGCGAGGAGAAAACAAACCGTGACTCGGATTCTCATCTGACAGTGTCGAACACCAAAGGCATTGACATCGTGCTGGATGGTCATAGCCATGCCGTGATTGTGGCTGACACGGTGATGAACAAGGCGGGCAAACCAATTGTGGTGACACAGACTGGTACCAAGTTTGCAAATATCGGCAAGTTGCTCATCACGCCAGACGGCAAGATGACCACTTCGCTCATCCCCATTGAAAGCGTGACGGAGAAGAATGCTTATGTTGCCCATGTGACTGATAGCATCCATGCCATGCTGGAGGAGCAGACGAGTCGTGTGATTTGTAACAGCGAGGTGCCTTTGCGCATCCTGGACGATGCTGGTAATGAGGTTGCCCGTATGGGCGAGACGAATGCTGGTGACATCGTGACAGATGCTTACCGACTGATGACGGGGGCTGACATTGCTGTACTTAATAGTGGCAGCATCCGCAATGAGTTGAAGAAGACGGGTGACCTGACGTATGGTGACTTGCTCACGTTGTTGCCTTACGATAACTACATTGTGGTGGCAGAGGTGAAGGGCAGTACTATTCTCGAGATGCTCAAGAAACTCGTCAGTTTCCTACCTAAGCCTGACGGACAGTTCCCTCAAGTGTCTGGCTTGAAGTTCACCACCAAGGTGAAAGACCACAGCGTCAGCGATGTGCAGGTGCTGAATGGCGCCACTCAGCACTATGAACCGATCAATCCGGAACGTACCTATAAGATTGCCACGACGAAGTATTGTGTGACGGATGGTGGATTGCACAACACCTTGCAGGGGTGTCCCATCGTGCTTGAAACCAAGAAGACCTACAGCGATGTGTTTATCGATTATGTCAAGGAACGTCTGAATGGTCACATTGGTCAGGAATATGCGAAGCCGCAGGGACGTATCACCGTGATTAAGTGATGCCGTTGGGCTTGCAAGCATGAAAAAGGCTGACATCGAGTTGCGATGTCAGCCTTTTCTAATTAGGTTTTGTATGTTGCAAACTAATTATTCTGCGGTTTCAGCAGGTGCTTCAGCCTCTGTGGCAGGAGCCTCTTCCTCTGCTACAGGAGCGGCTTCCTCTGTTGCGGCAGCAGCCTCTTCGGCAGCCTTAGCAATCTCCTTCTTGGAAGGAGTGGGGGTGCCGTCCTCGTTGACCACCTCGAATGGGATGGCAACGGTCACCTCGCGGTGGAACTGTGCGATAGCCTCGTAGTTGCCAAGCGTCTTGACACCCTTGATGCTGATGAGTTTGCTGTCAATCTCAAGGCCCTTCTCTGCCAATGCTGCAGCGATTTCCTTGGGACCAACGGAACCGTAGATGTTGCGACCTTCAGATACACGAGCCTTGATGACGAGAGATACACCCTCGAACTGCTTAGCACGTGCCTCAGCGTCTTCTTTGATTTTTGCAATTTTGTGAGCGCGCTGCTTCAATTCCTCGTTGAGTTGCTTCACGGCCTTTTCAGTGGCGAGCACTGCCAGACCTTGAGGAAGAAGATAGTTGCGACCATAACCGTCCTTCACTGTGAGGACTTCGTCCTTGTAACCTAAGCCGTGGACGTCTTTCTTGAGAATGATTTTCATACTGTCTTACCTCCTATTTTATTATTTCAACAAGTCTGCTACATAGGGAAGGAGTGCGAGGTGACGTGCACGCTTCACTGCCTGAGCCACGCGGCGCTGATACTTCAGAGAAGTGCCTGTGATGCGACGGGGAAGAATCTTGCCCTGCTCGTTGAGGAACTTCTTGAGGAACTCTGGATCTTTGTAGTCGATGTACTTGATGCCACTTTTCTTGAAACGGCAATACTTCTTCTTCTTAACGTCAACAGTGGTTGGGGTTAAGTATCTGATTTCTGATGGTGCTGCCATGATTAAGCCTCCTTCTTGTTACGACGCTTCTCAGCATAGGCTGCAGCGTACTTCTCGTTCTTAACTGTGAGGTAGCGGAGCACACGTTCGTCACGGCGCATCTGCAACTCAAATTTAGCAATCACTGTTGGGTCGGCCTTGAACTCGACCATCTGGTAGAAGCCAGATGTCTTCTTCTGAATAGGATAAGCCAATGTCTTCAAGCCCCAGTTCTCAGTGCTGATGATCTCTGCACCTTTGTCCTTGAGGTAGTTGACAAACTTATCAGCCGCTTCCTTCATCTGAACATCAGACAAAACGGGAGTTAAAATGAAAACGGTTTCGTATTGATTCATAAGATCAATAATGTAAGTTTGATTTGTTAATAAATAAATTCTTTGCTTTTTACAAAAGCGGTGCAAAGGTACGAATATTTTTTGTATAATTGACCACGAAAAGCACTTTTTTGATACTTGAACGTAAAATTCTTGCTGAAAAGTTTCGTCGTTTGGAGAAAAAGTAGTTATTTTGTACCTGATTTTGAATGATAATAATATAAAACTCAAACATACAATGAAAAAGAATCTCGGTATTTTACTCATCGTGTTAGGCGCATTACTCCTCATTCTTTGCGCATTTGTTCCTTTCATGGGTGACATGGCTGACCAGAATTGGTACACATGGGGTAGTTTGGTGCTCATTATTGTGGGTCTCTTGACTCATATCTTTATGAACAAGAAATTGGAAGCATAATGTGACAATGCGGGAAAACAGAAATGGCGGGCAACTTGAGTTGCCCGCCATTTCTGTTTTCCCGCATTGAATTCAAAGATTACTCTTTTTCGTTGTTTTTCTCAGTGATGACAAGTTTGTAACCCTTACCGTGCACATTGATGATTTCAACGTTTGGGTCTGCTTTCAAGTGCTTGCGCAGTTTGGTGATGTAGACATCCATCGAACGCGCATTGAAGTAGTTGTCATCAATCCAGATGGTCTTAAGCGCATAGTCACGTTGCAGGAGTTCGTTCTGACGGTTGCTGAGCAGGGTGAGCAACTCCGCTTCCTTGGTGGTGAGTTTCTCTTGCTGTTCACCAATGCTCAGAATCTGTTTTTGGGTGTCAAATGTGAACTTGCCAATCTGGCGAACTGTCGCATCCTTGTTCTTCTTGCCACGTACACGGCGAAGTATCGCTTCGATACGGAACACGACCTCCTCCATCGAGAAAGGTTTGGTGATGTAGTCATCGGCACCGAGTTCGAAGCCCTCACGTACATCGTCTTTCAAATTCTTGGCAGTAAGGAACATGAAGGGCATGTCGTAGTTCAGTTCTTTGATTTTGCTTGCCAAGGTGAAGCCATCCATGCGTGGCATCATCACATCCAGAATGCAGAGGCTGAAATTGCCTTGTAGGAAAGTGTCGAAACCTTCCTCACCGTCTTGGCAGAGAGTGGTGTTGTACCCTTTTGCCTCAAGGTATTCACGGAGAAGCATTCCGAGGCTTTCGTCGTCTTCGCAAAGAAGAATGTTCACTTCTTCAAGTCTTTCGTCTGTTACCATAGCTGTTTTTTTATAGTTAATAATGTCGTTATCTTGTTCTTGGAAATGATTCTTTCACATCTTTAGTTTGATGGTGAACTTGGTCCCAATGCCTAGTTCACTATCTGCCACGATAGTACCTTTGTGGTCTTTGATGATTTTATACACGTATGCAAGACCTAATCCGAAGCCCTTCACATCGTGGAGATTGCCGGTGTGTACGCGGTAGAACTTCTCGAAGATACGTTTTAGATCCTCTTTCTTGATGCCGATGCCGTTGTCTTGGATGGAGATGCAGAGCAAATTCGGCTCGTTCCATGTTTTTACGTTCAGTTCGAGGTCAGTATCCTTGCGGCGGTATTTCACTGCGTTGTCCATCAAGTTGAATATGACGTTGGTGAAGTGCATGTCATCCACACAGATGACAGGGTTGGTGGCGTCGAGATTGGTGATGATTTTTCCTCCGTTCTTTTCCACTTTCAGTGCGAAGGTGTGGGTCACGCTGGCGATGAGTGCGTTGATGTCAACCTCTTTCATGTGTAGGTTGGCTCGCTGATTCCCATACATGGAGAGTTGTAGTACTTTCTCCACTTGGAATCTGAGGCGTTTGGTCTCATCGATGATGGTGGTGGTGAGGCGTTGCATCAGAGCGGGAGTCTTCTTCACAGAGTCGTCACCTAACATTTGGGCTGCCAATGAGATGGAAGAGATGGGCGTCTTGAACTCATGCGTCATGTTGTTAATGAAGTCGTTCTTCAGTTCGGTCAGTTTCTTCTGTCTGAATACCAACACGAGGGTGACGATGAAGGTGATGAGTAGAATGAGCGTGAACACCAGCGAGGGCATTATGAACCACAGGGAACGCCAGATGTACTTGTTCAAGTCGGGAAAGTGTACTACTAGCACTCCACTGCGCTGCACGGGGTCATTCTTGAAGAGGGACTCTTTGAAAATGCGGTTACTGCCAGTCTCGTCATAGTCGGCACACTGATAAACTTTCTGTCCATTGCTTGTTGTTACGGTGAAGTGGTAGGGGATGTTGATGCCATTGTTGCTCAACTGGGTCTTCAATATCTGGTCCAGTTCGGTAAAGTCGATGCGTTTAGATAGGGGACGGTCACTGGCTGTGTAGAGGATGCTGTAGATAACCTCTTCCACAAGGTTTTTCTCGGTAGCGTAGCGCATGGCCATTATTTCCTGCAAGGAACGCTGGCGGTCGTTGATACCGCCCGTCTTGCGGGTGAAGTATTTGTCTGACAGGTTGGTGCAGGCGGTCGTCTCGCGTGAAGTGAACACGCTGCCGTCTTTAGCGATGACCTGATGGGTGCGTTGCACCACGGACGAGTCGGTGGTGGCATAGATTGAGTCGGTGGCTGTGGCGATGCCGTTAAGGGCTTCGGTGCCTTGCTCCAGATAGCGTTTGGCCTCTGACAGTTCCAATTGGTGTGCTGTCTCGTAGAGGCTGCGGCTCACCGACTCTTCAAAATGCTCATGTCTCAGCGAGGTGATTTCCTCGATGTAGCGCATCTGCATGATGTGCAGGCTGATGAAGGAGATGCCCATAACGATGGCCAGTACTATGACGGTTGACTTTTTCATACGATGTTGCTTTCTTCCGTTTCGGTTGCAAATGTACTGAAATATTAAATAAGAATCTTTCTGTCAATGTAAAAAGCATCTCTTTTAGGTTAATTTTTGTATGTATTAACAATATTATTTGTTTTTAGTTGATAAAACATTAACCTTATAAGGCGGAGTCACTACGTAGAGAAAAGAGAAAAAAGAAAAAAGAAACACAAGGGGATGTGCTGTTGTAGTACGTCCCCTTGTGCTTTTTGAGAAATTCGGTTTTTAATCCTCTTCCTTATTTTGTTCTTCAAACTCTTTCATGAGTTGTTGCTGGATATCGGTAGGCACAAGTTCGTAGGAGGCGAACTTCATGATGAAACTTGCGCGCCCACCTGTGATGGAACTGAGGGTGGTAGAATAAGTGGAGAGACTCTTAAGTGGCACTTTGGCAATGAGTTTCTCGTATCCGTTCTCGCTCTCGCTGCCAATAATCATACCACGCCTGCCTTGCAAGTCGGACATGACGTCACCCATCTTGTCGCTGGGCACGAAGACCTCTACATCATAGATGGGTTCAAGAAGTTTAGGGCCTGCAGCCTTGAATGCGTCGGAGAAAGCGTGACGGCCTGCCAACATGAAGGAAAGTTCGTTAGAGTCAACAGGGTGCATCTTACCATCATATACTACTACGCGCACATCGCGTGCATAGGAACCTGTCAGTGGACCTTGCTCCATGCGGCTCATGATACCCTTGAGAATGGCTGGCATGAAGCGGGTGTCAATGGCTCCACCTACAACTGAATTGATGAACACGAGTTTGCCACCCCATTCGAGGTCTACCTCTTCTTTGCTCTTGGCATTAATTTTGAACTCTTGGTTGCCGAACTTGTAACTCGTTGGGTCTGGCATGCCGTCGTAGTAAGGCTCCACGATGAGGTGAACCTCGCCGAATTGACCTGCGCCACCTGACTGTTTCTTATGGCGATAGTCGGCACGTGCTGCCTTTGTGATGGTTTCACGATAAGGAATCTTAGGTTCTTCGAAACGAATCTTGATTTTCTCGTTGTTCTCCATGCGCCACTTCAGTGTACGGAGGTGGAACTCGCCTTGTCCCTTCACGAGGGTCTGCTTCAGTTCCTTCGATTGTTCCAGAATCCATGTTGGGTCTTCCTGTGACATCTTTTGGATAGCAGCCACCATTTTCTCAGTGTCGCTCTCGTTCTCTGCTTTGACGGAGCGGATGTACTTGGGGTCAGGATATTTGACAAAGTTGAAACGATTCTCGCAGTCTTTGCCTGCCAGCGTGTTACCAGTGCGGACATCTTTCAGTTTTACGGTGCAGCCAATGTCTCCTGCCACAAGTTCTTCCACTTTGATACGATTTGCACCTGCACAAACGAAGAGTTGTGCCATGCGTTCTTTTGAACCGCGGTCTGTATTGGTCAGGTCTTCGCCCTCGTGTACCTTACCTGACATCACCTTGAAGTACTGCACACCGCCGATGTGTGGCTCGTTGGCAGTCTTGAAGAAATAGAGAGAAGTGACCGCATTGGGGTCTGGCTTCACTTCCTCGCCGCGAGTGTTGTGTACCTGTGGCATTTCGTCCACGAATGGAACTACATTGCCGAGGAATTCCATCAGACGACGTACACCCATGTCTTTGGTCGCACATACACAAAACACAGGGAACATGCTCCGTGTAGCCAATCCTCTACGGATACCTAAACGCAGTTCATCCTCTGTCAATGCTTCTGTATCAAAGAATTTCTCCATCAATGCTTCATCATTTTCTGCAGCAGCCTCTACGAGTGCGCGGTGCATCTCCATTGCTTTGTCCATTTCTTCAGCAGGGATGTCTTCAATGATGGGGGCGCCGCCCTCTGGCTTCCATGAGTATTTTTTCATCAACAACACATCAATGAGTGCGTTGAAATCAGGACCTTCATTCAGAGGATATTGAATAGGAATCACCTTGGAACCATATATACTGATGAGACTGTCAAGCACTTGGTGATAATCACACTTCTCGGAGTCTAATTGATTGACGAGGAAGATGACAGGCTTGCCCAATTTCTCAGTGTAACGGAAGTGGTTTTGAGTGCCCACTTCTGGACCATATTGACCATTGATAAGCAGTAACGCAGTGTCTGTCACGTTGAGGGCAGTCATGGCTGCACCTACAAAATCATCTGCACCAGGACAGTCGATGATGTTCAGTTTCTTATTGTTCCATTCTACATGGAAAACTGTGGAAAAGACACTGTAGCCGTATTCCTGTTCCACAGGGAAGTAGTCACTCACGGTATTTTTCTGTGTGATACGACCACGACGGCTAATAATGCCGGCTTCATACAAAAGTGCTTCGGTAAGAGTGGTCTTACCAGCACCATCATTGCCAAGCAAGGCAATGTTCTTGATTTCGTTGGTTTGGTAAACTTTCATTGTTAGGTTAGATTTATTGTTATTTGTATTTTTTCAAAAAACGGTATAAAATTACTGCTTTTTATCGGTACTGAGCGA
Organism: uncultured Bacteroidaceae bacterium; assembly: GCA_905235525.1. Taxonomy (GTDB): domain Bacteria; phylum Bacteroidota; class Bacteroidia; order Bacteroidales; family Bacteroidaceae; genus Minthosoma. The sequence goes on from CAJOLW010000002.1 coordinate 54,209, forward strand.
AAAAAACTTATGTTATTTAGCATTTTTCATCTTTATTAAGTAAATAATGAGTAATTTTGTCCTCACATGGCAGGAATTTATCTACATATCCCCTTCTGTAAGTCACGTTGTATTTATTGTGGCTTCTTCTCCACTACCTCGCTTCAGAGGCGTCATGATTATGTTTCGGCAGTGGTGGAAGAACTGCATCTGCGCAGTAATTTTCTTGCTAATGCCCCCATTGATACAATTTATTTCGGCGGTGGTACACCTTCGCAATTGCCTCCTGCCGAATTGGAGCGAATGCTTCATGCCATATATCATATATATAATGTACGCGAGAATGCAGAAGTGACGATTGAAGGGAATCCTGACGACATGACACCAGCGTTATTACATCGTCTCCTTCAAATGGGCGTCAATCGTCTTAGTTTAGGGGTACAGACTTTTGACGATGCACGGTTACACTTTCTTCATCGGCGGCATACTGCAGCGCAAGCCATTCAGGCTGTTCGTGACGCTCAAAAGGCAGGATTCACCAATATCAGTATTGATTTGATGTTTGGATTTCCAAACCAGATGCTCAACCAATGGAAGCAGGATGTACAAACCGCACTATCCCTCCAAATCCAACATCTGTCAGCCTATTCCCTTATGTATGAGGAAGGTACGCCATTGGAGCGTATGCTCACTGATGGTGTTCTTTCCGAGTTGGATGATGAGATGTCGTTGCAGATGTACGAGTATCTGTTAGATGCGCTTTCGGGTGCTGGCTACGAACACTACGAACTCAGCAACTTTGCTTTGCCAGGAATGAGGTCTCGCCACAATTCCAGTTATTGGCATGGTGTCCCATATCTCGGAGTGGGTGCAGGTGCACATTCTTACGATGGGCATAATCGTTACCACCATTTAGACTCTTTGTCCCATTATATGGACAATGTCCTCTCTTGGGAAACAGAACACCTGACCGAACAAGAACGTTACGATGAGTATGTCTTTACTTCTCTCCGCACTTCTGACGGGCTTAACCTGACGGACCTGGAACGTCGTTTTGGCAATTCCTTCAAAAAATACTGCCTTCAGAATGCACAGAAGCATCTGAAGGCAGGTTTCTTGTCCCTTGCTGGCGACATTATTTGTCTTACCCGTCGTGGACTTTTCATTTCCAATGAAATCATGTCTGACCTCATGTGGGTGGATTGATGGGATTACGGGAGTAACTCTTTCATCTTTTCCAGCAGGTCTTCGCCTCTCAAATCCTTGGCGATGATATTGCCATTCTCATCAACTAACACATTGGCAGGAATTGCCTGCACGTGATAAGTAGCACAGGCTTCGCTTTCCCATCCCTTTAAATCACTCATTTGTGGCCATGGCATCTTCAGGTCTGCAATGGCTTTTATCCATGCCTCTTTACTTTCATCCAATGACACACCAACTACTTCAAAACCTTTATTGTGGAATTGCGAGTATGCCTCCACAACCGTAGGCATCTCTGCGCGGCATGGTCCGCACCATGATGCCCAAAAATCGATCAACACATATTTGCTTTTACCTACAAAATCACTCAACTTGATGCTTTTGCCCGTAGGATCATCCATCTTCAAATCTGTATAGGTGTGTCCTATTGCCGTTGATTCAGTCGCTTTCCGTTCAGCCATAATGCCCTTGTATATGGGGAAATTAGGTTGTTTCTCACCAAATATCTTTAGGATTTCCTCTTGCTCTTCTTCTGAGAAACTGAAAGAACAGAAACCAAATAGCATATCGCTGGCAGCAGATGGTACATGGTCAATAATGAACTTCTTCTGGTATGCCACCATCACTTTATTCAGTGAGTCCAATTTTGCTTCGGCTGCTTGACGCTCAACTTCCGTCTTGGTCGAATCTGAAGATATGTGCCAAGGAGCATCCATTTGCTGAGCAATCTTGTTGTTCCCTTCCATGAACTCGTCATATATCTTTCCGTTTGGTCCTCCCTCGATTTTGCTTTCTCCCTCACCCTTGATAAGCGCAGCCTTGATGTCGCCTTTCTCCAACACAAACATTGCCAGTGTTGTTGGCTCACCTTCATGAATCGGCATCAGCCAACGCAATGCGGCGCCTTCAAATTCACCGTTGAACGCAAACCGCCCGTTCTTAATGATAGTTGTATCCGTGGGTACTAAATTGAAATAACCCTGCATTTCACAAATGAACACTGTGTCACCGTCTTGCGTCCCATCAGCCGTACCCGTCACAGTGTACGCATTCTCCGACTTTTGTGTACAAGCCGCCATCAGCAACAAGATTGCCGACAGCGTCATAAAAAGCATGCTTCTCATAAACTTTTCTGTTTTTGGCGTGATTAAAAATGTCAACCCAACTGCTGGCAGAGCCAATCTTCTTACTCTCAACTGCAAAGATACTTCTTTTTTTTCAAAAAGAAATCCTTTTTTGTGTAAAATATATCGTGCAAGAGTTGATAATGCACAATTTTGCCTTAAAAGTGCACTTTTTTATATATTGAAAATGTTTTTTTAAGGAAAAAAATAAAAAAAAGAGATTTCAGAGAACAACGTATATCAAAAAGTCCGTACCTTTGCAACGGTTTTTGAAGCAAATTAATTGTTTAACAAATTTAATTAAAAGTAAAAAAATTATGAAGAAGTTGGTTTTCGCAGCAGTTGCTGCAATCGCTCTCATGGCATCTGTATCATTCGTATCTTGCGACAAGAAGGCTGCTCCTGCTACTGATTCTGTAGCTGAGGATTCTGTAGTAGCAGAGGATACTATCGCTGCTGACACTATCGCTGCTGATACAATTGCTGCTGACACTATCGCTGAATAATTAGAAGCGGTATTAGAGCACAACTTTCGGGATGAAGATCCCCTAAGGGAATTGAACCTGCAAGGCATTGCCTGCAGGTTTTTTTGTTGATAAGGGGCTACAATAAAAATCGGGTTTTATGATTATGATGCCATGCTGATGCCTCGTTCATATGCCATGTGACGGAGGTTGAGGATGGCATAACGCATACGTCCAAGGGCGGTGTTAATGCTACAATTGGTTTTTTCTGCAATTTCCTTGAAAGAAACATAAACACGCATGAGAAGGACTTCGCGCTGCGCATCAGGAAGAAGGGCGATGAGTCCTTTCACTTCTGTGAGAGTCTGCTGGTCAATCATCTCTTGTTCGCGGTTCTCATTCACTGCAATGTCTGCATTGTTGAAGAGGTCAATTTCAGATTCGTCATTAGAGATGACGCGGTCTGTTGGACAGGTGCGGTAATAGTCAATGAGATGATTATGAACAATGCGCATCATCCATGAGGAAAATTTACCGTTCTCTGCATATTGTCTGTTTTTGATACGCACAACAATCTTGATGAAGACATCTTGGAAGAGGTCTTCAGCCAATTCTTGATTTTTTACAGAATAGAGGAGGTATGAAAAAACCTTCTGCTGATAACGCTTCAACAATGTGTCGAATGCATTATTATTGCCTTTCTGATACAAACTAACCAACTGCTCGTCGGCGAGTTCACGGAGTTGTTTCATTATGCTCTTGTCTTTGGTTTAGCGTAATGTTTCTTCTATAGGCAATAAAGTTTTAGCGTGTGAATAATTAGTTTTTTTTAATTTTTGTGCTGCAAAGTAAAGACTTTTCTTCTTAATTTGCAAATATTTTATAGAAAAAATGCATTTTCTTTGAATTTGAAGCCTCGGAGCAGGTCTGTTATGGGCATTCGTTTCTTGCCTTCAAGTTGGAGGACCTTAATGTTGATCCATCCGTCAGCCGTTCCAACTTTCAGACAACTTTTCCCGTCGGTGAAAAGGGTGCCGGGAGCGCTTGAGGACATGGTGAAGTCTTTTTCAGTTTCGTATATCTTGACGGCTTTCCCCTCCAAAGTGGTCCATGCAGCAGGGTAGGGACTGAGTCCGCGGATGAAGTCGTATAGATGCTTTGTAGGCTGGTTCCAGTCGATACGGCAAGTGTCTCGGAAGATTTTTGGTGCAGGAGTAAGGGGAACATTCAGAATTTGATCTTGCGGGATAGAAGTAACTGTTCCGGCAATGATGTTATCGACCGTTTCGGTGACGAGTTTACCACTCAACACCATTAATTTGTCGTGTACAATCTCCACATTGTCCGTATCTTCAATGGGGATACGAACTTGTTGGATAATGTCACCAGTGTCAATCTCATGTTTGAGAAAGAATGTAGTGATGCCGGTCTCTTGCTCTCCGTTGATGATAGCCCAGTTGATGGGTGCAGCACCACGATACTTAGGTAAAAGGCTGGCATGGGCATTGAAAGTGCCGAGGGGTGGCATACTCCATACGATTTCTGGGAGCATACGGAAGGCTACAACAATTTGGAGGTCTGCTTTAAGAGAATGCAACTCATCGATAAAAGATGGGTCTTTCAGTTTTTCGGGTTGCAACACCTTAAGTCCATGTTCCACTGCATATTGCTTCACAGGACTGGGCTGAAGCACACTGCCATGTCGTCCTATGGGTTTGTCAGGCATGGTGACAACCGCTACAACATTATATCCGTTTTCCACTAAAACACGAAGGCTCTCCACCGCAAAGTCAGGGGTGCCCATATAGATGATACGAAGGTCTTCTTTTGTCATAAATCTCAATCTTTCAATTTTTTGAACACTTCAAATCTTTTTTACTCTTGGCTAAACTTAAGGAGAGTCTCTCGATAACTATTAAAAAGCCCTGATCGGGAAATGAATCCCAAGTAGAGATGGTTTTCATCTGTGACAGGTAAGTTCCATGCACCTGTTTCTTCAAATTTTTTGGTGGCAACTTTTAGGGAGTCATTGACCATCAATACAGCAGGCGGATCCTTCATGAAGGAACTGGCAGTATATTGTCTATATAGTTCTGGGCGGAACATGTAGAGGCGAACGGAATCAAGTGAGACGACCCCTAATAGTTTTCCGCTGGCATCAACCACAGGGAATATATTTCGGTGAGATTTAGAGATGGTGACGATAAACTTATTGAAAGGCATGTCGGGAGTGATTGTCTTGTAATCGTGTTCGATGACGGACTGAAGTCTAAGTACTGTGAGGATGGCGTTGTCTTTGTTGTGCGTGAGGAGTTGTCCCCTGCGTGCCAAACGCATCGCATAAATACTGTGAGGCTCAAAGATGTTGATGGTCAAATAGGAAACAGCAGAAACAATCATCAGCGGGACGAAAAGGTCGTATCCGCCAGTGAGTTCGGCAATAAGGAAGATACCCGTGAGGGGAGCATGCATCACACCTGACATGAGTCCAGCCATTCCGTAAAGTCCGCAGTTTTTAGGAGAGAGGAAACCAGAATTGCCCATGACAAGCCCTAATCCCATGTCCCAAAGATTTGCGAAGAGGAAACCTGCTATGCAGCCCATGAACAGGCTGGGGGCGAACACTCCACCGCATCCGCCTCCACCATTGGTGGCTGTGGTGGCAAACACTTTCAAGAGAAGCACCAAACCGAGGTAGATGAGCAGGTTGCTGTCATTGTCGTAGAAAAGGGTGTTGTGCATGATTTCCTTTTCAGAGGCTTCGTTGATGAGTTGGTTGATTACGTCATAACCTTCACCATACATGGCAGGGAAGAAATAGATGAGGACACCTAACACAATGGCACCGAGCAAAAATTTGTATCGTTTTTTCTTGATTTTCCCAAAGATTTCCTCCATCCAGTTCATGGCTCTGGTGAAGTAGAGACTGACAAGACCGCAGGCTATGCCCAGTACGATGCATCCAGGAATGATGTCGATGGTGAACGCTTTGTTGAGGCTGAAATCAAACAACGGGGCTGTGCCGTAGAAAGCATAGGACACGCACACCGAAGTGATGCTGGTGATGAGCAGTGGTAACAATGATGAGAAACTCAAGTCCAGCATCAGCACCTCCAGCACGAAGACAAGTCCTGCAATAGGAGCCTTGAACACGCCTGAAACGGCTCCTGCCGCACCGCAACCCACCAGCAGCATCAGTGTCTTGGGTTGCAGATGGAATCGTTTTCCGAAGTCCGAACCCCATGCGGCTCCCGTCAGAACGATAGGTGCCTCGGCTCCCACCGAACCACCAAAACCGATGGTGATGGCACTGGCGATGACGCTTGACCAACGATTGTGAGACTTGATGCGGCTTCTACCTCTCGACATGGCATAGAGAATCTTTGTCACGCCATGACTGATGTCACCGCGCACGATAAACTTGACAAACAACATGGAAATCAAGATGCCGACAGCAGGGAAGACGAGATAGAGGAGGTTCGTGTCTTCTGCCACAAAGCCAGAGGTGAGCAGATGCTTGATTTCAGCAATCAAGGATTTTAGCACAAATGCGGTTAATCCTGTACACAAACCCACCATCAGGCTGATCATCAGCACGATTTGCCGTTCTGTGTGATCGCCCTTGATCCATTCTGTAATGGCTTGGTTCAGTTTGATTTCCTTGCGTCTAATCCCTATGAAATTCATGCGCTTTGCTAAATGATAAATGACATATGATAAATGAGAAAGACAACCGCCTGACGTGTGGGTTACTCCCTGATAATGGTAAATTGTCCGTTGGCATTCATCTTGATGATGCTGCTCGGCTTATGCCTTTCACGGCTCTGCCGACTGTACTTCACCACGTAGTCAACGGCATTCTTGATTTCTTCGCTGATTTCATCGAAAGTCTGCGGTGTAGGCTCTCCGCTGATGTTGGCGCTGGTGCTGACGATAGGCTTCTGGAAACGGAAACAGAGTTCCTTGCTGAACTCTTCCTTCGTGATGCGGATGCCGGCACTGCCGTCTTCTGCTATCACATTTGGAGCAAGTCCTGCCACATTGTCGAAGATGACCGTGAGGGGTTTGTCGCTCAACTCAATCATGTCCCAAGTCACATCTGCCACATTTCTGACATAGCGTTGCAGTCGCACATCGCTATCGACCAGACAGATGAGGGCTTTGCTGTCTTCTCTGTGTTTGATGGCAAACACCTTTTTCACGGCTTCCTCATTGGTGGCATCACAACCGATGCCCCACACCGTATCCGTCGGGTAGAGAATCACTCCACCTGCCTTCATCACTTCTATTGCTTTTTTGACTTCGTCCTGTAACATAATGATGCGCTACGCTAAATGATAAATGATAGATGATTAAAATTCACTGGTGAAATGGAACTTGATGTGCTTGAAGTCCTGCTGTGCCATCTGCAGCACATAGTTGCTGTCTGCCAAGAACACGTCGCGTCCCTCCTTGTCCTTTGCCATATATTGGTATTTCCTTTTCTTGAATGCTTCCAACTCGGCATCATCATCACTTTCTATCCAGCATGCTTTATACAGACTGATGGGCTCCCACTTACACTTGGCATTGTATTCGTTTTCAAGACGATACTGGATGACTTCAAACTGCAACTGCCCCACTGTACCAATAATCTTCCTGTTATTGAACTGATTGACAAACAACTGTGCCACACCCTCGTCCATCAGTTGGTTGATACCCTTCTCCAACTGCTTCGTCTTCATCGGGTCGGCATTCTCGATATACTTGAACATCTCAGGTGAGAAACTGGGCAGTCCCTTGAAATGCAGTTGCTCACCCTCCGTCAGTGTGTCGCCAATCTTGAAAATGCCGTTGTCGGGCAGACCCACGATGTCGCCGGGATACGCCTCCTCAATGGTGCTCTTGCGTTGTGCCATAAACTGCGTGGGGCTGGAGAAACGGACTGTCTTTCCGTTCCGAACATGCAGATAAGGTGCATTCCTCACGAATTTGCCAGAACATACTTTGCAGAATGCCGTACACGAACGGTGATTCGGGTCAATGTTTGCCGTAATTTTAAAGATGAATCCTGTGAACTTTGGTTCTTCGGGCTGCACCATGCGTTCCTCGGCAGTGGTGGGACGAGGATTGGGGGCAATCTCCACAAAGCAATCCAGCAGTTCCTGCACACCGAAGTTGTTCAAGGCGGAACCGAAGAATACGGGTGCCACTTCTGCTTCCAGATAGGTGTTTACGTCAAATGTGTCATACACTCCATCAATCATTTCCAAGTCTTCACGCAGTTTCTCCGCATCCTGCTCACCCACTTGTTCATCCAGTTCCTTGGAGTGGATATCGACATTTACCTTCTCCGTCACCATCTGCTTGTTGGGTGTGAAAAGGTTCAGATTCTCCTCATATATATTATACACACCCTTGAATCGTGCACCCTGATTGATAGGCCATGAGAGGGGACGTACCTTGATTTGCAGTTCGCTCTCCACTTCGTCCAGCAGGTCAAACGGATCTTTGCCCTCGCGGTCCATCTTGTTGATAAACACAATCACAGGGGTCTTCCTCATGCGGCACACCGTCATCAACTTCCGTGTCTGTGCCTCCACACCCTTTGCTCCGTCAATCACGATGATGGCGGAATCCACCGCTGTCAGTGTACGGAACGTATCCTCCGCAAAGTCTTGGTGACCAGGCGTGTCAAGGATGTTCACCTTGTAGTCCTTGTAGTCAAACTCCATCACCGATGTGCTCACCGAGATACCACGCTGCTTCTCAATCTCCATCCAGTCGGAGGTGGCAGTCTTCTTAATCTTATTACTCTTCACCGCACCTGCCACCTGAATCTGACCGCCAAACAGCAGCAGTTTCTCCGTCAGCGTCGTCTTTCCAGCGTCAGGATGCGAGATAATCGCAAAAGTTCGTCTTCTTTCTATTTCGTTCATTCTCTATAGTTTACTGATACATTCGCGCAACGAATCTTCCCAATAAGGAATCTCGATGCCGTATGTATTCTTGATCTTTGTTTTATCCAGTACCGAGTAGTGAGGACGTGCGGCTGGGGTGGGATACTCTGCTGTGTGCAGCGGTTTCACGTGACAAGTGGTGATGCCCGCAATGCGGTGTATCGCCTTTGTGAAGTCATACCACGAAATCACCCCCTCGTTGCTGAAATGGTAGATGCCCGGCACGATGCCCTTGTTGATGGCGGCGAAGATGGCTACAGCCAAGTCGCAGGCGTATGTTGGTGTGCCCACTTGGTCGAAGATGACCCCCAACTCAGGTTTTTCCTTGCCCAGACGAATCATCGTCTTCACAAAGTTGTTGCCAAAGGTGGAGTAGAGCCATGCCGTGCGGATGATGAGGTAATTCTTGCAGTTCACCTTCACGCTTTCCTCGCCAGCCAGTTTTGTGCTGCCATACACCGAGTTAGGGCAGGTGGGTTGGTCTTCAGTCACTGGTTTGTGGCTCGTGCCATCAAACACATAGTCCGTGCTCACCTGCACCATGTAGCCACCGCGCTTTCCCATTGCCTTGGCCAGATAGCCCGGTGCAATATTGTTGAGCAGGTTGCACAACTCCTCGCTACTTTCCGCCTTATCCACAGCCGTGAATGCAGCACAGTTCACGATGCAGTCAATTTCATTCTTTTCCACGAACGCCTCCACATCAGCCTCGTTGGTGATGTCGAGTTTCTGAGCCACCGAACCCTCTGGAATGACCACATCGGTAAAGAGGTATTCATGTTGTGGATTCTCCTTTGCCAGCAACTGCATCTCATTACCGAGTTGTCCATTGCATCCTGTTACTAAAATTCTCATATTTATAACTATTCCTTTGGTTAAAATTCCACTTCTCCTGCCTTGTCCTTCTTGTAGTAGTCGCTCAGCATGCCGATGAACTTGGCGATGTTGTCGATGGCGGTGGCGGTTTCTGCCGAAATGTCCTTCTTCTGTGCCCGCAACAGCATCGTGCCATAGAGTGCGTCGAAGCAATTCTCAATCTCGTTCTTCTCCTGACTTTCTGCACTTTTCGCCCTCAACACCACGATAAACGGCAACGCCTTATAGTATGCAGCCGAATAGAATGGATGCTTGCTTGACTTGAGCAGTTGGGCATGCAAGTCTGTGAGCAGAATGATGATGTTTTTATTCACTTGGAGATGCCCCTTCTCTGTCACTCCTTCCTCTCTCATCATTTGGATGAGGCTTTCATACCATCCTTTCAGTGCTTCACTCTTTGTCTCATCTAATCCAAACTGTGGAATATACTCCGTCGCCATCTTTTCGGCATCCAATCCGTATGCCCGCAACGTGTCCTCCACCTGCCACATATACAACAGGTATTCCGCCACGCTCTTCTTTTTTAGTTGCTCTGCTATGTACATAAGTCACTCAAACAAATCAAATCCAGGGTCATTCCCAAACGGAATATAATGAAACGTGTGTCCTGTCAGTGCATACACAATCATGATAGCACTCACCACCATCACAATAATGCCTATGATACGGTTGAGTCGCCAGATAACTTGATTACTGAATCGGGCTCTTACCTTATCCACTAACCATGTCAATGCAAACCACCATGTCAAAGCGCCCGCTACGATGAATAAATACCCCACTGTCTGTACAATCCAGTTGCCAGCCAAGATGAAGGTGAACTGGCCGTAAAGTGCCACAAACAATAATATAATCAAAGGATTGGACACCGTAATGGCGAATCCGGAAATGATAAATCCCGTCAACTTGTTCTTTGTTTCCACGGGTGAATCTCTATCAACCACCTTCTGCTTCGGAATGCTCTTGAATGTATAAACGCCAAAGGCAAACAACAATACTGAGCCAATCACTTTAATCCACAAAGCGATGATGGGGTCTTCAATGATATCGACCACCAAATACATGAAGTAACCCGTGATGATGGCATACAGGATATCGCTGATGCTCGCTCCGATGCCCGTGGCAAAACCTTCCCAACGTCCCTTGTTCAGAGTACGTTGCACCGTTAGAATACCCACAGGTCCCATCGGCGCCGATGCCAATACGCCAATCAGAAAACCTTTCATCATTTCCTCAAACACACTGACGTTCTGCATCCAGTCCTGGAAGTTTAGTTCAGGCATTTGAGGTATGGCTTGTAATATCATATAATGCAAATCAAATCGTTTGAAAGTGCAAAGTTACGGAAAATAATTAGGATTTGGGAATTAGGGATTAGGAATTGTTACTTTTCAATGAAAAAAACGCATTGAATAGCAAATAATTCCCCATTCCTAATTCCTAATTCCTAATTCTTTCTTATCTTTGTTCCATCAATTCTTAACTTGAAAAATGAAGACACAGAAAACATACGCTATCGGTGTGGATCTCGGAGGCACCAACACCGTGTTTGGCATCGTCGATGCCCAAGGAACCATTGTGGTACAGGATTCTATCAAGACGCAAGCCTACAAGACAGCAGAGGCTTTTGTGGAGGCTGGCGTTGCTTGTCTTCGTCCGCTCATCGAACAGGTGGGTGGCATCGCAAACCTTGCAGGCATGGGCATCGGGGCTCCTAATGCCAATTATTATAGCGGTGCCATCGAGACAGCCCCCAACATTGCTTGGGCACACGAAACTATCGTTCCTCTTGCCCAAATGTTTTCAAACCAATTGTCAGCCCTCGACCCTCAGCCCTCAACTCCCTTCTCTGTTCGTGTCACCAACGATGCCAATGCTGCAGCCATGGGCGAAATGGCTTACGGTGTGGCACGTGGCATGAAGAACTTTATCGTCATCACACTCGGCACAGGTGTGGGTTCTGGCATTGTCATCAATGGGCAACTTGTCTATGGACACGATGGTTTTGCCGGCGAACTCGGGCACGTTATCATGGTGCGTGGCAAAGAAGGACGCTCTTGTGGATGCGGTCGCACTGGTTGTCTGGAGACTTACTGTTCCGCTACGGGTGTGGCTCGAACTGCCCGCGAAATTCTTGCCAACACTGACCGCCCTTCGCTCTTGCGCAACAAACCTGCCGACCAAATCGAGTCACTTGATGTGTCCATTGCTGCCTTTCAAGGTGATGAAGTGGCAAATGAAATTTTCCAATTTACAGGTAAGATGTTGGGCGAGGCTTGTGCTGACTTCACTGCTTTTTCCTCGCCTGAAGCCTACATTTTCTTCGGCGGTCTCTGCAAGGCTGGTGATCTCATCATGAAACCTATCGAAGAATCCTACAATCGAGCAGTCATGCCCATCTATCGCGGCAAGGCTAAGTTTCTCGTCAGCGGTCTGATGAATGCCAATGCTGCTGTGCTCGGAGCATCGGCATTGGGTTGGGGAAAGTAATCACAAAATGCCCCATCAAAAACCGTACCCCTCGACTACGGTGTGGTGTACCCGAGGGGTACGCCTTGCCGTAGTCGAGGGGTACGGTTATGTATGCTTCAAAAAAACGTGACAGTCTAATGACCGATTGGGGGTTAAATGTTTTGTAGCACTACATCCATGATCTTTTTGCCAATCTCGTCGGCAGCCTCCATCGTTTCGGCTTCGGAATAGACGCGGATAATGGGCTCGGTGTTGGATTTGCGGAGGTGTACCCACTTGTCAGGGAAGTCAATCTTTACACCGTCGATGTCGTTCACTTCGGTGTCAGGCTGACCTGTGTACATCGCCTTCACCTTGGCAAGGATGGCATCCACGTCGGTGGAGGCATCGAGGTCAATACGGTTCTTGGCGATGGCATAGTTGGGATAGGTGGCACGGAGTTGACTGACGGTGAGTCCAGGCTTTGCTTCGCGTTCGTGTGCCAAGTGGCTGAGGAAGAGGGCAATGCCAACGAGGGCATCTCGACCATAGTGAGCAGCGGGGTAGATGACACCACCGTTGCCTTCACCACCGATGACAGTGTTGGTTTCTTTCATCTTCGTCACCACATTCACCTCGCCCACAGCAGCGGCATTATACTGTTGACCATATTTGCGGGTCACGTCGCGTAAGGCACGGGTAGAAGACAGGTTGCTCACGGTGTTTCCAGGGGTGTGCTTGAGAATGTAGTCAGCCACGGTGACAAGGGTGTATTCCTCACCGTACATCTTGCCATCTTCGCAGATGAAGGCGAGACGGTCCACATCGGGGTCAACCACAAAGCCGACATCCTTGCCACCCTTTGCCATGAGGCTCATGATGTCACCAAGATTTTTCTCCAGTGGCTCAGGGTTGTGTTGGAAATCACCAGTAGGCTCCCCATAGAGGGGGGTCACATCTTCTACGCCCAATGCCTTGAAGAGTTTGGGCAGGATGATGCCACCTACGGAGTTGATGCTATCGAACGCCACCTTGAAGCCTTGTTTCTTGATGGCAGGCACATCGACAAGGTCGAGATTCAGCACCATGTCAATGTGCTTCTGGTCGTAGGAGTTATCTTCGACGTAATGACCAAGCCCATCAACATCGGCGTAGTCGAAGTCTTCGGCTTCAGCAATCTTCAGCACTTCGTTACCTTCAGCGGCATTGAGGAATTCGCCCTTCTCGTTGAGGAGTTTGAGAGCGTTCCAATGACGAGGATTGTGGCTGGCAGTGATGATGATACCGCCACAGGCTCCTTCCATTGTCACGGCAATTTCAGTAGTAGGGGTAGAGGCAAGTCCGATGTTGACCACATCGAAGCCCATGCCCATGAGGGTGCCACACACGACATTCTTGACCATCTCGCCAGAGATGCGGGCATCGCGGCCCACCACAATCTTGTTGCTCTCAATCTTGGTGGTGCGACGAATCAATGTTGCGTATGCACTCGTGAATTTCACAATATCAAGGGGATTTAGCCCCTCGCCGGCACGTCCGCCAATTGTTCCGCGGATACCGGAAATAGATTTGATTAAACTCATAAGTTCATTTACAATTTACAAAGTACGGATTGTACGATATATTTAATAGTTGGGCGGAATCATGTAGGTGATTTCGTAGTAAAACGGTAGCACATGACCTGAGGCATTTGTTGTACCTGAAGAGTGAGGGATAATGATGCGCACTTTTGCTTCTTCGCCATCCACTTTAGTTAAACGTATATAATCAAGCGGCTTTAGCCAACCTTTTGGCACGACGGAGCCATATACGTTTTTCATCTCACCTTTTGTGTACCATGCTGTGTAACTGCGACTGTAATGCTCGTAGGTACACATCATCTCGTCAATCGTACTGGTCATGTCCTTGTCGATGGTTAGATTGGTGTTGGTAGTGTCGGCTCCCTGAATGTCGTATTCAAGGAACTTGCAGAGGATAGGGCGGGTGACAGTAGTGTCTTTTCGCCCTTTTGCCAATTCCAACATTGTAGGACCGTTTCCCTTACGGACAATCTGCATGTATATTCCATCATTGTTGAAACGAACAAATTCATTCTTTGAGAGGTCGGTCATGCTGTCCTGTGCGTAGAATTGTTCTTCTGTGATGGGAGTAATCTTTCCTACGAAATCGTTATCCATTAGGAATTTGTCAATAGACCGTTCTTCCTTTTTCTTCCTCTCGGCATAGGTTTCATCATCGTTGCAACTGATGGTAAACATGGAAGTGCTCACGGCGCATGCCGCGAGCACAAAGTAAAGTAATTTTTTCACAAATTATTTCTTCTTGTTATTATTTTCTTCTGTTTCATATGTTTCATACCCTTCTTCCTCCATGGTTGGCTCAATATTTGCCACCTCTGGAGTTTCCTTTTTCTTTGCCAAATACTCAGGCAAGGAAAGACCGGCTTGGTCGAAGAGTTCGTGGAGTGGGGGAACGCTCTTCATCAAGCCGCTAAGGAAATTGGCTGTACTGCCTTTTCCATCGGCTGAATTGCCTGAATCCCATACGGTAACGTGGTCGATGTTGATGCCTTTGACGGCTTCCACTTGTGTCTTGACGAGTTCTGGCAGTTTCTCCAAGAGCAGGAGCATATAGGCTTTATTGGCATCACCGCCAGCGGCTTGTACCATCTTGTCGTAACCCTGTGCTTGTCGAGAAAGAATCTCGAAGAGACCACGGGCCTCTGCTTCCATCTTGGCATAGGCGGCATCGGCTTCACCTTTTGCATTGACGCGGATCTTTTCTGCCTCGGCTTCTGCCTCGATAATCTTACGTTTTTTCTCAATCTCTTGGCTGACGAGCACGTTGGCACTCTGTGTGGCGCGTTCACGGTTGGCACGTGCTTCCTCGGCTTTCTCTTCTGCAGAATATGCCTCTTCGAGTGCCTTGGCTGCTGCCACCTTCTCGGCTGCTATTGCCTTGCGCTGTGCTTCTGCCTCGCGTTCACGGCGGTCAGCGTCGGAATTGGCAATCTGCACCTTTGCTTCGTTCTCACCTTGCACAGCCTGTGCATTGGCTTCGGCGGTACGGATACGGGTCTCTCGGTTGGCATCAGCCTTACCGATTTCACCGAACTTCTCCTGCTCTGCCACACGCACCTTGGCTTCATTGATGGCCTTGGCTGCTGCTTCCTGTCCGAGTGCCTCAATATAGCCGCTCTCATCGTTGATGTCGGTCACGTTCACGTTGATGAGTCTCAGACCAATTTTCTTCAGTTCCACCTCGACGTTGCTGGAGATGGCTTCGAGGAATTTGTCACGGTCGCTGTTCAGTTCCTCAATGCTCATGGTGGCGATGACGAGACGCAACTGACCGAAGAGAATGTCTCGTGCCAGTTCCTGAATTTGACCGGCGGTCAGGCCTAACAGACGTTCAGCCGCAGCCGTCATGCTCTCCGTATCGGTGGAGATACCCACTGTGAATCGGCAGGGTACATCCACGCGGATGTTCTGGCGTGACAATGCGTTGGTGAGGTTGGCATCAATGCTGATGGGGGTCAGGCTCAGGTAGGCATAGTCCTGAATGATGGGCCATACGAATGTACCGCCGCCATGCACACACTTGGCAGAGCCTTTGTTACCTGTGGTTCCATAAACTACCAGAATCTTGTCCGACGGACATCTTCTGTAACGATTGATAATGGAGATTAAAAGTACGATGGCTACGACCACCGCTACGATGATAAGATAAACCATATTTTGATTCGATTAATATGACATTAATAATATTGTGATTGGGATTTTTTTTATTTTACTAATACTGTAAAACCATCGATAACGCTAAGCACCTCAACTTTCTGACCGCTGGCAATGCTTTCTCCTGCCGTCATGGCGTCAAATTCCTGCACGGAACCGTTCAGACTGACTTGTACCTTGCCTTTCCCGCTCTTGTTTTCGGGAATGCGCAGATAGACATCCACGGTTTTACCTACACAATCGCTGATTTGGAAGGCACCGTTATGCTCCAACTTTTTGGTCTGTTTCTTGATGAAGAAAAACATGATGACGAACGCAATGCCTACCAGCATGGCTACCAATGTAAGTAACCATCTGTTCTCTATGATTTCGGCAAAGCAAACGCCGCCCCATCCGAAACCGACGATGAAGTTCACGAAATTTTTGATGCTGAATAACGAAATGCCGCCACCTAAGTCCATGGTGTCGGCACCATCGAAGTCCACATCCATATCACTGCTGTCCATGCCGATCAAAGTCAGCACCATCTGGACAATGAAGATCAGTGAACCAACAATGGCACACCCCCAAAACACTTGCATCCAAGTGTCCATCGCTTGATATGCTTCCAACCACGTCGTTCCTGACGCAGGCGGAACAATGGCATCTAAAAATTCTTGCATAGTTCTTAATGCTTTGACTGAAACTCGCCACAAAGATATAACTTAATTAGGAATTGGGAATCAGATTTTCGGATTTTTTTGCAATTGAGGACGTTTTTTTATGTGAAAGTAACAATTCCTCATTCCTGATTTCTCATTCCTAATTAAAAAATTCCTACCTTTGCAGCCAAATTGGCAAAATATTGATGTAAGATGAAGATAGGATTTGATAACGAAAAATATCTCCGCATTCAGTCGGAGCATATTCGTGAACGCATAGCGAAGTTCGATGGGAAACTCTACCTTGAACTGGGCGGAAAACTTTTTGATGATCACCATGCCTCGCGTGTGCTACCAGGGTTTAAGCCTGATAGTAAACTACGTATGTTCAAGCAGTTGAGTGATAGTCTTGAGATTGTTATAGTGATCAGTGCCGATGATATTGAGAAGAACAAGATGCGTGCTGATTTGGGCATAACCTATGATGAGGACGTGTTGCGCCTGCGCGAAGAGTTTATGAATCGAGGCTTTTACGTGGGTTCCGTGGTGATCACTCACTATGATGGTCAACGTGCTGCTGATCAGTTCCGCCATCGTTTGGAACGTATGGGTATCAAATCATATTACCACTATATGATTGACGGCTATCCTCACAATGTGGAACTGATTGCTTCTGATGAAGGTTTTGGCAAGAATGATTACGTTGAGACGACTCGTCCATTGGTCATTATCACTGCTCCAGGTCCTGGCAGTGGTAAAATGGCTGTGTGCTTGAGTCAACTCTATGGCGAACATAAACGTGGCATCCGTGCAGGATATGCTAAGTTCGAGACCTTCCCAGTGTGGAGTTTGCCGCTGAAGCATCCAGTAAACATCGCCTATGAGGCGGCGACAGCCGATCTTAACGATGTAAACATGATAGACCCCTTCCATTTCGATGCTTACGGTAAGGTGGCAATCAATTATAACCGCGACATCGAGATTTTCCCAGTGCTCAATGCGCTCTTTGAAGGAATTTATGGCGAGAATCCTTATAAGTCACCTACAGATATGGGTGTGAATATGGTGGGATTCTGTATCAGTGATGATGAAGTGTGTTGTCAAGCCTCTAAGGATGAAATTATCCGGAGATATTACGATGCCACTAACAAATTGGCTGATGGTGCTTGCAATGAAAATGAGATTGGCAAGATTCAAATGTTGTTCAATCAGGCGAAAATCACTACCGCAGATCGTCGTGTCACCGTGGCAGCCAATGAAAGAAAGGCGCAGACAGGGGTACATTGTGCTGCGATGGAAATGGAAGATGGTACCATCATCACTTCTAAGACGGGCGATTTGCTTGGATGTTGTGCAGCCTTGCTGCTCAATGTGATGAAACACCTTGCTGGTATTGGACATGATGTCAAACTCATTCCTCAGAGCATGATTGAGCCTATCCAGAAAACAAAGATAGATTATTTGCGTGGCACAAATCCACGTCTGCACACAGACGAGGCTCTTGTGGCCATCTCTGTGCTTTCCCAACATGACGAGAATTGCCGTCGTGCTTTGGAACAGTTGCCCAAACTTCGTGGTTGTCAGATGCACACTACCGTAATGTTGGGCGAAGTGGACCGCAAGATTCTGAAACGACTTGGTTGTGGACTCACTTGCGACCCCGTGAAAAAGAAGTGAAAATGCTATCTCTCAATTATGGAAAAAGAAATGGAAGGCTGTTCAGCCTTCCATTATTTGTTGTATCTTTTCGAAGGTCATCCCCTCGAAACCGTTCATGACATAATTGCACTTGTCCTTGATTTCTTCTTGAGTGTGTCCTGTTGGCAATCCAATGGTAAAAATGCCAGATGCCATGCCTGCTTGCAAACCTGTGTAGGCATCTTCAAATACTACACATTCGTCAATGTCTGCTTCGAAAACCCTTGCTCCCAAGAGGTAGCAGTCTGGGTCTGGCTTGGAGGCCTTGAAGTCCTCTGCTGTGAACACCTTGTCGAAGAGGGCGTCCAGTTCTGGTATTTGTTGTCTGACGCTTGCCATTTTGGACTGGTCGGAACTGGTCACCACCGCACACTTCACCCCGTTCCGTTTCAAGTCTTCCAAAAAGGGAAGCACACCAGGGTAGAACTCATATCGCATTTGGGCTTCCCATGCCGTGAGTTCCTTGGTGATGTCTTTCTGCCATTGCGGGTCGGGAAAATAGGTGGCAAAGATATTGGTGAGCGTTGTTCCCTTGATGAGAAATTCAAGCCGTGGAATATCAGGGCGATATTTCCGAGCAGTTGCGCCCCAAAAGATGGTGTATTGGTCTTCGGTGTCAACCAATGTGCCGTCCAAATCGAAGAGTGCGACTTTCAACCGCCTGCGCCGAGGAATATTTCTGTCACCCTTCACAAACAGTTCTCCCCAAGGTGTTGCGGTCTTCTCATTTTCGATGTCTTCGTTCCGTTTTGTCCAAAAAGTTGCCATGATTTTAATAATTTTACTGCAAAGGTAGTTGTTTTTCATGGAAATTCATTACTTTTGCAACTAAATTCCTTATTCATTATCATATTATAAATACTCAAACACATGAAGACATTATCTCTTGTAGCAGTCATGCTATTGATGGGCATTGTATGTTCAGCCCAAACTCAGAACCTCCCTAAGCCTAACATGCAGCGTGTGACCCTTTCCGTGATGGATACGTACAAACAACGTAAATCTGTACGTGAATACAGCGCAAAACCCCTTTCAGATCAAGATTTGAGCGACCTATTGTGGGCGGCACAAGGTCAAAACCGTGATGATGGACATCTCACATCACCTACTGCCATGAATCGTCAGGAAATTCGTCTCTATGTATTCACGGAGAAGAACGTTTCGTTCTATGACCCTAAAGCAAACACACTCACACAGGTGGCTTCGGGAGATCATCGTGACATCGTGGCGTCAGGCCAGGCTTTTGCCAAGGCTGCTCCGGTGGTTCTTTTAATGGTGGCAGATATGGGTAAGTTCGGAAGTAACAATCAGCAGGCACTGTCGATGGTGAGTGTCGATACGGGTATCGTTTGTGAAAACATCAATCTTTTTTGCTCTGCTGTAGGACTTTGCACCGTGCCTCGTGCGACCATGGATGGTAAGGCTATCAGCGCCCTCCTTGGCTTGAACGAGAGTCTTATCCCAATCATTAATAATCCTGTTGGCTATCCCAAATGAGAGGCCATTAAGTAGGATGGCTATCAATGAAGTCTGCTCTCATGGTGCTTTTACTGCACGATGAGAGCGGCTTTTTTGTAGGCGATCTTGCTAAAGGCGGATTTGTAAGAGATTTTGGGACAAAAAAATGAAATCCTCTCGGACTTCATTCTTCTCGCCATTTTTTACCACTAAAAAATGAACCAATAATCTTTTACTAACCTAAAACCTATTGTATAACCTATGTCTAAATTCATTCAGTGTTACCCTATGTAAAACAATCTTTTTTACCCCAAGAATTAACCTTATGAGATTTCAATTTACCTTAACACTAATACCTATTAAAATTCTTACCTATTAAAAATTTCTTGCATTTGCGTCAATCTTCATGAATAATGGACTCTGATAAGTCCTCATTCCGATTTGACGATGCAAAGTTACAACCTTTTTGTAGCGTGATTCTAATAACAAGATGAAAATCTTTCAAAAATTTTTGTTTATTTGATATAAATCAAGGCGTGTGTGCGCACACATCTTGATTTGCCCATAAATTTTATGAATGTTGCCGTGGTGGGGTAGGTTCTTCTGTTTGCAATCTCGAAACCAAAGATGTGTGCGAGAGATTTCTTAATATGATGGCAGATGGTTACGGAATGAATGGTCACCCATATAATCATGTGGGTATTGGGTCGAATGATGATGAATGTCTTTGAATATACAATTATGTTTCTTTTTACATACTAATATGTTTCCTAATTGTTCAAAAATTCATAAATAAAGTTCGTTTTTATACCTTTTGTTGGATTGTTTGTTCTTTTTGAATTTATTTTGTTTTTTTTTATGCAAAAAATTTGTTTGTGATGGTATGATTCTCTATATTTGTAGCATCATTTTTACGATATCTTTAAAATAGCATAAAGGAGATTTGTATATGAACAACATTTTTTTGATCATTATTATTTTGTTTTTGGTGATAGCGTTGGTGGCTGTTATATATATGTATTATAAAGAGAGGCGAAGAAGTGAGAAGTATAAGCAAGGGATTATCTCTCAGAAAGAATATTTGCAGAACATGAGCCATGACATCCGAACTCCAATGAACGCGATTTGTGGTTTCTCGCAGATTCTGTGCAACAAGCAAATTCGTGATATGCTGTCTGAAGAGGAAATTGCTGACTATGGCGTGATTATTCAGAGCAATACGGATTTGTTGAGTACATTAGTCAATGATATTCTGGACATCTCGGATATGGAAAGTGGCAAATATCGTATGAACATTGGTGTTTGCAATGTAAATGATGTTTGTCGCAAGGCTATCAGCACCGTGAAGTACCGTTGTCCTGCAAATGTGAACCTCTACATGACGACAGATGTGGATGATGCTTATACAATCGAAAGTGACCCGAAGCGTGTGGAGCAAGTCGTTATGAACTATTTGACGAATGCAGAAAAGCATACGGAGGAGGGAGAGATTCATGTACATGTATCGTTGGATGAAAATCCTGGCATGGTCACGTTCTCTGTGACAGATACAGGTGAAGGTGTTCCTCCCGAAAACGCAGAACGTATTTTCGGACGTTTCGAGAAATTCAACACCATCAATGGAGGTACAGGACTCGGATTGCCCATCTGTCGCAAGATTGCCACGCAATTGGGGGGTGAAGCAAAATTGGATCTCACCCATCAAGGAAAGGGCGCGCGTTTCGTCTTCACGCATCCAGTGAGAGCGTAAAATGTTTCCAGGGTTCCTCTTTACATTATTTGCTTCACGTATTCAGAAGAACTTAGAAAACATAACCCCAAGGCTACCGTTCATCTTCGGTAGCCTTGATTGTTTTTAGAATGATTTTTGTGAGGATGAAAAGGAGGATTGCCAGCAACAGGTACCCCACATAGATAAGTGTTGTCCACGAGACCGCCAGATAAATCAACATGGCGGCTCCAAGAATCTTTGTCAGATGGATGATGCCAGGCATGAAATAGAAATGGTGATACACTTCGTCTATCACAGCGATGAAAGTGATGATGACAAGCCAAAGCACGACTACAAGTGCAGCCATCAGTGGGGGTAGCACGAGCGGATTGAGGGTGGGGTGGAAGTAGTATTCCTGCCAGAATTCAGGTACAAAGTTCTGTACTGAAGCATAGATGGAAGCCATGATGGCAACCAAAAGGAGGAAAAGGGCAGGATAGGGGCTTCGCATTTCTTCGAGGAAATTGGGAAGGTGGAAAAGTTCTTGTTTCCTGACCGTCTTCTTTCTTCCGATGATGATGGCAGCGAGTCCTATGGCAACAAGTGCAGACATCCAGATGGCACGGCTGCTTGATAAGGCATCCAGCATCTCCGATATGAGGTCATTGGGTGTTACCCCTCTTAACAGTTCGGTTTCAGGAATCCAGCCCATCGTTGTTTGGTTACTTGCCACTTTCACCCAGATGGAATCAATTGAGTCGCCAGGGATGGTCTTAATGGCTGCTACGGCTATGATATCATTCTTGTAAACATGACAAGTGTCCATGACGAGATCTCCTTCACGCGGAATGAGTATCAGAGAGTCTGCCTTCACGAGAAAGTTGAAGTTTTCGGAGTAATGATGCGTTAATCTGAACACCATCGAATCCACCTGTTGAGGGGTGAGGCTCATCAGTGTGGAGTCCTCCACAATGGCTGTGTCCACGATATTGACGATGGTGGGAATAGAATCACTGTCGGCAGGAATCGTGCTTGATGCTTGCGGGGAAGTTCCTCCTACGCAGGAAACGATGAGTATGGCAAGGATGAAATATAGAATCTTTCTCATTGTTGGTATAATCTCATAAAACAGTTTTTGCAGTCAAAGTCAAGCCGGAAACTTTTCCCGTTCGCCAATTTGAGCATCCAATTCTCTTTCCTTCCTGTGGTTTTTGTTCTTAAGCACATGTCTAATTGACGTCTGATGCAGTATTTGGAGATCATGACAGGAGTATCCTTATCATGGGTTTGTTCGTAAGGTATTTCTGTTTCGATGGTGACAGGCGTATGTGCTTGCCTTTCCAGTGGATAGAACTTTTTCCTTTCCTTCGTCAGTTCTGCAGATAACTCGCGTCGCCATTGACTCAGCATGGATGAAGGGATGAAATAGTTCTTGTTGGGATGGATTGTCACTTGTTTCGCTTCAAAAATCGTATCACCGAGTTTGCTCAACTGCCGTATGATATTGTCCTTCTGATGGGTGCGTGCCAGTTCGAAATACTCTTCAATGTTCACCGAAGCCGTCAACCCATCTTCGTCAGTCATCGTGATGCGGTCTTCATACACATCAATCACCACAGAAATCTTTCGTTCTGCCGATGGCTTGCTGAGCATCTTGCCCCATTCGATGTCTTGATTCCGATAGTATTGTATCCCTTTGACAGGATGGAAAGTGCTTGCGTTATTCACCCTGAAACCAACCAGATTCCCTCGTTCCATGTAACACAATCCATCGCCATTGTGTAATGTTGTATGGGGAGTCAAAGGCTCTCCCATCGACTTGGGTGTGTCAATATTCGCGTCAGGTTTACTCACGTCCTTCACGAAACCACGGTTGAAACTCTTGCTCACATTCGGCTCGAAGAATAGGTTTACATGCCCCGACGAGGCTCTGCAGAACTCTGTCGGATGCTTGGCAATCACCTTGTTCAGCGCTTCTGAATATGCAGCCGTCACGTTCTTCACATAATCCACCTCTTTCAGTCGCCCCTCAATTTTCAGCGAAGAGGCTCCAGCCATCAGCAATGCCTCCAGATGGTCGATTTGGCAATTGTCCTTCAACGAAAGCAGGTACTTGTCCTTCATCACCGTCTTTCCATCGGCAAGAAGGTCAAATGCCATGCGGCACACCTGTGCACATTCCCCTCTGTTGGCACTCCTTCCGAACAAAGCCTCGCTGGCATTGCATCGCCCACTCAGAGAAACACACAATGCCCCGTGCACAAAGACTTCCAGTTTTGTGTCAGGGCATTTTTCATGTATTGTCGTGATTTCTTCGATCGTCAGTTCTCGTGCCAACACCACTTGCGGAAATCCTAAGCCCTCCAGCATCTGCACCTTCTCCACGGTGCGATTGTCCATCTGTGTACTGGCATGGAATGGAATAGGGGGAAGGTTCAACGACAGTAATCGTAAGTCCTGCACAATCAGTGCATCCACATCGATGTCATGCAGTTGCCAGATGAGCCGTTCCACCTCCTGCATTTCCTCGTCAAAGATGAGCGTGTTCACCGTCACATAGACTTTCGCCTTGTACAGATGTGCAAACTCAACGAGGCGTTCGATGTCCTCCACGCTGTTACCCGCAGCAGCCCTTGCTCCCCATGCAGAGGCACCTATATAGACAGCATCAGCACCGTGCCTGATGGCCTCGATGCCAATGTCTGCATTCTTTGCGGGTGCGAGAAGTTCAATGGGGCGCATTAGTTGATGTCTTCAATGTTGAACGGCGTTTCTTGATACACGTAGTAATTCAGCCAGTTTGTGTAGAGTAAGTTGGCGGCGGCACGCCACCTGACCACAGGAGACTGGCTTGCATCGTCATTCGGGTAATAGTTCAACGGCAGGTTGATGGGCTTGTTCTTGGCAAGGTCGCGCTTGTATTCGCTGTCTAATGTCAGCGGAGAATACTCTAGATGGCAGGTGATGAAAAATTCGCGTCCGTTCCTTGCCTCCACTATGGTCACACCTGCCTCTTTGCTCTCGGCTATGATATGAAGTCCGGACACTTTCTCTATGTCTTTGCGATATACTTCACAATGACGGCTGTGAGGAGCATAGAAAACATCGTCAAAGCCTCTGAAGATTGGGAGTTCGGGAGCCAACATCTGATGTTCGAACACACCGAAGATTTTACTCGTCGTATTGTACTTCGGTATACCATAGAAGTGGTAAAGCCCGGCAAAGGCAGCCCAGCACACATAAATCGTGCTGGTCACATGGCTGTGTGCCCAATTGAATACCTCCTGCAGCTCTTGCCAGTAGTTCACTTCTTCGTAATTAATGAATTCCAATGGAGCCCCCGTCACGATAAGACCGTCATACTTTTCTTTCTTCATGTCCTCAAAGTTGCGGTAGAACGTCAACATGTGCTCAATAGGAGTGTTTTTGCTCGTGTGTGATTTAATCTTCATGAACTCCACTCTGATTTGTAGCGCTGAGTTGGAGAGAATGCGTATGAAGTCGGTTTCAGTAGTAATCTTCAGTGGCATCAAGTTGAGCATAGCCAGACGGAGCGGACGAACCTGTTGGCTTTCCGCTCGCTTATAGCCCATCGTGAAGATATTTTCCTGTTTAAGTTCGTCGATGGCAGGAAGTTGGTCGGGTAAGATTAATGGCATCTGTAAGTTGTAAGTTAAAAACTAAAAGTATAAGTGTCTCTCTTCGTGAGGATGGGGTGACTTATACTTTTAGTTTTTTTACCTTTAGTCTTTATTCTTGATGTAGTTTACAATCCATGCACCCACTTCCTTTGTGCCGTACTTGGCACCACCTTCC
Source organism: uncultured Bacteroidaceae bacterium (assembly GCA_905235525.1). Taxonomy (GTDB): domain Bacteria; phylum Bacteroidota; class Bacteroidia; order Bacteroidales; family Bacteroidaceae; genus Minthosoma. Next base: position 79,300 of record CAJOLW010000002.1, read on the forward strand.
ACCTGAATTTCTGGGGTGCGTACATTTTGGTCAAGAGAAGCGTTCACAGCCTCACGGATGAGGGCACCTTCTTCCTTCAGGTCAAAGTATTCGTAGAGCATAGCGACAGACAGAATCTGTGCCAATGGATTAGCAATGTTCAAGCCCTTTGCTTGTGGCCAACTGCCGTGGATAGGCTCAAACACAGGGGTGTGCTCACCTGTTGATGCAGATGGCAGCAAGCCCATGGAACCAGTGATACAAGAACCCTCGTCGGTCAAGATGTCGCCGAAAGTGTTTTCTGTCACCATCACGTCGAAGAACTTAGGCTCCTGAATCATGCGCATGGAAGCGTTGTCCACATACATGAAGTCGGTGGTCACATCGGGATACTGTGGCGCCATTTCTTGAGCCACAGCGCGCCACAGGCGGCTCGATGCCAACACGTTTGCCTTATCCACCACGGTCAGGTGCTTTCTGCGCTGGCGGGCATACTGGTAAGCCACTTTCAAGATGCGCTCCACCTCTGCACGGCTGTATGCGTTTGTGTCGTAAGCATAGTCGTTGCCCTCCTTCTTCTCGCCAAAGTACATGCCGCCAGTCAACTCGCGGATGCAGATGAAGTCAGCGCCACGCACCAACTCATCCTTCAACGGAGACTTGTGTACGAGGCAGTCAAACGTCGTCACAGGACGTACATTGGCAAACAAGCCCAACTTCTTTCTCATTGCCAGCAGTCCCTGTTCGGGGCGCACCTTTGCGTTCGGGTTGTTGTCAAATTTGGGGTCACCCACCGATGCAAACAACACAGCATCAGCATCCATGCAGGTCTGGAAGGTTTCTTCAGGGAAAGGGTCGCCCACCTCGTCAATGGCGTGTGCGCCACAGATAGCCTCCTTGTAACTCACTTCGTGTCCAAACTTCTCGGCAACGGCGTTGCACACAGCCACGCCTTGCTCCATAATCTCTGGTCCGATACCGTCACCGGCCAGTACAGCAATTTTCAGTTTCATCTTATTCTATTTAGTTATAAATTCTTTCGTGCAGCACCTTATCTTCCATGAAACATGGGTGTACAGGGCCATAACCATGTCCGAACTCATACTCGGCACCCAGCGCAATCGCCTTGCCGATAAACTCTTCACCTTTCTCCACTGCTTCATTCAGGCTGTATCCCTTCGCCAAATAGGTGGCGATGGCGGAAGAGAACGAATCACCTGTGCCGTTCACGTTATGCGTGGCGATGCGGCGTTTCCGAAATTCCCTCACTTCGCCAGTTTCAGCATTGTAGAGGAAGTCCGACAGCATGTCTTGTGCAGGCATACCACGTCCCGCCATCACTTGGCTCTCCATGCTCTTCACAATGACGCTGTTACCCCATTGTCCCAGTTCTTTGATGTCCTCACTGATGTTTGTGATTTTCCGTTTCAGCAACACCTCCGCCTCACGGAAATTCGGTGTGATGAGCGTTGCTATCGGGAAAAGTTTTTCTTTGTAGGCATCGATACTCTCATTGCTCACCAGTTGTACACCATTGCTGTCCACAATTACAGGGTCAATCACCTTCTTCACGTTCGGGTACCGTTTCAGCAACTCTGCCACCCCGTCGATGATTTCAGCCGTGGGCAGCACCCCTGTCTTGATGCATTGGGCACCCACATCGCCCAGAAACGACTCCGCTTGGCTCACCACCAGTTCTGCTGGCAGTGGGGTCACACTCTTCACCTTTCGGGTGTCTTCATCCACAATGCCCGTCAGCGCACAAGCCGCATAGCCACCACAAGCCGTAATCGCCTTGATGTCAGCCTGCATGCCCGCACTGCCCAGCGGTTCACTGCCCGCTATCAGAAACACGATGTTAAGTTGCTTCTTCATGTACCTTATTTATAATTGGGTGCAAAGTTACGACTTTTCATCGTATAAGTAGCGTTTTTTCTTCTTTTTCTTGTCTGACTCCCCAAACTTCTGACTTTTCAGCCTCAGTTTTTTATGCATCGGCAAAGACCTTCCCGTCTTCGAGGGTAATCTGTAGTTTGGTGTACTCGCTGTGGAAATCGTTTTTCAGTCGGTTCAGATAGCGGGCACTTTCCCACTTGCACATTGGCAGGTCGTGTAGCAGATAGTTGCCGCAAGTTTGAGGTTCCGTGGCAGGCACCTTGTCTTGTGTGAGAACCCATTCGAGACATTCGATGGTCAGACGTCTCATGTCCTCTACTGAGTAGGTTCCTGTCATGATGATATACATGCCCGTGAGGCAGCCCATCGGACCTACATACACCACATCCTCCTTCACTTCCGAATTGCGGAACCAAGTCGCCATCAGGTGTTCCAGACTGTGTATGGCAGCAGGTGCCACAGCAGGCTCTTGGTTAGGCTCTGTGATGCGTAGGTCGAACGTCGTAAACCCTTTATCTTCGCGTGAGACATAAATGCCCGGCTTCAGATGGGTGTGGTCGATGGTAAAACTTTGTATTACTTCCATAATGCTTATGTTGAAAATATAATGTATCTATTTAAAAAGCGAAAAAGCGCTAATCTCACGACTATCGCTTTTCTGTTCTCAATAAGTATTAATTTTTTTTAAGGTAAAAAGATTGTTTTTAGGATGTTGCAAAGGTACGGACTTTCGCCCCTCTTCACAAACAAAAAAACATGTTTCTTAACATCTGTGTTCGGACACAGCCCCTTTTTTAGCACTTTTTTGTTAAAAAGATGCTTTTAGCCTATACGGGAAACTATAAAGTTGAGAGTTCTTTGTGGGGGTGGTGGAATGCTTCATTTAGGATGAAACATCCTCTGTTGTCGTTCTTACAGCGTGAAATATTTCACGCTGTAAGAACGAAATATTATGCGCTGGGTGTGCGAAATGCCAAGCGCACCGTGCCGACGTAGGGAAGCCGTTGGTAAATGAAAAAGAGGTCTAAAAGTGGGTTCAGATGTTCATTTTGGCCAAATAGTTGTTATTTTTTATTAAATATGTGATATATTTTATTGTGAGAAACGGATTTATGTGTAATTTTGCACCGTTTTTTTAAGTATTATATTTAATAAGGTAAATGTCTGTGAAAATGAAAGGCAGAAAGGTTTTGCTGAGTCTCGGAATGCTGATGGCATGTGCATTGGGCATGAAGGCTCAGGAAGTGAATGGCAGTTCGGTTGGAACGATGAACCTTACGCTGGCGAAAGCGATAGAGGTTGCGTTGGCAGAGAATCCCACCATTCATGTAGCCGATAAGGAAATCGAATTGAAAAAGATTGCGGACACGGAGGCATGGCAGAGTCTGTTGCCTACAGTAGATGCTACATTGTCGTTAACGGATAACATTCTTGTGGCTGAAATGGTGACAGGAATGGGTAAGTTCAAGATGGGTGTGGATGGTACACTGACTGCAGTGGGCAATGTCACGCTGAGTTTGCCTGTGTTTGCCCCTGCTGTGTATCAGAACATGAAACTGACCAAGGAGGACATCCTGTTGGCTCAGGAGAAAGCGCGCGGCAGTCGTCTCGACCTCATCAACCAAGTGACGAAGGCATATTATGGCGCACTCTTGTCGAGCGACAGTTATGAAGTGATGAAACGCAGTTACGGTGTGGCAAAGGAGAACTTTGACATCGTGAACGAGAAGTACAAGGTGGGCAGAGTGAGCGAGTATGACAAAATCAGTGCAGAGGTGCAGGCACGTAACATGAATGCCTCGATGGTGAGTGCCCAGACGGGTAAGACGTTAGCACTCCTGCAACTGAAGGTGCTGATGGGTGTGACGGCAGATGTGGACATTGCTATCGATGACTCACTGAAGGCTTACGAGAGTTGGTTGAGATTGGCGGATGCGGAAACTTTGGATTCAGAGTTGGACAACAACTCTTCCATTCGTCAACTGAACTACAATATGACGTTGTTGGAGCGTAGTCAGAAATTGATTCGCACAGGTTTCATGCCTACCGTGGCATTGCAGTTGACGGGTCAGTATCAAAGTTATGCCAACAATAACTGGAACGTGTTCAACTATCACTTCTCACCCAGTTCGACCCTTTCGATTGCGGTGAGCATCCCCATTTTTCATGCAAGCAACTGGACAAAACTGAAGAGCAACAAGTTGCAGATTGCACAGTTGGAAGACAGCCGCCTCAATGCGCGCCGTCAGTTGTCATTGGCTGCTGAGAGTTACAAGCAGAACATGGCAAGTTCGATGGCACAGGTGACAAGCAATGCCGAGGCTGTGAAGCAAGCCGAGAAGGCCGTGATGATTGCTGGCAAACGCTATGAAGTGGGACGTGGCACTATCCTCGAACTGAACCAGAGCGAGACCGCACAAACACAGGCTGAACTGACCTATGTGCAGAGCATCTATGATTATTTGAAGAACAAGGCCGATTTGGATTACACGCTGGGTCGGGAAAACTATTTGAAATAAACAGGAAATATGAAATACGTAAAGACTTTATCGTTTGCCGCTCTTGCCATCTTGGCTATTGCTTGCAAGAACGAAGACAAGGCTGGTGCAGCCCAGCAAACCAAACCACAGGTGAAAATCACAAAGGTGACGAGCGAGGACATCCCGCAGACAGAGACCTACACCGCTACGGTGGAAAGCGACGTGAAGAACAACATCGCGCCCAACACTCCTTACCGTATTGAGAAGATTTATGTGGATGTGGGTGATAATGTACGTAAGGGACAGGTGCTTGTGCAGTTGGACGCCAGCAATTTGCAGCAACTGAAGTTGCAAGTGGAAAACCAGAAAATAGAGTTCAACCGCACCTCCCAACTCTATCAAGTGGGTGGAGCCAGCAAGGCTGAGTATGACAATGCGAAGATGCAGTTGGATGTACTCTCCACACAGTTGAGGCAGTTGATGCAGAACACGCAACTGGTGTCACCTATCAGTGGTGTGGTGACAGCCCGCAATTATGATGATGGCGATATGTATAGCAATGGTCAGCCTGTGCTGACGGTTGAGCAGACAAATTCAGTGAAAGTGATGGTGAACATCTCGGAGGTTTATTATAAACAAGTGGTTAAGGGCATGCCCGTGGATATTCAGTTGGATGCCTACGATGGAGAGACTTTCTATGGCAAGGTGACCATTGTGTATCCGTCGGTTGACCAGGCTACCCATACATTCCCTGTGGAGGTGACCATCAACAACTCTGAGCAGAAGGTTCGTCCTGGCATGTTTGCACGTGCCACAGTGAACTTCGGCGACAAGAACCATGTGTTGGTACCTGATGAGGCATTGGTGAAGCAGATTGGTGCAGGCGACCGTTATGTATATGTATATAAGGGCGGAAAAGTGTCTTATAACAAAGTTGAGTTAGGTAAGCATATCGGTGAGAAGTATGAAATCCTCAGCGGTGTGAATCCTGGCGACGACGTGGTGATTGCTGGTCAGAGCCGCTTGGCGAATGGCAAGGAAGTGGAAGTAGTGAAGTAGCAGACCCCCTCCTCACTCCCCCTGCAGGGGGAGGGTGGTTACTTCAATATCAATATAAAATAAGTAGAATATCTCCCCCACAAAACATTCTACTCCTCCCCTGTAGGGGAGGCGGGGGAGGGGTCTTATTATGAGTCTATACGAAGGTGCGGTCAAACGACCGATTATGACAAGTCTCTGCTTCTTGGCAGTGATGATTTTGGGTCTCTTTTCGGCAATCAAATTGCCTATAGACCTTTATCCGGATATTGATACGAACACCATCATGGTGATGACGTACTACACAGGTGCCAGTGCAGAAGATATTGAAAACAATGTGACACGTCCGTTGGAAAATGTGCTTAACTCGGTGGAGCACCTCAAGCATGTGACGAGCAATAGCCGTGAAGGTGTGTCGGTGATAACACTGGAATTTGAATATGGTCACGATATTGACGTGTTGACCAACGATGTGCGAGACAAATTGGACATGGTGTCAAATTCATTGCCCGAAGAGGTACAGACACCTATCTTGTTCAAGTTCTCCACCGACATGATTCCAATCCTGCTGCTGTCTGTTCAGGCAGAAGAATCTCAGCAAGCACTCTACAAGATACTTGATGACAATGTGGCAAACCCGTTGGCGCGCATTGACGGAGTGGGAACGGTGAGCATTTCGGGCGCTCCTCAACGCGAGATAAATATCTATATGAATCCGCAGAAGATGGAGGCATATCACTTGAGCCCTACTCAAGTGGCAAGTGCCATCTCTGCTGAAAACCGTAATGTGACGAATGGTACAGTGGATGTTGGTACTCAGACATTCACCGTGCGTGTAGAGGGTGAATTCAATGATCCTCAGGAGATGCTTAATGTGGTGGTGGGTTCTCACAATGGGGTAAACGTCTATCTACGTGATGTGGCACGTGTGGTTGACAATGTGGAGGAACGTTCGCAGAAGACCTTCACCAATGGTGTGCAAGGTGCAATGATTATTGTGCAGAAGCAGAGTGGAGCCAATTCGGTGGACATCTCCAACAAGGTGAAGGAAGTGCTTCCTACTTTGCAGAAGAACCTCCCTTCCGATGTGAAACTCGGTATCATCATCGATACGTCTGACAATATTCTGAACACCATCGGTTCTCTTGAGGAGACTCTTACGTTTGCCATGATATTCGTGGCGCTTGTGGTGTTCATCTTCTTGGGTAGATGGCGCGCGACAACCATTATCGTCATCACTATCCCGATGTCATTGATTGCGTCGTTCATTTATTTGTATGCGACGGGAGGATCGTTCAATATGATATCCCTTTCGTGTCTTTCTATTGCTATCGGTAATGTCGTCGATGATGCGATTGTGGTGTTGGAGAATGTAACTACCCACATCGAACGAGGGTCTGACCCCAAGCAAGCCGCCATCCATGCCACGAATGAGGTGGCAATTTCGGTGATTGCTTCCACACTCACGATGATTGCGGTGTTCTTCCCGTTGACGATGGTGACAGGCATGTCGGGTGTGCTCTTCAAGCAGTTGGGATGGATGATGTGTGTCATCATGACCATTTCCACAACATCAGCCCTTTCCTTCACCCCGATGCTCTGTTCTCAGATGCTGCGTCTCCAGAAGAAACAAGGTAAAATATTCAAGGCTCTCTATGGTCCTATCAGCCAAATGCTCGACAGACTTGACTTATGGTATGAAAAGCGTATCAACTGGGCAGTTCGTCACCGTTGGACGATTGTGACAAGTTGTGTGCTTCTTTTGGTGATGAGTGTCGGTCTTGCTGTTATTGTAGGCATCAAGAGCGAGTTCTTCCCAGCCAACGATAATGGTCGTATCGGTATTTCCCTTCAGTTGCCTATTGGCACCCGTGTGGAAAAGTCGGAAGCATTGGCCAAGAGCCTTGTGCAGAAATGGCAGCAGCGGTATGGGGCTGATATTCAATCCTGCAACTTTACGGTGGGACAGGCAGGTGATGATAACACTTTTGCATCACTTTCTGATAATGGTGCGCACATCATTTCATACAATATCATGATGGTGCCATCCAACAAACGTGAGAAAGGTCTTGCCACTATTTGTGATGAGATGCGTGCCGACCTCAAACTCATCCCAGAGTTGGCGAAATACCAGGTGAACCTCGGTGGTAACCAAGGAGGACGAGGTATGGGTGGACAATCTACTGCCACTTTTGAGGTGTATGGTTACGATTTGAATGCTACACGTGACGTGGCTGAACGGATGGCGGAAAAATTCCGTAGCAGTGAGATGGTCACTCAGGTCAACATCTCGCGTTCTGACTTCCAACCGGAAATTGTTGTGGATTTCGACCGTGACAAACTTGCTCAGCAAGGCATAGGACTATCCACAGCCGCTGCTGCTGTTCGTGCTCTTATTTATGGTGCTCAGCAGAGTTTCTACCGTGAGGATGGTGAAGAATACGGCATCAAGGTGCGTTACGAACCCACGGCACGTGTCTCTATTGAAGATATCGAAAACATGATCATCCCCGATGCACAAGGGCACAACATCCGCATTCGTGACATTGCCACGGTGAAAGAGAGTGCCATACCACCCACCATCGAACGTAAAGACCGTCAACGCATTGTCACAGTCAATGCTGTGCTGGCAGATGGTTATGCTCTCTCCGATGGTGTGGAACTTGGTGAATCTTTCTACGAAGACATTGATATCCCTGCTGGTGTGACTGTTCAGGTAGCAGGCTCTTATGAAGATCAGCAAGACTCAAACCGTGACCTTGGTACACTTGGTATGCTCATCATCATCTTGGTGTTTATTGTCATTGCCGCTCAGTTTGAGTCCCTCACATACCCCTTCATTATCATCCTTTCCGTGCCATTCGCTTTCTCTGGCATCATCTTGTCACTTCTCATTACAAATACTAATCTTAACATCATGTCAATGATGGGAGGTATCATGCTGATTGGTATCGTGGTGAAGAATGGTATCGTGCTCATCGATTACACTCAACTTCTTCGTGAACGGGGTCTCGGTCTTATCCGTTCTGCTGTCATGGCGGCACGTTCCCGTCTGCGCCCAATCCTTATGACTTCCTTGACCACCATTCTTGGTATGGTGCCTATGGCTGTCAGCCATGGTGTCGGTGCGGAGATGTGGCGCCCTCTTGGTGTATCAGTGATTGGCGGTTTGACAGTGTCCACCATTCTCACCCTTATTTACGTGCCTTCCATGTTCTGCATCTTCGGTTCTGTCGGTGTGAAGCGTCAGCGTCGCAAACTCAAGGAGAAGCGCGAACTCGATGCTTATTGGCGTGAGCACAAGGCAGAAGAGATGCTTTCCACCACTCGAGTCAGTGTGATAGAGCAAAATGCTCAGCGCGCTATCAACAATTTCCGTCCCAATGAGGAATGATAAAAAACTGTAGATATAATTATGAAGACAGTATTTATTGTATACGATCAGGCACATCAGGACAATGTGATGGATGCCTTGAATGATAGCAACGTGCGTGGCTACACCATCCTTGAACAGGCGGGTGGCCGTGGTACCAAAGGAGGTGAACCTCATTTGGGTACTCATGCGTGGCCCTCTATGAACAGTGCCATCATTGCTGTGGTTGAGGATAAGCAGGTGGAGCCTCTGCTCAAGCGTCTCAAGCGTTATGATGACGACAATCCCATGCTCGGGCTTCGTGCTTTCGTGTGGAATTGCGAGCAGAGTATCTGATTAAGACGAAGCCTAAAAGAAAAGTGGGGCGTACCTTGTTGGTGCGTCCCACTTCTTTTATGAATCCGTTCCAATATTTATGAATCCGTTCCAATATTTATGAATCCGTTCTATGATTTCACGAATGCGAAACCCTTATTTACAGGTGGTCACCTCGAAGATGTCCACGCAGTTGCCGCCGCCATTGCTGCGCCCCTGCGAAGTGGTGAACACATAGCGTCCATCGTGTGACACCTCCAGTCCCACAGGATAACTGTCCGCTTTCATGTGGGTAGCCACTTGATAGGTGTTGACATCCACAACATAAAGGGTGCTGCTGGTATTACAGGCGGCATAGATGTAACGGCCATCAGGCGACATCTCAATGGTTCGTGCCCCTGTGCCTACTTGGCAATTCTCCCATCCCGAGAGGGTGGTGGTTTTCTTGGCAGAAGCCCTGAGGGCAGGGACGGCAGCGAGGAACTGGTCAAGGGGCATGCGCTGGATGTAGCCATCGCGGTTGATGCTTAGATAGAGATACCCATTGCGGATGATGAGATGGCGCAAGTTATAGATGTTGCCCAACACACGTCCCAGATATTGTTTCTCCTGAAGATCAACCACGGCAATGCCACCTCCGTTGGTGCCTCCCATGCAACCCACGAGCAGGTAGTGGTTGTCGGGGGTGAAGGCAGTTCCTCGCAGACAGTAGCCGCTTTCATTGTCACGATCTATTTGCTTTGTCAGGCTGAAATTGAGTGGTAGCCGGTAGTCCACCACGTGGCAAGCCTCATGTCTCCACTGCTTCGGGTCAGGACTGCTGATGTCAATGATGCCCACCGTGTTGTCGCCCCAATGAGTGATGGCGAGCAGTTTGCCGTCAGGCGATATGGCAACCATCTTGGGCAGTGGCCCCGTGTCCATCAGTCGGATGATAGAGTCTGTCTCCGTGTCGATGATGGCGACAGCCGAAGGGTCTTGTGCATTGATGTCGTAGTCCCTTCGATAATAAGGTATCCACAAGTACCTTCCTCCGTGCGAGAAACAACTCTCAACAGGCTTGCCGTAAAAAGCCCCCCAACCTCCGAATGCAGATACAGGATGCTTGGCATCGGGCAGATAGTGTGTGAACTTGTAGAACGGTTTTGCCCCGCAGAGTAGGGCAGTATCTGCCTCCGTGAACTCATGGCGGATGACCTTCAGTTTTTGGTTTGTCTTGAAGTCATACACCACAGTGGTGGCACCTTCCAGCGAATTGACATAGTACTTTTGCCCGTTGGGGTGCATATTCACCGACTTTGGCGAGTTGATGTCCTTGTCAGCGGTCTTCGTGTCCGAAGGGTCAAAGTACTGCTTCTTCGCAATCAACTCAATGCAGAAAGTGCTGTCGGCATTGTATGCTTTTGTGCCGATAGGTGGATGTCCTACTGTTTGTGCCTGAATGGCCAGTCCTCCCCAAGAGAAAGCCAACACAAGGATAAAACTTTTATAATTCATAATTCATATTGCATAATTGACCATGCGGCAAGTTCTTCAATTCTTCACCCCTTCAATTTTTCAATTTTACTTATATGTTACTTTGAAAATGTCCACAGCGTTGCCGCCTCCCTTGCCAGAATGTCCCTGAGCGGTGGTGAACACATATTTGCCATCCTTCGACACGTCCAGTCCCACAGGGTAACTGTCGGCTGGAATGCTCGTGAGCACCTTCATCTCTTGTGCATCCACCACATAGAGGGAACTGGCATTGTTGCAGGCAGCAAAGATATACTTGCCAGAAGGCGACAGTTCAATGGTGCGGGCACCTGCTCCCACCTTGCAGTTCTGCCATCCAGTCACCGTGCCTCGTTTGTTCTGCATCTTCGGAATGGCATCCAGCACTGTCTTCAGCGCAATCTTCTGCACATAGCCAGCACCGTTGATGCTCAGATACAGATAGCCGTTTTTCAGTACGAGGTGCCGCACATTCGCCATCATGCCCTGCAAACGTCCCAGATACTCCGACTTCTGCAGGTCAATCACGGCAATGCCGCCGCCACCACCCATGCAGCCCACCAGCAGGTAGTGGTTGTCGGGGGTGAACACCGTGCCACGCAAGGCATAACCGCTGCCTGCATCACGGTTCACCGAATGGCTGAGGCTATAATTGAGTTTCAGTTGATAATCCACAATGTGGCAAGCCTTATGCTTCCACTGCTTCGGGTCGGTGCTGCTGATGTCGATGATGCCCACCGTGTTGTTGCCCCAATGTGAGATAGCCACATACTTGCCGTCAGGAGAAGTGGCAATCATCTTGGGCAGTGGACCTGTTTCCATCAGTCGGATAATCTTGTCCGTCTGCGTGTCGATGATGGCAACTGCCGAAGGGTCTTGTGCGTTGATGTCATACGAACGTCGGTAGTAGGGTACCCACAGATACCTTCCGCCATGTGTGAAGGTGCTCTCCACTGGTTTGCCGTAGAAAGTGTTCAGGTGGTTGTTCTGATAGTGAGTGAAAGGGTAGAGCCCCGAAGGTTTACTCCACAAATGGGCATCCTTTGTGTGGTCAAACTGATGCTTGATGACAGCCAACTTCTTGAAAGTCTGAAAGTCATACACCACCGTCGTGGCACCCTCCAACGAGTTCACGTAGAACTTCTTGCCGTTAGGATGCACATTCACCGACTTCGGCGAATTGATGTCGGGGTCAACCGTCGTCTTGTCGCCAGGAGCATAAAACTGCTTCTTGCCGATGAGTTCTATGCTGATGCGCCCATCAGCGGATTGAGCCGTTTCGCCAATCTTGGGACGCACCAATTGTGCCTGCGCCAACAGAGGCAAAAGGACAGAATAGATAAAGAGTAACTGCTTGAGTCTCATTTTTTTCTTTTTTTAATGGAAACGATGTGCAAAGGTAGAGAAAAAATCCGTACCTTTGCATATCTTTCTCATTTAAAAATCATATATATGTTTCGATATATCCTCATATCCATACTTTTTCTGTGTAGCATGGTCAGTCATGCACAAGACACCAGCAAAGCCTACCGCAACACTGTGGCAGGCAGTTACAACTTCTGGTTTTACCGTCCCGACGAGGATGAGAGCGATGGCGTGCATCGTCCCCTGCTCATTTTCCTGCATGGCGCCAGCCTTTGTGGCACAGACTTGAACAAGGTGAAGAAATACGGTCCGATGGAAGCCCTCAAGCGTGGACGCGCCATCGACTGCTATGTGCTGGCACCCCAAAACCCTGGTGGCTCGTGGAATCCGCAGAAAATCATGAAACTCATCGAGTGGGCGGAAGCCAATTTCCACATCGACAGTTCGCGCATCTACTGCTACGGCATGAGCCTTGGCGGTTATGGCACCCTCGACATGTGTGCCACCTATCCCGACCGCATTGCCGCAGGCATGGCCATGTGTGGTGGAGCCACCGTGAAAGACCTCAGCGGACTCTCTCGCATCCCTATGTGGATTGTGCATGGCACTGCCGACACCGCCGTACCCGTTTCCGCATCCGATAGGGTGGTGGAGGCCATCAAGAAGACAGGCGACGAGTCACGTCTCATCTATACTCGTATGCCTGGCATCAATCATGGTCGTCTGGCACGCCTCTTCTACTGCTATCAGACCTACGATTGGATGTTCTCCCATTCCCTCAAGGATGAAGACCGTCCCATCAACCGTGATTTCGAAATCACGCCTTCGCTTTTGCAGAACGCTTATCACGACCTTGGGCGCAACGCCAACTTCGCCTCATACGACTGATGAGTTGGAACAATGAAACACAAACTTAACTTCAGATATGTAGAAAACTACAGATTAAGCAGATTGAATGGATTTTCCCAAAGCCCTGTGTGGCTTTAAATCTGTGAAATCAGACAGAATTTTTAGTTCGATGAGAAACTATCTTTGTAATAGCTTGCTCATCAGCAAAAAATCCGAGAAATCCGTGTAATCCGTGGTTGAAATAATAAAGAAACATACATTAATCCATAACCAATATGAAGAAAAAGACATTCACACTTTTAGTTTTTAGTTGTTCACTGCTGACTTCTTTTGCGCAGACAGCCAAGGAGGAAATCTATGCCGACATTCTTAAGTCAGGCTCCAACTACATGGCTTATCAGGCACCTACAAAAGCCCTGACAAAAGCCCCCAAAGGTTACGAACCCTTCTACATGTCTCACTATGGGCGTCATGGTTCCCGTTGGTTGATCAATGAGAACGACTACACCAGCGTCATACGTGTGTTCCGTCGTGCCAACGAACTGGGAAAACTCACACCCCTCGGCAAGGAAGCACTGGCGAAACTCGAACGCTTCATTCCTACCACCAAAGGTCGTCTTGGCGAACTCTCCGACATCGGTGAGCAGCAGCATCATGGCATTGGTCGTCGCATGACCGAAAACTTCCCCGAGATTTTCAGTGGTAAGGATGCCGAAGTCGATGCCCGCAGCACCGTGGTCATCCGTTGCATCCTCAGCATGACAGCCGAGTGTGAGGAACTCACCGCTTTCAATCCCAAGATGAAGATGCACAACGACGTGAGTGAATCCTATCAGTACTACCTCAACCACAATTTCAGTCAGCGTCTTAGAGATGCCGGCCGCGACCGTGGCAGCATCGTTGATGAGTATAAGAAGAAATACACCCATCCCGACCGTTTCTGCCGTGCCCTCTTCAACGACGAGTCCTATTGGAATGATGAGGATTTCCGTCCTCGTTCCTTCATGCGTGCCGTTTTCAATGTCATCACCAACATGCAGAGTCATGGCAATGGTGAAGACATGTGGAACCTCTTCACCCCCGAAGAGTGCTACGATCTCTGGAAAATCGTCAATATCGACTGGTATCTCGGTTATGGGGCAGCCCCACAGACTGGTGGCATCATGCAGTTCAACCAAGCAGACCTCTTGCACAACATCATCGAGACCACCGACACCGTCATGGCAAGCAAGACCTTCAAGAACGGAGCCACTCTCCGTTTCGGACACGAAGTGTGCGTCATGCCCCTCGCCTGCCTGCTGGAACTCGATAGTTGCGGACGTCAAGTGCAAGACCTCGACCACCTTGAAGACTACTGGGTCAACTACCGCATCTATCCCATGGCTTGCAACATCCAACTCGTCTTCTACCGTCCCAAGAAAGGTCAGGGCGACATCCTCGTCAAAGCCCTGCTCAATGAGAAGGAAGCCACCCTTCCCGTTCCTACAGACCAATATCCCTACTACAAGTGGGAAGACCTCCGTGCTTATTATGTGAAGCGGCTGAAAGAGTTTGAGGGGAAGTGAGAATTTAAGTGAAAAGTGAAGAGTGAAAAGTGAAAAATCTAAGTTACCTGCCATCCGGGATGTTGGTGTCCTGTTTGCAAAGGTAACTTAGATTTTTCACTTTTCACTTTTCACTTTGAGTCTAATACTCAAACGTGCTCTTTCCCTCCTTATCCACAAATCCATATCTGCCGTTCTGCTTATCCTGCACCATCGCCAGACCCTCTGAGAAAGGCGTGTAGGCATAATACTTGCAAGGAACGATGGTTTTGCCCGTGTTGTCGATGAAGCCCATGTGGTGTTCACCGTCATTCACGAGCCATGTACCCTCGCTGTAGTATTCAGCGTTCTTGTACTTCTCGTCCAGTTCAAACACCTCCTTGCCCGTCTTGTCGATGAAGTAAGTGCGATTGGGAGCAACCACCTTCGCAATGCCGTCGTGGAACTCTCCGCCCCAGCGATCATCATCCATCTCGATGACGATCTTGCCCGTCTTGTCGATGTAGCCCGAGCGCCATTCGTCATCGCCCAAAATCTCCCTGACCATTGCCAGGCCTTCAGAGAAGTTCGCCTCGCCAGAATACACACCAGGGAAAGCGCGCTTGCCTGTCTTGTCGATGAATCCGAACCACTCATGCTCTTCGTCCACAATCACGGCGCACAGACCTTCATGGAAATCCGTCGGTTGGCGTTCAGCGGGCCATCCATACTGGCAAGGCACCACCAGTTCGCCCGTCATGTCGATGAAGCCAATCCTCCCATCCTCCTTCGTCACCCAGCACATGCCATCGCTGAAATCACCCGTATATTCATACGCAAACGGAATCACCACCTTGCCTGTCTTGTCGATGAAGCCAATCTTTCCGGCCTTGTTAGGACCCACATCCTCGCGGTTGCTGCACAGCCCATCATAGAAACGTCCGAAACTCTTCGTGCGGAACAGTTCCTTGCCCTTCGGATCCATGTAGATGACATCATCACCCTTGAACACAGCGACCACATCCTCGCAGAACACCTGTGTGGGTGACCTATATTCAAACGGAACCACCACGTTGCCCTTCTTGTCGATGTAGCCCACCTTGCCATCTTTCTCTACACCAGCCAAGCCGGAGCGGAAAGACGTTAGGTCCTCGCATCCCTCAATGGCTTTGGCAATCGCCTCGAGGTCGTAGGCAGATTCATCCATAGCCTCAGCCTCCACGGCCGTGCTGTCAGCCGTTTCACCCACAGCACTTGGTGCATTCTTGGTTCCACATCCAGTTGTCACAAGAGCCAGCATCAGCAGCCCCGTCGTTACCATAAAAGTCAATTTCTTCATTTGTACTGTCATTTTTTTGATTAGTTGCCCATAACGGTTTGTAGTAAAAGTCGTTGCAAAAGTACGAAACTTTCCCGAACCCTCCAAACTGAAATGTGATTTTCTTATTTCGCTGCAAAGTTTACCGTCAATATTTGCAACTCGTTTGTGGGCAAGACTCATGTTCGTTTGTTAGCAACACTTATGTTCGTTTGTGGGCAAGACTTAATGGCGACAGTGAGGGATGTTAATTTGTTAAATTGTTAAATTTCCTGCGCACACCGTCGATTCTATTAAGTAGGTAAACAAAAATAGTTTATATTTCATCTTTACCATCTTTGTTGAAAAAATCTCATTGTATAAGATAATTTTGTGTGGTTACTTAACAATTTTATCCGATAATATCCTTTGTGAATTTCCGTGTTTTCCGTGTGAGCCAATCAGAGCTGTGCTAAATGATAACGAATTTCTCACAGAACCTTTACCTTTAGATGTAATCAAATCTCGGATATTCACAGTTTTTTTAGAAAACGTCAATCCTGTACCGCAGTTTGGAACAACATTCCCCTAACTTTGCATAGTCAATCAAAAAAACTAACAATCAAAAACGAACAAAGTGATGGGAACAATCAGAAAAATCATCATCGAAACAGCGCTTGGCGCATTAGTGGTAGCGTTCATCCTCTTCTGGGTATTTGCAGGTATGGGCATGCAGGAAATCTCCCTCTGCACCGCCTTCCTCGTCTATGTATTCGCTGTCGTATTCCTTTTTGTGGGGAAGCAGGAAAAACAGGAGGAAAAGGTGGTGGAGTGTATGGGGTAGGATAATAGATGTTATGCCAAACATGCCCTCATAAAGCCATACAATAAAAGCGTGAACAAAGAGATTTGTTTACGCTTTTTTTTTTTGCTGTTGCAAGTTTTTATGAAAAAGATTCAGAAATGTTTGGACGATAAGAGAAAATGTGCTTAATTTGCAAATGAGTACTGGCAAATCGTCATTTCGTGACGCCTGCATAGGGCAGGGTGGAGCCTCAGTGGAGGTGCTGGTATGGACATATTAACAATTTAATAGCATCAGCTATTTATTCAGAGAATCGTGAAACCTCGCAACTTTCAACGATTGTAGTATTTGAATAAGTCAGCCGATGCCCGTGCTTTGGCGCGGGCATGACTTATATCTTAAATACTACAGGTAATGCGAGGACCTCACGATTCAAGAGAAGAGTTATGTTTCGCGCTTCTTTTGTATCTTGAGGTCTCTTTGTGAGCATACCTGTATCCACCCTGAAGATATAGTCTGATTGCCCCTAAAGCCATTTGTATGCAATACGAACAGACCTTTAATGCTATTGACAACATCCTGCGCAACGAGGCAGGATGCAGCACCGAATTGGATTACATCGAGCAGACTTCTTGGCTGCTTTTTTTGAAGTACTTGGATGATTTGGAGCGTGAGCAGGAGATGAATGCCCAGATCAGTGGCAAGACCTACAAACCCATCATCACGGGCTATATGCGTTGGAGCCAATGGGCTGCTCCCAAGAAGGCGGACGGCACACCCGACACGGTGAATGCCATGACGGGACCTGACTTGACACGGTTTGTGGATAGCAAACTTTTCCCCACCTTGCGTGAGTTTCAGAAGACGGCATCGAGTGCCAAGACTTTGGAGTATAAGATTGGCGAGATTTTTGCCGAACTCCGCAACAAAATCACCTCTGGCTACAACCTGCGTGAGGTCATCAACCTCATCGACCAACTGCACTTCCAGACTGCCGAGGACAAGCATGAAATGACAGTGCTCTACGAATCGAAGATTGCCAAGATGGGCAATGCTGGACGCAATGGTGGCGAGTACTACACACCCCGTCCGCTCATCCGCACCATCGTCAAGGTGGTTGACCCTCAGATAGGTGAGACGGTGTACGACCCTGCCTGTGGGTCAGCGGGCTTCCTCTGCGAGGCGTTCACCTACATGAACCAGAAGGTGAAGAGCACAGCCGATAACAAGACCTTACAGGAAGACACTTTCTTCGGCAAGGAGAAGAAGCCGCTGCCTTACATCATCGCCACCATGAACATGATTTTCCACGGTGTGGGAGCACCCAACATCATACGTGGCAACACATTGGCAGAGAACCTCTCGCAGATTCAGGAGAAAGACCGCAAGAACGTGATTCTCGCCAACCCTCCCTTTGGTGGCAGCGAACGAGGCGAGGTGAAGCAGAACTTCGACATCAACACCAGCGAAACAGCCTATATGTTCATGCAGCACTTTATCAAGATGTTGAAGGTGGGCGGTCGTGCTGGCATCGTCATCAAGAACACCTTCCTCTCCAACGGCGATGCGGCATCTCTCCGTCAGTTGCTGTTGGAGCAATGTAACCTCCATACCATCCTCGACCTCCCCAGCGGTGTGTTCCAGGGGGCTGGCGTGAAGACCGTTGTGCTCTTCTTCGACAAGGGCACTCCCACCCAAAAAGTTTGGTACTACCAACTGAACCCTGGCCGCAATCTTGGCAAGACGAATGCCCTCAACGGAGATGACCTCGCTGACTTCCTCGCTCTGCAAAAGACGAAAGCCGACAGCGAAAACTCGTGGACGCTCGACGTGAGCACCTTGGGCGGCGACTACGACCTGAGTGTGAAGAACCCCAACAAGGTGGAAGAGGTGGATGAACGCACCTCTGCCGAAATCGTCAGTTCCCTGCTTGAACTTCAAGAGGAATCCCAATCTTTGTTGACGCAACTCAACGAAGCCCGCAAACTCTTCCAAGCAGAACTTGCAGAATGTATGAAACCAAAAGAGGGATGGGAAGAGAAAAAGTTGGGAGAAGTCTGCGAGGTTATATCAGGGCAATCCCCTGAAGGAAAGTATTATAATACCGATGGTCAAGGAACTCCTTTTTATCAGGGAAAGAAAGAATTCTCTTTAAAATATATTGGAGAACCAACCATGTGGACTACGACTGAAACCAAAATAGCTGTAAAGGGTGACTTGCTTATGTCTGTTCGTGCTCCTGTTGGTGATGTGAACTTTGCAACTCAAAGATTATGTATTGGCCGAGGACTTGCTGCAATCCGAACCAAAGAAGAAATCGACAAAGAATATTTGTTCTATTATCTTGTGGCTAAGAAAAGTTATATCAAAGGAAAAGAAGGGGTTGGTTTTGCTTCAATTAACAGAAAAGAGATAATGAATATTGGAATCCAATACCCGAAAGACCTTCTCGAGCAGCACTCCATCGTCTCTCACCTCGACTCCCTTTCCTCCAACATCCGCAAGTTAGAGGAATTGCAGCAGAAGACCATCGCCGGGTGTGATGCCCTCAAACAAGCAATGTTAAGAGAAGTATTTGAATAAAAAAGAAATGGAATTATTTGTCCCCATAATGGCCATAGGCTCTGAGTACAAGTACAAGCACCGCATCTTCGTAGATGCGATAAACCAGACGGTGTTTCTTGGTGATGCGGCGACTCCAGCGTCCTTCAGGCGAACCTTTGAGTGGCTCTGGATGACCTGTGCCACTTCTGGGGTGTTCCATCAGTTCCGTGAGCATCTTCACCATTTTTTGGTAAGCCTTTGGCTCGTCATGCTTCAGTTGCTGCATGTGCAACTTGGCTTCATCGGTGTATTCGAGTTTATACATAGGACTCAAAGACTGTCAAGGAACTGGGCCAATTCTGCTTTTGTGTTGATGCGGTGTGTCTTGCCTTGCCGATATTCTTCTTCACCTCTATCGAGGCTGGCCATGAACTCCTCACGGGTTATCTCTGTGGAGGATGCTTTCCTCTCCATGACAAGTTTCTTGGCGTACTTGGTCAGACGTTTCATCAATGGCTCGCTGTCAGCAATGGCTCCTATGCTTTGCCAAAGTTCGACATTCATCGCGTTTAATTGTATGGCTGTCATGTATTCAAAAGATTTTGATTTGCCTGCAAAGTTATACATTTATTTTTGTATCACCAAAGAAAAAGAAAAATAATGGACGAATCAGCAACCCGACGAAAGAAGATTGCCCCTGCCCTGTATGGTGTGGGATGGGAGCAAGTGCCCGAAAGTGAGATACTGACGAAACAATGTGCATCGCTGAGTGTGATGCCCTCTAACAAAGAAGTATTAGAATAAAAGAACTATGGAAATATCAGGAATCAAAAAAGCGTACAATCTTTTACAACAGATGACAACCAAGAAAGTTTCGCCTAAAGGCAAAGAATCATTGCTGGATATAGGCAAATCGATACAAAATCGTCGAGACAAAGAATTTCGTTTGAGCATTCCACAAATAGGGGTTGCTCGTGCATTGTGTTCCATCATCAGCAACCGCTATCCTCAAAGAGACCATGTTATTTGGCTGACCAATGCTGAAAGTACACCTTTTCAAACATCGCAAGACAGAGAAATTGTTGTTAGCAAGAACACGAAAGTAGGAGGAGCCATCATTACAGGTGTGAAAGGGCGTCACCATTATGTGGGTCCTAAAGGTGCCCATTTCGATTTAGACATCTTCAATTTCTCCAATTACACGCCTGAGCATGGAGGAGGAGCCAATGGGATTACTATACAATTTGATGGTGATGAAGGTCTATACAAATATCAGACATTAACCGATTTGCTCATCAGCGAACAATTCCTTAAAGAAAGCCTTGAAGAGGAGGAAAAGAAAAAGAAGCAATTGGAGCAAGAAAGACTCCAAATGCAGCGAGAGGAAGAAGCCGCACGTGAAGCTGCCATGAAAGCGGCTGAGGCTGAACGTGAAAGATTGGAAGAAGAGGCAAAACGTTTAGAAGAATTGCGTTTGAAGAAAGAGGAAGAGGAAAAACACAAAGCAGAGGAGATCGCTCAATTGGAGGCTTCCTATCAACAAGCAAAACTACGGGCAATAACTTTCCGAAATTTTATTAGAAACGAGTCGTCGCTACGTTCTCAGCACATTCTTGACCCCTCACAAGAAGAGGCCAAGCGTTCGCATCTGTATGACGGAATTCCATTAGTGATAGAAGGTGGACCAGGCACAGGAAAGACAACCACCATGATTCAACGCTTGAAGTTTCTGTTGGACAAAGATGCCCTGAATGATTATGAGTCTCCGCTTACGTCAAGACAGATTAATGAATTGACTGAATATCTGGCAGACAAATGGCTCTTCTTCTCGCCATCACCTTTGTTGCTACGATTCTTGATGAACAACATGAATGCAGAAGGGTTGAGTGCTGTCGAGGGAAAGAATATCGTCACAATTGGTGATTTCCGTCAGAGTATGCTTAGCACATACCATCTATACAATATGGACACTAATGGTCCATTTCGTAGTTACAAACAATCTACGGATAAGATACTTATTCTTCATCCCGAAGTTGCTATTAGAGAGTTTGAGCAGTTCTGTGTGAAGAACAGCGTGGAAATTTTGCTGAATGCCGCTCGTTTGAACACCAGTGAGTATAGTTGGCACAAAGATTCTTTTGGTATTAAAGCTATATGTCTCCATGCAGAGAAAGTGAAGGACATTGAGGCTTTGATGCGCTTGTTCAATTCTCTGCAAGACCATGAAGCCAAGGGAGCTTATGCCAAAGAGAATAAATTGGCTGAACTTGTGAAACGTACTGCGTTGACTGTTCAGACTTTGATACTGAAAGATGAACAGACAAAGACAGAAGTACATTCTATATTCAAAAAATGGGAGGAAGAACGCATTGCAGAGATGACAGATGTTGAAGAGGATGAAATGGATGAAAGTAATGAGGAGGAAAATGCAGAAGAAGTTGTGTTGATGGATTTTGAACCTCGCCTTTTCAACTTCCTCAAAGGACTGCTCCGACGATTGGCAGTCAGCAAGATTGATGCCAAGAAAAAACTCTCGCCTCGCCAGAAACTTGTCTATGAGAAAATTGAACCATTGATGGCTGATATCAATCTTCGAGAAATTGGTGAATTGGAATTTTTTTCCAAACGATATGCTTTTCTCTGTAAGGGTGTGGAGAGCAATCTGATTAATCAGATACCTCGTCTATATAAAGTTTATCGAAAGAAACTTCTGGGAGACGAAAACACTTCGTATTACAATCTTGTATTGCTGAAAACTCTGATAGAAAAAGATAATAACAAACATCTGCATTATGATGAGCAGGACTTGCTGATTGGCTTTATCAACAATTTGGCTATTTTCATCAGAAAACGTTCCAAGGAACGCTATGATCGCATGGTGAAACGGAACAAATATATTAGAGCGTATGAGGAGAACAAAAAGCCTGTGATTGGTGTAGATGAAGCAACAGATTATACAGTGATGGATTACTATTTTATGTATTCATTTCGTCACTATGAATATGCTGCTGTCACATTATGCGGAGACATTATGCAGGGGTTGTTGAGGAATGGTATCAAGGAATGGTCAGCGTTAAAGCCTGTATTACCTAAATTGGAAGTATGCGAATTGAAAGTGTCTTACCGTCAGATTCCCACATTGGTTAAGATGGCTAAAGACATCTATTATACAGAAAGGGGCGAAATGCCTCCATACGATAGCCATGACGAAATAGTGGAAGGAGAACCACAGCCTTTAGCGTTTATTTCTGATGATGCAGAAGAAAAGATGGAATGGATTGTGGAGCGATTGCGTGAAGTATATCTGGCTTATGACAGGGCCATACCATCTATAGCCATTTTCATTCCTAATGACCGAAACGTGGACAACTTTGTGAAGAAATTGTCAGAACAAGATGGACTTGGTGAAATAAAGGTCTCAGCAGGAAAGGATACCAATACTACCAAAGCCGTAAAGGTTTACGAATTGTCGGAGGTGAAAGGAATGGAATTTGAGGTGGCAATCTTTTTCGATTTGGATGAAGCATTAAAAGGTGAAGATAAGGAACTGATGAAAAGGCATCTGTATGTAGGAATCTCCCGTGCCTCTTCTCATCTGGCAGCGATTTTTAACAATGAAGAAGGGAATGAGGAACTTTTACAATATTTTGCCCAAGATATTCACAATTGGAAGATGTAAATAATTGATATAAGGGTATTACGAAAATAAGTTCTAAGTGTGTAATAAATACCAGAATTAAACATGGCTAAGAAGAATAACTATTCATCAGTGAATTATCCAACTCCTGACGGGAAATCTATACGATGAGGATACATACGACGAGGAGCGTCACAAGTTTGACGATCATGGCTCTGCGGTATATGACTCGGAGGATGACCATGACTGCTATTATGAAAGTGGTGGATATGATTAAACAATAAAAGAACAGAAACATGGACGAATCAGCAACCCGACGAAAGAAGATTGACCCTGCCCTGTATGGTGTGGGATGGGAGCAAGTGCCCGAAAGTGAGATACTGACGGAGCAACGTGCCTACCAGATTGCACCGGGGCAGGTGAGTTCCTTGCCTCAGAACCGACGCCCGAAGAAGGCTGACTATCTGCTGGAATACAAGAAGAGGAAGTTGGCGGTGATTGAGGCGAAGAGCGATGAGAAGGATGTGAGTGTGGGCATTCCGCAGGCGAAAGAGTACGCGGAGTTGCTGCACATTCGCTTTGCATACGCCACTAACGGCGATGAGATTTGGGGCATCGACATGGGGGTGAAAGACTGCGAGGGGAACTACATCATCCCTTCCACCGAGGGGCCTGTGGCGAAGTTTCCAAGTCCGCAGGAACTGTGGGCGATGACCTACACGGAGCGCAACGAATGGCGAGACAAGTTCAACCTCTGTGCGCTGAATCGTGGGGGCGGGCGTGAACCTCGCTACTATCAGGAAATTGCCATCGACAATGTGCTGAGTGCGGTGGCTAAGGGGCAGAAACGTATCTTGCTCACGATGGCGACAGGCACAGGAAAGACCTACACGGCTTTCCAAATCTGTTGGAAACTCTACGAAACGGGTTGGAACATTCGTGGCAAAGAACAAAAGCCCCGCATCCTCTTCATCTCGGACAGAAACATCTTGGCAAATCAGGCGAAGAACGACTTTGAGCAGTTCCCTGAAGATGCAATGGAGCGTGTGACGCCCGAACTGATTCACGACAAGAAGCACAACGACCGACTGCCCACCGCACGGCACTTGTACTTCACCATCTTCCAGACGGTGATGGGGAGTGCGGAAGAAGGGGGTGAACCTTACTACCAGCAATGGCCGAGGGATTTCTTCGACTTCATCATCATCGACGAGTGTCACCGTGGAGGTGCCAACGACGAGAGCGAGTGGCGAGAACTGATGAACTGGTTTGAACCAGCCGTGCAGTTGGGCATGACCGCCACTCCCCGGCGCAAGGTGAATGCCAACACCTATGAGTATTTTGGCAGTCCGGTCTATACCTACTCACTGAAACAGGGCATTGAGGATGGTTTCTTGACGCCCTTCCGTGTGCAGGTGGCAACGAGTAACATCGACACCTATCAGTATAATCCCAACGATGACGTGGAGGGTGAGATTGACAAGAAGAAGGTCTATACGGAGAGCGACTTCTACAAGGGAGACATTCAACTGAAAGAGCGTGATGAGCACCGTGTGAAGGAATTGCTGGGCAGGATTGACCCCAACGAGAAGACGCTGGTGTTTTGTGCCACTCAGAACCACGCCTTGCAGATTGCGGCGATGATTAACCGCTGGAAATGTGTGCCTGACTCCAACTATTGCGAACGGGTGACGGCTGACGATGGCGACAAGGGGGAGAAGCAACTGAAACTCTTCCAAAACAATGACCTGTTGCGCCCCACCATCCTGACCACTTCGCAGAAACTCTCCACGGGTGTGGATGCCAGAAACGTGAGAAACATTGTGCTGCTCCGTCCTGTGAACAACATGGTGGAGTTCAAGCAAATCTTAGGTCGTGGCACCCGTCTGTTTGAGGGCAAGTATTTCTTCACGCTGTATGATTTTGTGGGGGCTTCGGCGAATTTCAACGACCCCGAATGGGATGGCGACCCTTTCTGCCCGATATGTGGCAACTATCCCTGCACTTGCAACAAGAGGCCTAAAGGTGTCTGCCCCAAATGTGGACAAGCCCCCTGTGTGTGTCCTCCAAAGATTCCCACGCCTTGCCCTGTATGCGGACATCTGCCTTGCACCTGCAATGGTGGACAACCAAAGAAACAAGTCGTGGTGAAACTGTCGAAGTTGCGTTCGCTGACCCTGCACACTGATTGGGAAGAGCGCATACAGTTTGGCGACGAGTTGCTGACGCTGGAAGAGTATGTGAAGAGGCTGTTCGGCGCATTGCCCGAATTTTTGGATGGCGAGGACGATTTGCGTGAGCGTTGGAGTCAACCAGACACACGTGAGCAGTTGTTGGAGTTGTTGGAACGTTCAGGATTTCAGGAGGATAAGTTAGAAATCATGCGCCGCTTCCTGCAAATGGAGAAGTGCGACATGTTGGACGTGTTGGCTTTCTTGGCATACAACACCACACCGATGGAGCGCGAACGGAGAGCACAGATGGTACGTGAGGACTTGCGTAAGAAGGTGACCAAACAGCAACAGGAGTTTGCCGACTTTATATTAGATATGTATGTGCGCAATGGCTTCAAGGAACTGGGCATGGACAAACTGCCCACGCTCATCGATATGAAGTACCATTCCACCACGGATGCCATGACGAAACTGCAGATGACACCCATTGGTTTGCGCGACTTCTTCCTGACGATACAAAAAGACCTGTATAATGGCTCGGCATTGAATCGTGCACATGCCTCCCATTATCCAACCATGATGTACACCTATGAGGATGGATTGAGTTGTAAGGCTGCAGAAGATGATCTGTGAATCGTACCCCTCGACTATACAATGCCGTACCCCTCGACTACGGCGAAGTGTAGTCGAGGGGTACGGTGTGTTAAGACATTTGTATTTACAAAGTAACTCAAGTTTCGCAAGTGCTCAACTTCTTTGGAGTTAAAGTAGTTAAAGCCAAATGTTATGCTGGTGTCAGAGTGTCGGCTTTTAACTCCAGAGCGTAGCGATAACTCCTTATAACTCCTTTAACTCCAAAGAAATAAAACATACGAAACTTAAAACAGAGTTATTGGTATATATAATATGTGCCGCCATCGCTTTGGGCGTATTTGCGGAGGAGGGCTTGGATGTATTCAGCATTTTCTCTGACCCGTTGCTCGTTGCCATCGTAGCCATTGATGAGGATGAGCAGGTGACGGGTGGAGAGGGTCATCTTGGTGCGTTCGTTATCGCTGGTTGGGGTGCCCACACCTCCTTGCTGGTCACGATAGACGGGTAAGCCGTGAATGTTGATGAAGCCTCGTCCGATGCCTTCGTAGGGTTCTCCTTCACGTCCGATGCCTAAGGTGAGGGTGTCGCCAACGATCTTGTCGGCATCGAAGCCTCCGATGCTGTATCCGTAGGCGATGGATGCCAAGTTGACGAGGTCAACGAGCGTGTCGCGCTGATAGAGTTCCTTGCCTTGCAACACGCGACGTATTAACGCCTCGGAGGCTGGGCGGTAGCGGGAAGGGTCTTTCCCGCAGGCTTTGTACACTCGTCTTGTGGCGGAGATGCTGGTCAGTTCCTTTAAGGATTCAGTGGTCAGTTCCCGACGGAACTTTTCGCCGAGTGCTTCGATTTCTGCCCACAAATCTGCATGGTAGGGTGAGTTGACCACCTCTGCTTCTAAACATGCCCCGACAAATTCAGGGCATATTTGTTCAATCTCATTGGATACAAATACTTTCATCGGTTGTTCTTCTTTATCTCACCACGGTGAAGTTCTCGCTGAGCGTGAAAGTCTTCTCGTAGTCTTGGGTCTTGACAGTGTAGGTGTTGCCGACCTTGAATTGTGGTGTGGTGATGAGGCTGGAACTGCGCTTGAGGGAGAAGGGGATGGTGAGAGTGTCGAGAAGGGTGCCGTTGGCATCGCAAATCAGGACAGGCTCGTCCTTGACGATGTTGATGCCAAGAAGGAGGGCTGTGGGTTGCTTGGCGGTGTCGTTGGTGGGCACGGAAGGCATTTCACCCATGCCAGCACCGACGGAGAAGATTTTGCCGCCTGACACCTCGATGGGGGAGAAGTCGCAGTCAAGTCCCTCTTCGGGCATACCCCGTTGGCTCCACGCATAGACGGTGCCACCAGTGATGATGATGGCAGGATCGTTGTTCTGCTCGTTGTTGCCACCACCGAAGCCGCCAAAGCCTCCGAATCCTCCTGCAAAGAAATCGACGAGGTTGGCATCGACGGCATCGTTGGTGGTGCTGCGTGCCACGACATTTGCACCGTTGAATTCGATGACGGCATTGGCATTGATGGCATCGTCGATGGCGGTGACATTTACGTCGCCTCCATTCAGGATGACTCCGTTTTTCCCCTCGATACCTTCAGCGCCAGGGGTGTTGGTCGTGACAGTCACATGACCGCTGTTGATGGTGACGATGTTCTTGGATACAATGCCCTTGGCAGGAGAAACATATTTGTGTTTGCCGAAGTCCATGCCACCTCCTTCTTCGCCATCTTCACCGGCACCGAAGCCTCCGAAACCGCCAAAGCCAGGGAATCCTCCTTGGCGGGTGCTGTCGGCAGGAGCACCGAAGCCTCCGAAACCGCCCATGGGTGGGAAACCGCCTCCGAAGTCAGGCCTGGGAAAATTTCCCATCGGGAATCCGCCTTGACGAGTGCTGTCGGCAGGAGCGCCAAAGCCTCCGAATCCACCCATGGGAAAACCGCCTCCTCCGAAGTCGGGGAAGCCACCTTCTCCAAAGTTGGGCATGCCGCCTCCAAATCCACCGAAACTCAAGGGCTTCTCGCCGAGGTGGTTACCCGAAGTGGTGACGTTGATAGTCAAGTCTTCTATCGTGATGTTGTCCTTGCACTTGATGCCTCGACAACCGTCGCCTGTCGCAACGATGTTGAGCGTTCCCTTGCCCGAAAAGAGAATCTTATCCTTTGCCCAAATGACAGCAGACTTGTTGTTGACTGTGTCGTTGCAGGCAGTGAGGGTCAGTGTGTTTTCGGTACCGTTGGCTGCCTCAATCTCCACCTTCTTCTTGTTCTTCAGCCAAAGAGGTGCACCTTCTTGACTGGTCAGGTCGAGTTTGTTCAGTATCACTTTTGCCTTGCCGTCGGTTTTGAGGATGAGCCCGCCGTCGTCGCTCTTGCCGCTCACGGAAACGGTCAGTTTGTGAGCCTGAAATGCGCTTTCAATGCTTACGTGCGCTCCGTTCATCTCTACGGTGACACTGTCTTTCACTTGTTGTTCCACCTTGGCTTTCGAACCGTCGAAATGGATGGTGATGTCTTCTGCATGGCACATGCTGCCTGTCAACAGGGAAAGTGCCCATGCAATGATGATTCTGTTACTCATGTTGGATATAAAGAATTATGTTATTGATTAAAAAGAGTGATGAAATGATTTTACCTTTTAGAGGTGGAGGGGTGGGGAAAAGATTAAAATGTAAAAGGACTTTTTAGGATAATTTAAGCAAATGTTTGTCCATGTGGGGAAAAAGCAGTTACTTTGTGAAAAAATAGCAGACAGCATGATGGATTATCTTGATTTTGCGGGACAAAATGATGTGTTTTCGTCGCAGTTGGCTGAAAGCGATGGGGTGCATAACCACGAGATGAATGTGGCGTGGCGTTTTGTGACGAGCACGAATGTGTCGGTGTTTTTGACAGGTAAGGCAGGAACGGGCAAGACGACGTTTCTGCGCACACTTCGGGAGAGAACCCCGAAGCGGATGGTGGTGCTGGCTCCTACGGGTGTGGCTGCCATCAATGCGCAGGGGCAGACGATTCATTCGTTCTTCCAACTCTCGTTGGGACCGCAGGTGCCGGGGATGGTGCAGGGGGAGAAGAAGTCGTACTACCGAATGAGCAAGGAGAAGAAGAACCTCATCAAGACGTTGGACTTGCTGGTGATTGATGAGATTTCGATGGTGCGGTGTGACGTGCTGGATGCGGTGGATCAGGAACTTCGTAAGTATCGTGAAAGAGGGAAACCTTTCGGAGGGGTGCAGTTGTTGCTGATTGGTGACTTGCAGCAGTTGGCTCCTGTGGCTCAGGAACGGGAATGGGCATTGCTGTCGCCTTATTACAACACTCCGTATTTCTTTGGCAGCAAGGCGTTGCAGCAGATTCCGTATGTGACCATCGAACTGAAACATATATACCGGCAGCAGGATGCAGCGTTTATCGACATCTTGGCGAAGATACGCAGCAATCAGGTGGACACGGCAACGATGAATGCCTTGAATGCCAGGTATGTGAAGGACTTTGTACCTCCGAAGGATGAAGACTGGATTCGTCTGACCACGCACAACCGCATGGCGCAGACTTACAATGAGCAGCAGTTGGCAGCCTTGAAGACAACGGAGATGAGTTTCATGGCAGAGATTCGCCGGAATTTTCCTGAGAGCAGTTACCCTGCCGATGAACATCTGGTGCTGAAAGAGGGTGCGCAGGTCATGTTCATCAAGAATGACCCGAACCCTGGAAAGGAGTATTACAACGGAAAGATTGGCACGGTGGAGGGTGTGACATGGGATGACGAACGGGACGAACGGCTCATCGTCGTGCATTGCAAGGAGGATGACAGCACCATCTATGTGCCGCAACTGACTTGGGAGAACACCAAGTATGTGATTGATGCGGAGACAAAGGAAATCCGTGAAGAGGTGGACGGCACGTTCAGACAATATCCGTTGCGGTTGGCATGGGCAATCACGGTGCATAAGAGCCAGGGATTGACGTTTGACCATGCTGTGCTCGACATCACCGACTCGTTCACACATGGTCAGGTGTATGTGGCACTGAGCCGTTGCCGCACACTGGAGGGCATGGTGCTGGCACGTCCCCTTTTGTCGGGTTCGGTCATTACGGATGCGTCGGTCAACGCTTATATTGACCGTGAACTGGTGGAGGCGCAGCAAACGGAAGAGAAACTGCCGCAGATGATGTATGAGTATTATTTCTCCCTACTCAATGAACTTTTCGACTTCACCTTGCTGAGGAAAGACTTGGAGCATCTCTTGCGGGTGGTGAACCAGCATCTGTATACTTCGCAACCGGAACTCTTGGCTGTCATGCAGGAGACACTTCCGAAGGTGGATGCAGAGGTGGTGGAGGTGTCGCAGAAGTTCAGACGCCAATATACGGTGCTCATGCAGCAAAGTGGTGCTTCTTTTGCAGAGGATGAGAAACTGCAAGAGCGGCTGAAGGCTGCAATGGGATATTTTGACACGAAACTGCACGAACTGCTGGACCCTGTGATGGCACACACGAAGGTGGTGATCAACAACAAGCAGAATGCCACCCTCTATAACAATGCACTGGATGCTTTCACGCTGTCTTACAAACTCAAGGTGGGCATCTTCGCAAGACTGGAAGAAAAAGGCTTCTCCATCCGCGACTTCCTCAGTGCCAAGGCGAAGGCTGCATTGGACGAGGTGGTGATAGGAGAGGAGGTGGAGAAGAAACGCAAGAAGAAGGTGAAGGAAGAAAAGCCGAAGAAGGAGAAGGTGGACACGAGAGCCCTCACTTTCAAGATGTTCCGCGATGGAAAGACCCTCAAGGAAATTGCCGCAGAAAGGTCACTCACGGTGGGTACGGTGGAGAATCATCTGGCTCATTTTGTGGAACAGGGCGAACTGGAGATTGGTGAGGTGGTGAGCAGTCAGCATCAGAAAATCATCCGTGGCATCGTCAAATCGTTCAACAAGGCTTATTCGCTCAGCGAGGTGAAGAACCTCCTGCCGAACGACTATACTTATGCTGAAATTAAATTGGTCATTGCAGACATGAAGAGGGAATGACCGATTAGGAACATAATCAGAAAAAAATGCACGCTTCTTTTGTTTTTGTGCGTAGAATATCGTACCTTTGCAACTGAATTTGTAAAATCATTAAAAGAAAAACGATATGGAACAGATGGACTGGTCAAGCCTTGGCTTTGGCTATCACAAGACCGATTACAATGTACGCTGTTACTTCCGTGACGGCAAATGGGGCGAAATAGAAGTTTGCTCCGAAGAGACAATTCCACTTCACATGGCTGCCACTTGTCTGCACTACGGACAGGAGGCTTTCGAAGGACTGAAGGCTTACCGCTGTCCTGACGGCAAGGTGAGAGTGTTCCGCAGCGACGAGAATGCGGCACGTCTGCAAAGCACTTGCCGTGGCATTCTGATGCCAGAACTGCCTACCGAGAAATTCAACGAGATGGTGGATAAGGTGGTGCGCCTGAACGAGCGTTTCATCCCTCCATACGAGACTGGTGCAACGCTTTACATCCGTCCGCTGCTCATCGGTACGAGCGCACAGGTGGGTGTGCATCCTGCTACTGAATATCTGTTCATGATTTTCGTCACTCCAGTAGGTCCTTACTTCAAGGGGGGCTTCTCTTGCAACGACTATGTGATCATCCGTGAGTATGACCGCTCGGCTCCTCTCGGCACTGGTATCTATAAGGTAGGTGGCAACTATGCTGCTTCTCTCCGTGCCAACAAGATGGCACATGACCTTGGTTATGCTTGTGAGTTCTACCTCGATGCAAAGGAGAAGAAGTACATGGACGAGTGTGGTGCTGCCAATTTCTTCGGCATCAAGAACAACACCTATGTGACACCAAAATCCACTTCTATCCTCCCCTCTATCACCAACAAGAGCCTCATGCAGTTGGCTGAGGATCTTGGCCTGAAGGTGGAACGTCGTCAGATTCCAGAGGAAGAACTGGCTACGTTTGAAGAGGCTGGCGCATGCGGCACGGCTGCAGTGATTTCACCCATCGGCAAGATTGACGACTTGGAGGAGAAGAAGACTTTCCAAATCTCCAAGAATGGCAAGCCCGGTCCTATCTCAGAGAAACTGTACAACAAACTGCGTGGCATCCAGTATGGCACTGAACCAGACGTACACGGATGGACACGCGTGGTGATTGAATAAAGACCCATCCACTATGAAACCAACATTATTTCTCCTTGCTGCGGGAATGGGAAGCCGTTATGGTGGCTTGAAGCAGTTGGATGGTCTTGGTCCTAATGGCGAAACCATCATGGATTACTCTATCTACGATGCCATCCAGGCTGGATTTGGCAAGATTGTATGGGTGATTCGCAAAGATTTTGAAGAGCAGTTCCGTACGCAGATTCTGTCAAAGTATGAGGGCGTTATTCCCTGTGAATTGTGTTTCCAGGGCATTGATAGCCTTCCTGAGGGCTTTAAGTGCCCAGAAGGACGTGTGAAGCCTTGGGGCACCAACCATGCTGTGCTGATGGGTAAGGATGTGATTAAGGAGCCTTTCGCTGTGATTAACTGCGATGACTTCTATGGTCGCGATGCCTTCATGTCTATCGGCAAGTATCTCTCTAACCTGCCAGAGGGTTCTAAGAACAAGTATGCAATGGTGGGCTTTCGTTGCTGCAACACACTTTCTGAGAATGGTTCTGTGGCTCGTGGTGTGTGCATGTATGATGACAACCGTCATTTGGTGGATGTGGTGGAACGCACAGAAATCTTGCGTCAGGCAGATAAGGGCAACGCCATCTGCTACAAGGACGAGCAAGGTGGATGGGTGGCGCTGGATGAGAATACTCCTGTGAGCATGAACATGTGGGGCTTCACACCTGACTACTTCGAGTACAGTGAGACGGAATTCAAGGCGTTCCTCAGTGATCCGAAGAACATGGAGAATCTGAAGGCTGAGTTCTTCATCCCATTGATGGTGAACAAACTCATCAAGAGTGGTACGGCAACTGTTGAGGTGCTTGACACTACGTCTGTATGGTTCGGTGTGACTTACGCTGCTGACCGTCAGGCAACAGTGGACCGCATCGCCAAACTTGTGGCTGATGGTGTTTATCCAAACAAGTTGTTCTGAAAAAATCAGACATTCGATACAAACGTCTAAACGTATGTTGTATATGAAGAATTTTCTGAAAGTGATGGGCATGTATGTGGCAATGTGTGTCCCAGCAATGGTTTCGGCACAAGATAAGGTGGAAGCCTACGTCAGTGCAGACCTCGTGTCGAACTACGTTTGGCGAGGTCAAGACCTTGGTGCTGCCGCTGTGCAGCCCACTTTGGGTGTTGCATGGAAGGGTCTCAAACTGGAGGCTTGGGGTAACTATGGCATCACTGACCCTGATGATACGAAGGAACTGGATTTGACTTTGGGATACCAAACGGGAGGATTCAGTGTTTCCGTAGTGGATTACTATTATCAGGGTGATGATGTGGCACCACGTTCCGAAAAGTTCTTCAATTACAAAGCGCATGAGACGTCTCATGAGTTTGAAGCCTCTGTCGGCTACGACTTTGATGTGGCAGCAGTGAGTTGGAGCACCATCTTTGCTGGCAATGACGGTGTGAACCGCTCGGGCAAACGTGCTTACTCGTCTTATCTTGAGGCTTCAGCACCATTCAGGTTGGGAGGGCTTGATTGGAATGCCACGGTGGGTGCTGTACCTTATGCCACAGACTATTATGAGGAGCCTATCCGTCATTTTGCAGTCATCAACGTGGCTCTCCGTGCTGAAAAGGAGATTAAAATCACACCGACATTCTCGTTGCCTCTTTTTGCTTCTTTGACAGCAAATCCACACACTGAAAAGGTGTATATGACATTTGGTCTCACCTTGCGTTAAGACGTCGAATGATTCATTTAGACGGTTGGTCGGCTGACTAACCGTCTTTTTTTTGTCTTAATGGTGCTTTTTTTTGTTTCTTTGAAAAAAAAGTGCGTACTTTGCGAATCAATAAGCAGATATCTCTCTAAAAAAGTAGATAAAATGAAAGGAATAGTTCTTGCAGGTGGTTCGGGTACAAGGCTTTACCCCATTACTAAAGGTGTGAGCAAACAACTCATCCCGATCTTCGATAAGCCTATGGTGTATTATCCTCTCTCGGTGCTGATGCTGGCGGGCATCAGGGAGATTCTCATCATCTCCACACCTTATGACTTGCCCGGCTTCAAGCGACTGTTGGGTGATGGCAGCGATTATGGTGTGCATTTCGAGTATGCCGAACAACCTTCACCCGATGGTTTGGCACAGGCTTTCATCATTGGCGAGAAGTTTGTGGACAACGATGATGTGTGCCTCGTGTTGGGCGATAACATCTTCCATGGTCGTGGCTTCTCGGGCATGCTGAAGGAGTGTGTGGAGAATGCCAAGCAGGGTAAGGCAAGCGTGTTTGGCTATTGGGTGCAAGACCCTGAGCGATATGGTGTGGCAGAGTTTGACAAGGAGGGCAATTGCCTTTCCATCGAGGAGAAACCTAAAGAGCCCAAGAGCAACTATGCGGTGGTGGGTCTCTACTTCTATCCCAACAAGGTGGTGGAAGTGGCAAAGAATATCAAGCCGTCGGCACGTGGAGAGTTGGAAATCACTACGGTAAATCAGGAGTTCCTCAACGAGAAGAAACTGAAAGTGCAACTCTTGGGACGCGGTTTTGCATGGCTCGATACGGGAACCCACGACTCACTCTCCGAGGCTTCTACCTTCATCGAGGTGCTGGAGAAGCGAACGGGCTTGAAGATTGCCTGCTTGGAAGGCATCGCCTATCACAATGGCTGGATTACTTCTGAGAAACTGCGTGAACTGGCACAACCGATGCTGAAGAACCAGTATGGACAGTATCTGATGAAACTGGCTGACACGAAATATTTCGGTGAGATGAAGTAAACAGAACAAAATCTATAAGAATATGAAAAAATCTTTTGGTATGGCTGTTGGTGCAATGCTGTTGCTGATGGCTTGCACGGGTCAGAAGGGTACTGCTCAAGGTGAGAGCGGTGCAGAAGATTCGTTGGCTGCCGACACAGCGTTTGATGTGTCTGACACGTTGGTGTTCAAGGAAGTGAGGTGTCAAGACAATAAGCCATATAAAGTGAAAATCGTCGATTACAGTGGTGACGAAGAACCTTATCCTTACACGGTTGAGACAGTGGCTGACACTTGGGTGGTGAACACGCTTTGGGCTGTGGGTGGGCCTGCTGAGGCTGTGGCGTTTGTCAATCAGTGGTTGACGCTTGATGCGGCAGGGGCAGATTCATATAGTGTTCATACGGCAGCCGAGGTGGCAAAAGCGTATGAGGAACTGGAGAAGGAAGGTGTGACGGATATACGTTCTGCACTGAAGAATAGATGGGGAGAGCATCAGCCTGATGAGGATGATGATATTGATGAGGACGAGATGGAATCGATGGCTTTTAAGTCTGCCAATGAATACAGTTCATCCATCAGTGTGATGTGGCAGACAAAGAATTTGCTTACCTTGTGGGATTCTGGTTACGATTATGAGGCAGGTGCAGCGCATGGCATGCCGTGGGGGGCTGCTAAGACGTTTGACCTGAAGAACTTGCGTATTTTGACATTGGATGACATCATCACGGAAAGCGGAAAACAGGCGGTGCTGAAGATGATATTTGACCAACTGGAGGATGAATATGCTGATGTTTGGGATATGGCGAGTGATGCGTCAGATTTTCCTGGCACTGCCCCTGCTTTGGATAAAGATGGTGTACGTTTCGACTATGGTGCTTACGAACTGGGTGCCTATGCCATGGGCATGCCCAGTGTCGTGATTCCTTACGAAAAAATCAAGAAGTATCTTACACCTGAGGTGAAGGAACTTTTGGGTCTTTAACCTTAACCCAAACCTTAACTTTGAACTTAACCCAAACTTTGACTCTGACTCCTAAATCCGAATTCTTGAACTCCTTGTATTCGATGAAAGAAATAAAGATTAAATGGCTGATATGGACGAGCAAGGTGCTTGTCTCGGTCATATCCCTATTGGGTTTGTCATCCTGCTGGTTTCAACCCAAAATGTATGGTGTGCCAGATCCTAATTGGATACCAGATTCTGTATTACCAGATTCCTTGGTGAAGGACTCTACAGCCAAGAAGGAATTTAGAGCAATGTATAGTGTAAGACCAACCATTTATAAACAGAATGTGATTGACAAAGAGGGTGTGGACATTGAAATCAGGCAGGATTGATTTATGGCGATTCTCTCTCTGAAACAGAAGGTGGGCTTGGAACTGGATCGCCAAGTGCGCAAGAATCAGGAGCAGTTACATCCTCTTCGGCAACTCTTTTGGGAATGTACGTTGCGTTGCAACCTGCATTGCAAGCATTGCGGCAGTGACTGCAAGACAGAGTCGCTGGCTCCCGATATGCCTGCGGTGGATTTCCTCAAGGTGATTGACGAGCAGGTGACGCCGCATGTAGATACGCATGAGACGATGATTATTTTCTCGGGAGGTGAGCCATTGGCAAGGAAAGACATCGAGGATGTTGGCTTGGAACTCTACAAACGTGAATATCCTTGGGGCATGGTGACCAACGGCATGATGTTCACCGAAGAGCGTTTCAAGCGGTTGTGCGCTGCGGGTTTGCGTAGCGTGGCAGTGAGTCTTGACGGCAAGGAGGAAGACCACAACTGGATGCGCGGACATGAGAGCAGTTTCAAGAATGCCATGCGGGCGATTCGTCTGCTGGCTGGTCAGAAGCAGGTGATATGGGATGTGGTGACGTGTGTCAATAACCGCAATGTGCAGTATTTGTCCGAATTGAAGGAGATGCTGTATGAGGCAGGTGTGCGCCAATGGCGGCTCTTCACCATCTTCCCAGCAGGACGTGCCAAACAGCATCCTGACCTGCAAATCTCTGACGAGAAGTTCCGTGAATTGATGGAGTTCATTGTGGCATGCCGCAAGGAAGGAAAGGTGCATGCCAGTTATGCTTGCGAAGGGTTCGTAGGCGAATATGAGGGAAAGGTGCGTGACCACCTTTACCGATGTGAGGCTGGATTGAGTGTCGCTTCCATCCTGATAGATGGCAGCATCTCGGCTTGCACCAGCATTCGTGGAAAATACTATCAGGGCAACATTTATAAAGACAATTTCTGGGAGGTGTGGGAAAATGGTTTCCAGAATTACCGAAACCGTGATTGGATGAAAAAAGGTGACTGTGCCACCTGCAAGATGTTCCGCTATTGCGAGGGTGGAGGAATGCACCTTCGAGATGAAGAGGGAGAGTTGATGATGTGCCACATGAAGCGGCTGGGACATTGAAAAGTGAAGAGTGAAAGTCGTAAAACAAATTTGAATAATTAAGCAACCACACAAAATTATCTTATACAATGATGTCTCTTCTTTTCGCCGCAAGCGGCTTGTTTTCTCGGACAATAATTTCCAAGACTACGAGTTTACTCGCCTGAA
>CAJOLW010000003.1 GCA_905235525.1 uncultured Bacteroidaceae bacterium
TTCTATTCTGTTCGCAGTCTGTCAAAGATCTATTCTCGCGCCTCCCTTTCGGAAAGCGAGTGCAAAGGTACGACCTTTTCTCGAACTGGCAAAATCTTTTGAAAGGTTTTTTCTGTAAAAATGAAAAAATAATGCTTTTTGAACAAAAAAGTAGCAAAGGAGACGAGAGGAATGGCTAATTTCAGGTGTTAAACGCTCATTTCAGGAGGTGGGCATCAAGGAAGTTTTCGATGCGAGTAACGAGGTGGCGACGCGTGTTGCCTCCGTAGATGCTGTGATTGCGATTCGTATAAATCTGCATGTCGAACTGGTAGCCTGATTGCACAAAGGCTTCGGCAAGTTCTGCTGAATTCTGGAAGTGCACGTTGTCCAGCCATTCCATGAACAAGAAGGAGGTCGCCCTTGATTTTCTCATAACGATGAAGAGGCGAACAATCGTAGCCCTTAGGGTTCTCTTGAGGTGTGCGCATGAAGCGTTCCGTATAAACCGTGTCGTAGAAACGCCAGTCTGTGACAGGGGCGACAGCCACACCGCAGTTGAACACTCCCCCACCCTCACACATCGACATGAGCGTGTTGAAGCCGCCAAAACTCCATCCCCAGATGGCAATGCGCGATTTGTCCACATAAGGGAGTTTGGAAAGCCAAAGAGCCGTCTCCACCTGATCGTGTGATTCGAGGTCTCCCAGTTTCATGTATGTGCATTTCTTAAATTCATCGCCTCGGCCTCCCGTGCCGCGTCCATCGACACAGACAACGATATACCCCTTCTGTGCCAAACGCTGTTCCCAGATCAATCCGCCCATGAACCCGTTATCAAAGGAGTTGAAGACCATCTGATAGCCAGGACCGCCATACTGATACATCAGAACTGGGTATTTCTTGGAAGCATCAAAGTTTTTCGGTTTCACCATCCATCCATTCAGTTGAATGCCATCAGCCGTATTGACAGAGATGATTTCAGGAGTTCCCAGAGGGAGTGCAGCCAGCATTTCTTTCAATTGTCCATTGTCCTCCACTGTTTGGAGCGTCTTGCCAGCGGCGTTACAAAGTGTATAGACAGGAGGGGTCGTCAGATTAGAATAAGTGTTCAAGTAATATTGACAGCCATTGCTGAACACAGCCTCGTTGTACCCCCTCTCCGTTGAGAGTTTTGTCTTCTTTCCTGACGCATCCACCTTATAGATATATTTCTCCAGAGGGCTTCCCTCGTTGCTGGCATAATAAAAGTTCTTCCCCGTAGCATCCGTGCCATAGTAGTCCGTCACCTCATATTCTCCCGATGTGAGTTGGCGCACCAACTGTCCACCGATGGTGTAAAGATACATGTGTTGGTAACCGTCGCGTTCGCTCAGCAATACAAACTGGTCGCGCGAGAAGTCCGTATCAGCATAAGCAGCCTCATCAACATAACGTTTGTTTTCCTCGCGCAAAATGAGTTGCGCAGTTGTGCTCCGAGCATTGACCACATAAAAGTCAAGACGGTCCTGACGACGATTGAGAGTAAGCACCATCAGTTTATCCTTCTCTCCCGTGAACTGGATGCGCAGGATGTAACCGTCCGCATCGAGCGGCACTTGCATCGTGCGGGTCACACGACTCTTGATGTCATAAGTCAGCACAGACACCTTGGCATTCTCCTCACCCGCTTTAGGGTACTTATACTCATAGTTCCCTGGATAAAGCGCATATTCATCCATCGCCGGGTTCGAACCTCTATACCAAGGGAACGAGAACGTCTTCACGTTCGACTCATCGAAGCGAATCCATGCCAGCACCTCGCTGTCGGCAGAGAAGTCAAAAGCACAATTGAAAGAAAACTCCTCCTCATACACCCAGTCTGGTTTGCCGTTGATGATTTTGTTACGTTCACCATCCTTCGTGATTTGGCTCTCCGCATTGTTGAAAAGCAACTTCACCAAGAAGATGTTGTTGTCGCGCACGAAAGCAATCTGGTTGCCGTCAGGCGAGAACTTCGGGCATTCTTGCGGACCATTCGCCGAAAGAGGCGCAAGCGTCTTGTTCTTCACATTATATATATAATATGTGGAAGTGGCAGAACGCCGATAAATGCGTGTGCGGTTCGTTTCAATCAAGATATTCTTCTCGTCGGGCGAGATAATATAGCCCTCCACAGCACGGATGGAAGCCCCACGAGCCTCCGACGCATCAAAAAGCACCTCCAGGGTCTCACCCGTCTTGAACGAACGTTTTTCAATGCTCTTTCCACCTTCACCCACACACGAATAACTTTCCCCATCCGCCATCGGTTTCACTCCACGAACAGAAGCCGGAGAATACTTATAGTCAAGCACATCATCCAATGTGATTTGCTGTGCAAAAGCAACTATAGCAGTCAGCGAAAAAGCCCCACTGCCAACATCTTACGAGTCATCATATTCTTCATTGATTAACCAGTTTAGTTTTCGGTTACAAAGGTACACATTTTTCCTCACACCACCACATTCTTCTTCAATTTTTAATTTTGCCTCTTGAAGATAGGTTTTGTACAAATTGAGCATATTCCCCTACGTACGGCACGGTGCGCCTCGCATTTCACGCACGGTGCGTATAATATTACAGGCACTCAGCGTGAAATATTATACGCTGAGTGCCCGTAATTGAGGGTGCATACGAATGCTACTGCTAAAAGTATAAATGATGCAACCAGTAGCCGAGGACGGGTGCGCCTTTACTACGTTTCAAATCAGAGACATAGGTGCGGATTGTGATGTTCAAGCCATATTTTTCATTCAGTTGTGACGCTTTCTTCTTAACCCACTTTCCATGTGTCCCTTTCATGTCGATATACAGATGCAGCAAAAATAGTGAAGCATTTCATGGCACACAAACGAGTTGCAAAACGCGGAATAGTCCACATTTTACGACAAAACATTAAAACTTTTTCCGATTTATTTAGACTATTTTGTCGTGATTATAAGACAGATTGTTTGCCATCACAAAAGAAAGTCGTACTTTCGCAAAAATAATATTGTCCCTTAATGGGAGAATTCCTATATTTTCTATGTTTTATCCTATCAGTCTTTCCAACTGATGCCAATGAGAATCGAAGACATATACATGTTATACGACGCGGAAGCAAGAAATCGCACATTGGCGATACAGTAGCAAAGATATGGATTGAACAAAATGGTGAGAAGAAAATAGGGGTGGCGTGGTCAGAACTTGACACGAAAGACGAGGATGAAATCATTTAAATAATTGACGAGAGATGGGATGTCATCAACAAGATGATTGACAAGGTTTTTGTAGGAAAGAAAGTTGACATTATAAGAATCAAATAAAACACTGTTATTTTGTGCAGATTCAAAGATACAGATTTAGGGATAAAGAAACTCGATTTCAATGAGAAGCGTGGTATGATGGCTGTCTATCTGACAGATGGACGGGAAGTGATTGTCCATGTTTCCAGAAATAAAGCAGTTACGCAAATCACAATGCGAGGACTATATGATCATGGATGGTCAATTCTTCTCCTTTGATGCCATCAGTAAGATTTTTTCTGTTAAAGACATATTGAAAGCATAAAAATGCCTTGATATTCCATACGAAACCAGGAGTGTTTCAATCACAAATCCTCCCATGATCCCACACAACTCACGGGAGGATTATTCATTTGTCTGTCACCTCTCATACCAGATGGTCTGAGAGTGCCTCACCTGTGAAAGAGGGGGGGGCATCATCAAGAGAATATCTTGTATTGTACAACCGAAGGTATTAGCAATGCCCTTTATCGCTTATTCGATATGGAACGAAAAATGACAAAAACGTTCAATGTCTTTGCTGTGAACATAAAGTGTTGTATCTTTGCACCTGAAAGTTATTTCCTGTCAAACGAAGAGATTTGAAATGAGACATCTGCACATTATATTGTATATAGGGATGCTGACAACCTTGTTGAGCGTCACCTCATGCACAAAATGTGGCACAGCGAATGAGGAGGACAAACCGAAGGTGGAGTCGGTGATTCTGTCGCGCATCAAGCAGAAGGCTGACCTGGTGACGACGGAGGTGAAGGTGAGGAAGTTGGCGATTTACGATTCGAGCAAGCATGAGAAGTTCGAGTTGAAAGACCCGAGGACATGGAAATATGGGGAGAGGAAGTGCATCGTGCCAGTGGATGTGATGATTAAGTATGGGTATGACTTGCGCGACTTGACGATAGACGATGTAAAGTTGACGGATGACAGTACGGCTGTGGTGATTCTGTTGCCAGAACTGAAGGTGATTGATTCGGGTTATGAGGCAAAGGTGGATGAAAAAGCCATCGTGCGGATGTCATCAGGCATGAGAGACAGAATCAGCCATGAGGAGGTGGACAAGTTGATGATGCAGGCTTACAAGGCGGTGATGGAGGAGGACTTTTCAGCGATGGTGAACCAAGATATTGAGAACAACGCCAAGGTGGTGTTTGAGGCGATTGTGCATGGAGTTGGGATGAAGAATGTGGAGGTGATTGTTGTAGGGAAAGGACAACGGACAATAGACAACGGACAACAGACAACGGACAACAGACGACGGACAACAGACGACGGAATGAAGAAAAATAGAGAGACGAGGAGACGGCGGGGAAACCGCTGTATACAAGCAATATGACAGATATGAAAAGGAGAAGTTGGATTGTGGCTGCGTGTGCAGTCGTCATGTTGGGGGGCATTGCGTGTGCGGTGCTCATCAGGCGGTGTGTGCAGAAGGGTGTGGAGGAGATTCCGATGGAGGAGACGATGGCGAGCATTGAAGAGATACGCCCACGAGGGGAGATTTATGTGTGCAATGCGATGATGGAGGACTTCACTTTACAACGTGCAACGGAAAGGAATTTCATCTTGCCAGACGAAGAGCATTCGTGTGTGCAGACGATGACGCAGAAGTGCAGTTACCTGATTGACCTCGACAAGGTGGAATATGAGGCAGAGGACTCGACAAAGACGATATATGTGAAGTTGCCAGACGTGGAGTATGTGGCGACGACACAAAGCACATCGTTCCTGTCGGATGACGGGAACTATTGGGCTGAGCATCTGCCAAATACGAATGCGATGAAGAGGAAGGTGGAGGGGCAGATTAAGCAGAGGTTTGACACGCCCAGCAACAGAAGGAAGGCAGAGAGATATGCGGAGGATGCCATTAGTGAGGTGATGAGGAAGTTGGGATATGAGGTGGAGTTTGTGAGGAAGTTGGAGAGGAAGAGGGAATGAAAAGGGCTGCGGGAAAAGGGCTGCGGGAAAACCGCAGCAGGCAAGTATGAGGAGGAGAAGAGAGGGAGAAGAGGAAGAAGAGGAAGAAGAGGAAGAAGAGGAAGAAGAGGAAGGAGAGAGGAAGGAGAGAGGAAGTGAAAAAAGGCTGCGGGAAAACCGCAGCAAGATGGGATGAGGGAGAGGAGAGGAAGAGGAAAAGTGAAAAATCTAAGAGACTTTTGGTTATGAGGAATGGAGGCGCCCTTGGTGGGCGTCTCTTGCTTTCATACGGGCACGAAGGCAATCCACAAATTCGTGGTTTTTCAAGCCCCAGCCTGAGATGGCAAGGAGGCTGGAGGGGGATTGGGACACGAAGCGTTCAAGGATGAGGTTGGGACGGAGACGTTCGATGAAATCGATGACGAGGTCAATGTATTCGTCGGGAGAAAAGAGATGGAAGTCGGAGGGACGTTCTGCATAATCCTGCGCCATGCGGGTGCCCTTGATGAGTTGGAGTTGGTGGAGTTTGAGGGTGGTGATGGGAAGAGAAGAGAGGGTGTCGGCTGAGGAGAGGATGGCTTCACGGCTCTCGCCAGGCAGACCCAGAATGAGGTGGGCACCAACGGGAATGCCTCTGGCTGCTGTACGGGTGATGGCATCGACGGATTGGGCGTGGGTGTGGCCGCGATTGATACGCAACAGCGTCGCGTCATAGATAGACTCGATGCCGTATTCGACGAGGAGGAAGGTGCGATGGTTGAGTTCTTCGAGATAGTCGAGAAGGTCGTTGGGCATGCAGTCGGGACGCGTGCCTATGACGAGCCCTACGACATCGGGGACGGAGAGGGCTTCCTCATATTTGGCTTTAAGGTTTTGAAGGGAATCGTAGGTGTTGGTGTAGGCTTGGAAATAGGCGAGGTACTTCATGTCGGGGTATTTGCGAGAGAAAAAACGCTTGCCTTCCTCAAGTTGTTGGGTGATGGTCTTCTCGGTGACGCAATAGTCGGGATTGAAAGTTTGATTGTTGCAATAGGTGCAGCCCCCCATGCCCACCCTTCCATCACGATTGGGACAGGTGAAGCCTGCGTTGAGAGAGATTTTCTGCACCTTCACGCCCAACTGTTCTTTCAGCCAAAAACCATATTCGTTGTATCTTTCCATTTTGCGAAAACGCATCAATCGGACACAAAGTTAAAGATTTCTTGCAAAACAAGTAAAAAAATCAAGAAAAAACCTTGTCATTTTGACAAAAAGCCGTACCTTTGCAAGCCGATTTATATCGAGAGGTGGCGAAAGTCGCCTCGTGCTCTGTGTGGATAGCATCGCTCACATAGGCGGGAATGCGGTCCGTGAAACGCAGAAAACCCAAAGGGAAACCGATGGGCACAGTACGTCAGTCGCACGGCAACGTCGAGCTGGCAGCGAACACACTTTATTAATTATTAAAACCAAAAGGTTAAATGCAATCAAACAGTTTCAAGACAAGCTACATCACCCCTGAAGCAGCAGGAAAGAAGTGGGTGGTAGTGGATGCTGCAGGACAGACTCTTGGTCGTTTTGCATCCAAAGTAGCACAGGTACTTCGTGGTAAGTACAAACCTGTTTTCACTCCCAACATGGACTGTGGAGACAATGTAATCGTTATCAATGCCAACCAGATTAAGGTTACTGGTGCCAAGGAGACTCAGAA
The DNA here is from genome assembly GCA_905235525.1 of uncultured Bacteroidaceae bacterium. Taxonomy (GTDB): domain Bacteria; phylum Bacteroidota; class Bacteroidia; order Bacteroidales; family Bacteroidaceae; genus Minthosoma. The sequence goes on from CAJOLW010000003.1 coordinate 6,889, forward strand.
GGTGTACATCACTTTCTCTGGTTACCCAAGCGGTCAGCACAAGGCAACTTATGCTGAGATGGTGAAGCGTCCAAACGGATACGAGAAGGTGCTTCGTCACGCAGTGAAGGGCATGCTTCCCAAGGGCATTCTGGGCAACAAGATTCTGAAGAATCTCTACATTTTCGAAGGCGCAGAGCATGACAAGCAGGCTCAGAAGCCAGTAACACTTGATATTAACACCCTCAAATAAGCATTAGGTATATGGCAGTAGAATATATCCACGCAATTGGTCGCCGTAAGAGTGCCGTTGCTCGCGTGTACCTGGCAGAAGGTACTGGCAAAATCACTATCAACAAGCGTGAACTTGCTGATTATTTCCCATCAGAACTGATTCAGTTCGTTGTGAAGCAGCCCCTCAACCTCCTCGGTGTTGCTGAGAAGTATGACATCAAGGCAAACCTCACAGGTGGTGGCTATACGGGTCAGAGCCAGGCACTTCGCCTCGCTATTGCTCGTGCACTTGTGAAAATCAACGAAGAAGACAAGAAGGCACTTCGTGCTGAGGGCTTCATCACACGTGATGCACGTGCTGTTGAACGTAAGAAGCCAGGTCGTCCAAAGGCACGCCGTCGCTTCCAGTTCTCTAAGCGTTAATATTACTGGGAAGAATAGAGGAACTAGGAAAACTAGGGAAGCTAGGATTACTAGGGGAACTAAGACGACCAGCATATCATATCATCGTTTAGTATCTAAACTTGCAGGCTCTCTCATGAAAAGGGCGACCTGTGGGTTGGTTAAACAAACATTAACTCAAAAAGAAAGTAAACAAACAAAACAATTATGGCAAGAACAGATTTTGATTCTCTTCTCGCAGCAGGTGCCCACTTCGGTCACCTCAAGCGCAAGTGGAACCCCGCTATGGCTCCTTACATCTTCATGGAGCGCAATGGCATTCACATCATCGACCTTCACAAGACAGTCGCAAAGATTGACCAGGCTGCTGACGCACTCAAGCAGATTGCCAAGAGTGGCAAGCGCATTCTCTTCGTAGGTACCAAAAAGCAGGCTCAGGAAATCATCGCTGAGAAGGCACAGTCAGTTGGTATGCCTTACGTAACTGAACGTTGGCCTGGTGGTATGTTGACCAACTTCCCAACCATCCGCAAGGCTGTGAAGAAGATGGCTAACATCGACAAACTCTTGAACGACGGTACTTATGATAAACTCTCTAAGCGTGAGAACCTTCAGATTCGCCGCAAGCGTGCCAAGTTGGAGAAGAACCTCGGTTCTATCGCAGACCTGACTCGTCTTCCTTCAGCCCTCTTCGTGGTTGACGTGATGAAGGAGCACATTGCTGTCAGCCGTCTGGGTATTCCAGTGTTCGCTATCGTTGATACCAACTCTGACCCACGCGACATCGACTTCGTGATTCCAGCAAACGATGACGCTGCTAAGTCTATCGACCTCATCCTTGGTGTTGTATGCAATGCCATCAACGAGGGTCTCGAGGAGCGCAAGGTGGAGAAGGCTGATCAGGAAGCCAACGCTGAGAAGAAGGAAGGCAAGGTTCCTGCAGTAGAGGCAGAAGAGGAAGTTGCTGAAGAAGCAGCACCTGCTGAAGAGGCTGAGGCTCCAGCAGCAGAGTAAAATAACATTATTTGAAGTTAAAGAAGTTATCGAAGTTAGAGAAGTTAACGACGATACTTGCATTTGCAAAATATTTGTCCATCACTTCGAGCAAGGCGATAACCCCTTTCACTTCATGAACTTCTAAAAAATAAAAAACTATGGCAATTACCATACAGGAAATCAACGAACTTCGCAAGAAGACTCAAGCAGGTCTCATGGACTGCAAGAAGGCTCTCACAGAGGCTAACGGCGACATGGAGGCTGCTATGGAAATCCTTCGCAAGAAGGGTCAACTCGTGGCTGCCAAGCGTTCTGACCGTGATGCAGCAGAGGGTTGTGTACTTGCAAAGGTGGACGGCAACTACGGTGCAATGATTGCACTCAAGTGCGAAACCGACTTCGTGGCTAAGAACGCAGACTTCGTGGCACTCGCTACCAAGATCATCGACGCTGTTGTGGCTGCAAAATGCAAGAGCATGGACGAGGTGAACAACCTCACCATCGATGACGAGAACATCAAGGACGCTATCACCAACCGTTCAGGTGTGACTGGCGAGAAGATGGAACTCGACGGCTTCAACTTTGTAGAGGGCGAAGACATCGTTGCTTACAACCACATGAGCCAGAACTTCCTCTGCGCTCTCGTAGTGCTGAACAAGAAGGGCTTCGAAGAGGCTGGTAAGGGTGTGGCTATGCAGGTTGCCGCTATGTCTCCAATCGCCCTCGACGCAGATTCTGTTCCACAGGATGTGAAGGACGCTGAGACTCGCAACGCTGTTGAGAAGGCTAAGCAGAACCAGATTGGAAAGGCTGTTGAGAACGCCTTGAAGAAGGCTGGTATCAACCCTGCACACGTTGACTCTGAGGATCACATCGAATCTAACACCGCTAAGGGTTGGATCACTCCAGAAGAGGCAGCCAAGGCTCGCGAGATCAAGGCTACCGTTGCCAAGGAGGCTGAGGCCAACTTGAAGGAGCAGATGATTGAGAACATCGCCAAGGGTATGGTGGCTAAGTTCTACAAAGAGAACTGCCTCCTCGAGCAGGCTTATATCGATGACAACAAGGTTTCTGTTGCTCAGTACTTGAAGAGCATCGACAAAGACCTCACAGTTACTGATTTCAAGCGTTTCACTCTCCGCGCAGAGTAAGAAAAAGCCCCCCTTGCCAGCAAGTATCTGCCCCTCTATGGGGAGAAAACCATGCAGGATGGGGACATCAATAGTAAAGCGGGATGCACTCGAATGAATGCATCCCGCTTTTTTGTCTTCATTTTCGTCAATACACACTAAAAACCGAATCGGGTTAAAACAAACGTCAGTTCAGTATATAAGGAGTCGCTTCGCGCGAAAAATTCAATGGTTCCAACTCGTACCCCTCGGGTACGACGTGCCGTACCCGAGGGGTACGCCACACCGTAGTCGAGGGGTACGCCTCAAAAACTATTGCTGTGACAGTTTCTTCTCGTAGAACTTCACCTTCAGTGACATCTTCTCCTGTTGCTGCTTTGCTGCTGCCAAATCGTGCATGGTCTGTGCAAGGGCATGACAACGAGCCACGTCCTTCTTTGCGGCATCAGAAAGGGTTGACAACTGTGTCGTATAATCCTCCGTTTCCATATCCACCTCCGTAAAGGTGTAGTTTCTTTTTTTATCAATGGAAACCAACAACAATTTGCCACCCTCCTCCACTTCGGGAAAGAAAGAAAAACGTTCCTTGCTTCCCTTGTAGGCAGGCAAGACATAGTAGCCTGTGGTCTGGTACTTTTCCTGCTTCTCGAAGACGAACTGCTTCTTCAAGTCCTCCAACTCAAACTCCTTGAAGGTCGCCAAACTGTCTGCATGTGCTAAATCCGAACGAGCCTGAGCCAACTCCGACGAGTCGTTCCGACGGATTTCCGCTCTGCGCTGTTCCACCATAGAGGGGCGATTTTCACAACTGAACAACATGGGCAGAAGCCCTACGACATAAAGTATTCTTTTCATATTTTCATCATTTGGGGAGTAAAGGTAACACTTTTTTTGTAAAACATTAGGCTGTTCAACCAATTTTTCGTACTTTTGCCAACACAATATATAGTTGTTAAACAACTTCCACTAATAAATTGCGACACAAAATGAAAAAAGTCATCATCCTTGCTGCCAGTGTAGTGCTATTGGCATCGTGTACAGGTAGAAAAACCAGTACCGAAGAGGTCGAAATCAACACAGACAGCACCACCGTTGTTGCAGAAGAACCGACAGACACCAAAGGCTACGACCTTGAGGCTATTGCAAAAGTCATTGAAGGAGCAGAAACTGTCATGGGATTCAGAGAAGGCCGAGCCTCAGTGGTGAAAGACGGCAAACTGGGCGTCATCGACAAGAAAGGCAACATCATCATTCCCTTCGAGTATGGATATTCCGTCTATAAATACACCGAGGGCATCCTTTGCTGCCACAAGGAAGACACACGCTACTACTTCGACCACGACGGCAAATTGCTCTTCACGTCTGAATATGGTGGTAGTTGCCAATTCCACGACGGTCTGGCCTGCATCTATAAGGATGGGAAATACACCTACATAGACAAAACGGGCAAGTTGGCATTCGACGAAGAATGGGAGTGGGCAGAAGATTTCTCCGACGGCATGGCACTGGTCATGGGCGACAACGGCTGGGGCTTCATTGACACCACAGGAAAACTTGTCATTCCTTACCAATATGATTCACCCTCCGAGCGCAATCCTGAAGGATTCCACGAAGGACTTGCTGCTGTAATCATCGACCCCACCCGCGAACTCTTTGGCTACATTGACAAGACGGGCAAGCAGGTGTTTCCGAAACTCTACCCCTTCGACAGCCAATTTTCCGAAGGGCTGGCAAATGTATATGACCGTGAAATCGAACGATACGTTTACATCGACAAAACAGGAAAAACGGTCATCACCTTGGACGAAGGCGATACAGGCAGCGATTTTAGCGAAGGGCTGTCTTTCATCCACAAGAATGGAACCTCTTACGCCTGCATCAACAAGAAGGGTGAACAAGTATTTTCCCTCCCTGACACATACAAGGATGTCCACCGATTCTCCGAAGGTCGAGCACTCGTGTGGGATGGTACTGCCTATGGCTTTATCGACACGACGGGAAAACTCGTTATTCCCTGCGAGTACACCTGTTACGAAGGTTTCAGCGAAGGTATGGTGCCTGTCCAGAAAGATGGCAAGAGCGGCTATCTTGACCGTGAAGGCAACAGCACATTTGACTATAATCAATGAATACACATAAAATGCAAAAGATTCTATTGATAGCACTGACTGTGCTTATCACTTCATGCACAGGCAAGACTGCTACAGACAACGATTCCTCCAAGGATGTCACGAACTCCGACACACTGCAAGAAGTATCCGCACAAGTAAACAGCGAAGATTCGGGTCGTGAAGGCTATACATTCAAGACTTCGTTCCGGAAAGATGAAAATGGTCAGTACGATGCACTGATCCTGACGTGCCAGAAGGGTGAGAAGACACAAGAGTTTGTCTGCGAGTTCAACTGGGCAAAGGGTCAAGATTGGTTGGGAGAGTCTGGAACCATCGAGGAAGAAGACATCAATTTCGACGGAACTCCAGACGTAGTGGTCTGTTTGGGTAACTTCGGAGTGGGTGACTCATACTTTTTCTATGATGCGTTGGTGTGGAACAACAATGCCGAATGTTTTGAAAAAGTAGAAGAATACAGCAGTATCGCCAATCCTGTCATTGATACAGAGAAAAAAATCATTGTCAGTCAATACACGAATATGGAAAACACTACATATCGTGAAGAATATGCTTGGAAAGACGGGAAACTGGCCATGATTGATAGTTCAAGCGAAAGCAGCAACGATGCTGAAGAAGAATAAATAATAAAGGCCGCCATGAAGATACTCACTCACGAAGATATTCTCAAGCAACTTGACCATCCCTTCTTCCGTCTCATTTCCGACACGGCAGACGAGTTGGGGCTTGAGTGCTATGTCATAGGCGGATGGGTGAGAGACCTCTATCTGGAACGTCCATCGAGCGACATCGACATTGTGGTGGTTGACCCTGAAGGAGAGACAAAACGTCCTGGCATCGCCATTGCAGAAGCCCTCCGTCACAAGTTGGGCAAGAAGGCACACATCGCCATCTATAAGAACTTTGGCACAGCGCAACTGAAGCACAAGAGTCTGGAGATTGAGTTCGTAGGGGCGAGGAAAGAGAGTTACGACCGCAATTCGAGAAAACCTGTCACGGAGGACGGCACACTGGAAGAAGACCAGAATCGTCGCGATTTCACCATCAATGCGATGGCACTTTGTCTGAACAAAGACCGTTTCGGTGAATTGGTTGACCCCTTCGACGGATTGGCAGATTTGGGAGACAAGACCATCGCCACCCCACTCGACCCCGACATCACGTTCAGCGATGACCCTCTGCGCATGATGCGCTGCATCCGTTTCGCCACCCAACTGAATTTCCACATCGAGGAGGAGACTTTCATGGCACTGGAGCGTAACAAAGAGCGCATCAAAATCATCTCGGCAGAACGCATTGCCGAGGAACTGAACAAGATACTCCTTTCTCCTACTCCCTCCATAGGTTTTGTGGCACTCGAAGAATGCGGTCTGCTCCCACTTATCTTCCCAGAACTGGCGCAACTCCAAGGCGTGGAAACTAAGAACGGGAAGGCGCACAAAGACAATTTCTACCATACACTTGAAGTGCTCGACAATGTGGCAAAGGCAACAGCCAACCCTAAGGACTTGTCAGAAGGCAATGGCACATGGGATTCCCCTAAAGACCATATCCTTTGGCTCCGTTGGGCAGCACTACTCCACGACATCGGAAAGCCCAAGTCGAAACGCTTTGACCCGCTACTCGGCTGGACCTTCCACAACCATAACGACATCGGCGAAAAGATGATACCGGGCATCTTCCGACGCATGAAACTGCCCATGAACGAGAAGATGAAGTTTGTACAGAAACTTGTACAACTCCACATGCGCCCTATTGCCATTGCCGACTCCGAAGTGACCGACAGTGCAGTGCGCCGACTGCTTTTCGATGCAGGTGACGACATTGACGATCTCATGCTCCTCTGCACAGCCGACATCACCTCCAAGAATGATTTGAAGAAGAAGAAGTTTGCCGACAACTACATCACGGTTCGAACCAAACTTGTTGAAATAGAAGAAAAAGACCGCATCCGCAACTTCCAGCCACCCATCAGCGGGGAGGACATCATGGAGATGTTTGGCTTAAAGCCCTGCAAAGAAGTGGGTGTGCTGAAAACAACCATCAAGGATGCCATTCTGGACGGGAAGATTCCCAATGAGTATGAGCCCGCAGAAGCACTGCTCATAGAGGAAGCGAAGACACTTGGATTGAAACCGATAAAATACTAAGAGGCATTCTATGACAAGGTCATTGGAGAACAACAAACGCTAAACCCTCTGTGAAACAATGGAAGGCAACCACATCAACATCAACTACTGGCTCCTGCCACTCTCATGGCTTTACGGACTGGTGGTAGGCATCAGAAACCTGATGTTCGATTATGGTATGCTCAAATCACAAACCTTCAAATTGCCAGTCATCTGTGTAGGCAATCTCACTGTTGGCGGCACGGGCAAAACCCCTCACACAGAGTATTTGATCAGACTTCTCTCACGAAGCCACCAAGTGGCTGTACTTAGCAGAGGATACAAGCGCAAGTCAGAAGGCTATGTGTTTGCCACAGAAACCACTCCTGTGGAAGATATTGGCGATGAACCTTATCAGATGAAACAAAAGTATCCACAGATACACATGGCGGTCGATAAAGACCGCTGTCATGGCATCAGCCAACTGATGAAAGAGAATGTGCAGCCCCCCACCGATGTGGTGATTCTCGATGACGCTTATCAACACCGCTACGTCAAGGCGGGCATCAACATCTTGCTGATGGACTACCACCGCCTCATCTACTTCGACAAGTTATTGCCAGCAGGGAGGTTGCGCGAATCTCAGTCAGGACGACTGCGTGCTGACATCATCATCGTCACAAAATGCCCTCGACACATTACCCAGATGGACAAAAAAGGCATCGAGCGCACCCTTGACCTCAAAAACTGGCAGAAAGTGTTCTTCACCACCTACCGATACCCAGAGAAGATGAACGTAGGTGATAATCCGCTGCTTGTCACTGGCATTGCCTCACCTGAACAGATGGTTTACGACCTCAACAAAATCATTCCCCAATTTGATGTAATGAGTTTCCCTGACCATCACAACTTCACGAAGAAAGACATTGAAGCGATTCGGGAACGAGCAGCAGGACGCACCATCCTCACGACTGAGAAGGATGCCACTCGCCTGCATGGACTTGACAACGTAAAGGTCATCCCCATTGAGGTGGAGTTTCTGGACAGAAACGGCAACGAATTTAATCAAATCATTTTGGATTACGTACATAAGAATTCACGCAACAGCGTACAAAACCAAGAAAATCAAGAATAATGGCAACAGAAATAGCAACACTCGGTGAGTTTGGACTCATCAAACGGCTGACTCAGAACATTGACATCAAAAACTCTGAAACAAAATACGGAGTGGGTGATGATTGTGCGGTGCTGAAATATAGCGAGGACAAGGATGTGCTTGTCACCACCGACCTGCTGATGGAAGGAGTGCATTTCGACCTGACCTACTTGCCCATGAAGCACTTAGGCTACAAGGCTGCAATGGTCAATCTATCTGACATCTATGCCATGGGAGGCATGCCCAAACAGATCACAATCAGCCTCGCTTTAAGCAAACGCTTCAGCGTGGAAGACATGGATGATTTCTACGAGGGGCTACGACTCGCCTGCGATGCACACAACGTCGATATCGTTGGAGGTGACACCACCAGTTCACGCACAGGACTCGCCATCTCCATCACCGCCATCGGCGAAGTGGAGAAAGGGAAAGCCATCTACCGCAACGGGGCAAAAGAGACCGATCTCATCTGTGTGAGCGGTGACCTCGGAGCCGCTTATATGGGATTCCAACTATTGGAACGCGAGAAGGAAGTCTATTACAAACAGATAGAAACAGCCAAGACCGACGCTGAGCGCATGGCAATTTCACAACCTGATTTCAGCGGACGTGAGTATCTGCTCGAACGGCAGATGAAGCCCGAAGCACGACGCGACATCATCCTGCAACTCCGCGAGGCAGGCATCCATCCCACAGCCATGATGGACATTAGCGATGGACTCTCCTCCGAACTGCTCCACATCTGTACCCAAAGTCACTGCGGATGCCGTATCTACGAAGAGCGCATCCCCATTGACTATCAGACCGCAGTCATGGCAGAAGAACTCAACATGAATCTCACCACAGCAGCCCTCAATGGAGGCGAGGACTATGAACTCCTGTTCACAGTTCCCATTGCTGACCATGAAAAGGTGGAGCAGATGGAAGGTGTGAAACTCATTGGACACATCACGAAGGAAAGTCTCGGCTGTGCCCTCATCACACGAGACGGAACAGAGTTTGAACTGAAAGCGCAAGGATGGAATCCGTTGAAAGAATAAGAATGAATTTTCAAAACAATAATCAACAATAGTATTAACCTTTCAAAAAAGCAACAAATACATGAGAGTAATTATTGAACCCGATTACGAGGCCCTCTCAAAATGGGCTGCCAACTATGTGGCGAACCGTATCATCGAGGCGAATCCTACGCCAGAAAAGCCTTTTGTGCTCGGATGCCCCACTGGATCTTCCCCACTTGGGCTGTATCGCAACCTGATTGATATGTGCAGTACTGGAAAGATTTCGTTCCAGAACGTCATCACATTCAACATGGATGAATACGTGAAACTGCCAGAAGACCATCCTGAAAGTTATCACAGTTTCATGTGGAATAATTTCTTCAACCACATTGACATCAAGCCCGAAAATGTGCACATCCTCAATGGTAATGCACCCGACCTCATCGCTGAATGCAACCACTACGAAGAAATGATTGCCGAAGCAGGTGGCGTGGACCTCTTCATGGGCGGTATCGGTCCCGATGGACACCTTGCCTTCAATGAGCCAGGTTCTTCCCTCTCATCACGCACTCGTATTAAGACTCTCACCACCGACACCATCCATGCCAACAGCCGCTTCTTCGACAATGACCTCAGCCTCGTACCAAAGCAGGCTTTGACCGTCGGCATTGGCACTGTGATGGATGCCAAGGAAGTGCTTCTCGTGTGCAGCGGTCACAACAAGGCACGTGCCCTCAAGCATTGTATTGACGGTGACATCAGCCACAAGTGGACTTCTTCCATGCTCCAGATGCACCCACATGCCATCGTAGTCTGCGACGAAGCATCTTGTGACGAGTTGACTGTTGGAACTTACAAGTACTACCTTGACAAGGAGCGCGGTAATCTGTAAGCAACATATTACACAAAAGGAAGGGGTTGTGTCCATGAAAACACAACCCCTTCCTTTTGTATTCATTCCGTCATTCCGACAAGAAATCCTCGACAAGCGCACGAGCCTCAACTTGAGCAATTTCCAGATGATCGTTGATGACCACCTCGTCAAAGTTTTCCGCTTGGGAGAGTTCGTACTTAGCACGTTCAATACGCTGTTCAATCACCTCAGGCGCATCGGTAGCGCGCTTTTCCAAACGACTGCGCAACGCTTCAATGCTGGGTGGCTGAATGAAAATGCTAAGCGCCCGTTTGCCATAAAGCCTTTTGATGCGCAAGGCACCATTGACATCCACATCGAAGACTACATTCTCGCCAGCAGCCAATTGTTTGTCCACCTGTGACTTGAGCGTACCATAAAACTTGTCAGTATAGACTTCTTCGTACTCGACAAACTCGTCGTTAGCAATCTTCGCCTTAAACTCTTCAGGACTGAGGAAAAAGTACTCCACCCCATTCTTCTCTTCACCACGTGGTGCACGGGAGGTGGCAGAAATGGAAAAATGAAGATTCAATTCTTCGGCACCACCATCAGCCATGATGCTGTTGATAATTGTCGATTTACCCGAACCTGAAGGGGCTGCAAAGATAATAAGTTTTCCTTCCATGATCACATGACGTTTAGCACCTGTTCCTTGATTTGTTCGAGTTCGTCCTTCATCTTCACCACGATGTTCTGCATTTCTGCTTGGTTTGACTTAGAGCCAGTGGTGTTGATTTCACGTCCCATCTCTTGAGCGATGAAGCCCAATTTCTTGCCCTGTCCATGTCCGTCCTTCATCGTCTCAATGAAGTAATGAAGATGGTTGGTAAGACGTTGTTTCTCTTCGGAAATGTCCAATTTCTCAATATAATAAATCATCTCCTGCTCCAAACGGTTCTTGTCATAATCCACACCGATGTTCTGTTCCAAAGCATCAAGGATACGTTGACGAATCTTCTCTGTACGTTCTTTCTCGTAAGGTTCAATCGAAGCAAGCAGTGCGGTGATGTTGTCAATCTTCTCCTGGAACTTCTTTGCCAATGCCAATCCCTCTTGCTTGCGGAAAGCCACCAACTCATCCAATGCCCCTTCCACAGCCTTACGTGCTTCCGCCCATTCTTCTTCAGAAAGTTCTTCCACGTCGTTATGAGTAAACACATCTGGAAGGCGAAGCAAAGTGGCATACCAATCTTCCGGAGCAGGCAAACCAAGTTCCTGCTGCATTTGTTCTATTTGCTGCTTGTAAGAACACACCAATGCCATGTTGAGAGGAGATGCCAAAGACGACTCATCCTTTTCAATCCAAAGAACGAAATCAACTTTTCCTCGTTCCAATTTTTGCTGGATCATTTGACGTATCTCCATCTCTTTCTCACGGTAGAGAGGTGCTATACGTGCCATTATGTCAAGTGCTTTACTATTCAGCGATTTGACTTCTGCATGAATCTTCTTTCCTTTATATTCCACGACGCACTTGCCGTAGCCTGTCATTGATTGTATCATGATATAGTTTGATTAATTTGGTGCAAAGGTACAAAAAAGTTAGGAGTTAGGAGTTAGGCATTAGGAGTTTTCGATTTCTTAACGTGCTTTTTTCATAGAAAAAGGAATAATTCCTAATACCTAACTCCTAACTCCTAACTTTTTTTCGTACCTTTGCACATATTTTATATCAATGTGGACATAAGATGTCAGTAATTTTACATATCGAAACAGCAACCGACCTATGCAGCGTGGCAGTAAGTCAGGATAGCGCCATCATCTTTCAGACAGACAATCTCCAGAAAGATACAAACCTGACCGAGAAGCAGGCAACGAAGGGGACTAACCATGCATCAGCATTAGGAGTTATGGTGGATGAAGCCCTTTCTTTCACAGACAACCATGCCATCCCGTTCGATGCAGTGGCTGTAAGTGAAGGTCCAGGCAGTTACACGGGCTTGCGCATAGGTGTGTCAATGGCTAAGGGGATTGCATACGGAAGAAACCTAAAACTCATCACTATCCCGACTCTGGAGATACAATGTGTGCCTATATTACTGGTGCATGACGATTTGCCAGAGGATGCTCTGCTTTGCCCTATGCTTGACGCAAGGAGAATGGAAGTTTATACAGCCCTTTACACCCGTTCACTGAAAGCAGTGCAATCCATTGCTCCCGTTGTGGTGGACGAACATTCATTTGAACAGCAATTGAACGAGCATCCGATTTTCTTTTTTGGCAACGGCGCAGAGAAATGTAAAGCAGTTATTCAACATCCTAATGCCCACTTCTTCGATGGTGTGCCTTTGCTCGCCAAATACATGTCACCTTTGGCGGAGAAGAAGTTTTTGCAAGAAGACTTTGCCGATGTGGCATACTTCGAGCCCAATTACCTAAAAGAATTTCAGGCAACCGTAGCAAAGAAACTCATATAATCATGGACTACAATACAACGAGAGAAAAACTGATTATGCCCGAATATGGGCGTGGCATTCAACAGATGGTGGAACACTGCAAGGCCATTGCAGACAAGGACGAACGTATGAGATGCGCCCGAACCATCATTGAAACCATGGCAAGTATGGCTGAGCAAACAGCCGACAGAGAGGATTTTCAGAAGAAACTATGGAACCATCTCGCTGCGATGTCACAATATGAATTGGACATTGACTATCCTGTTGAGATTGAACGCATGGATGATGAAGAAGCACACCCAGACAAACTGCCCTACCCTCAACATCGTATCAAGAAACGGAACTATGGTGCGATCGTGGAACAATTTACAGACCATCTTTCCACCATGGAAGGAGGGAACCAACGAGACAATCTCGCTCACCTTGTGGCCAATCACATGAAACGCGACCTTTCCAATTGGAGCACAGATTCCATGAGCGATGAGAAAGTGGCTGATGACATGGCACTCTACACAGATGGCAGAATACAATTAGACATTGAGAATCATCCCCTCACCAGCGACGGAGAATTGCTCAGCACACGTGTAGCAACCAGTCTCAAAAAGAAAAAGAACAAAAAATGACGAATGATGCAAGAGATGAGTGGAGATAGTTCCAGCCACTCCTTGCGGAAGGAATATAAAGTAGTTAAACCATATGGCATCTTTCATCATAGAAGGCGGTCACAAACTGCACGGAGAGATTACCCCTCAGGGAGCCAAAAATGAAGCACTTGAGGTCATCTCTGCCATCCTGCTTACCACAGAACCTGTCATTATCAGGAATGTGCCCAACATCCTTGACGTCCATAACCTTATCGGTCTATTGAGCAGAATGGGAGTCTGCATCACCCAATTAGAAGACCACAGTTGGCAGTTTCAAGCCAACCGGCTTGACATGGACTACTTAGGTGGACAGGAGTTTGTACAACGCTGTGCATCATTGCGTGGCAGCATTCTCGTAGTCGGTCCATTATTGGCACGTTTCCATAAAGCATACGTGGCAAAGCCTGGAGGTGACCAGATTGGACGCCGACGACTTGACACACACTTTCTCGGCATTCAGAAACTTGGTGCCAAATTCAATTTTTGCGAAGAGCGTGGTGTTTATGAAATTGATGCCAATGAACTGAATGGCACTCGCATGCTGCTTGACGAGGCAAGTGTGACAGGCACAGCCAACATCATTATGACTGCAGTCTTAGCACAAGGAACCACAACGATCTACAATGCTGCCTGTGAGCCATACATCCAACAACTCTGTCAGATGCTTAACCAAATGGGCGCAAAGATTTCGGGCATCAGTTCCAACCTTCTCACCATTGAAGGTGTGACAGAATTGCATGGGACCGAGCACACCATCTTGCCCGACATGATTGAAGTGGGCTCCTTTATCGGAATGGCTGCCATGACTGGCAGTGACATCACCATCAAACATGTCAGTTACGAGAACCTCGGCATCATTCCACAAGCATTCCAACGTCTCGGTATCACCATAGAACATGTGGGTGATGATATTCATATACCAGAGCATCAGCATTATGAGGTAGCATCCTTTATGGATGGCAGCACCATGGCAATTGCAGATGCACCATGGCCAGGTCTCACACCAGACTTGCTGAGCATCATGCTCGTTGTTGCCACACAAGCAAAGGGGTCGGTATTGATTCATCAAAAAATGTTTGAAAGCCGCCTGTTCTTTGTTGATAAACTCATAGACATGGGTGCACAGATCATTCTCTGTGACCCACACCGTGCTGTGGTTGTGGGACATGACAACCAACGTCCGCTGCATGGGGCAAAGATGTCGAGTCCTGATATCCGTGCTGGTATCGCCCTACTCATTGCCGCCATGTCAGCCAATGGCACCAGCGTCATCAGCAACATCGAACAAATTGACCGTGGCTACGAAGATATCGAAGGGCGCCTTACGGCATTAGGTGCTGTCATCAAGAGAATACAATAGCAGACTCCCTCTGCCCTATGGGCTTCTCCTCTTCTATGGGGAGACCATGCAGGGTGTTTGAAAATAACATAGCAATGATCAAACAAGAAGACGTTTACCAGATAGGGCGCATGGGAAAGGCGCATGGACTGAAAGGAGAAATCAACTTTCAGTTTACTGATGATCTATGGGACAGGGCAGATTGTGATTATCTCATTTGTGAGGTGGATGGCATTCTGGTACCGTTCTTCATCAAAGAGTATCGATTCCGTAGCGATTCGACAGCCATCATAAAACTAGATGACATCGACAACGTTGAGGCTGTACAAATGTTGGTAAACAGTCCCGTCTATCTTGAGAAGAAGTATCAGGAGGAACTGAATGATGATGAGGTGTCGCTCAACTATTTCATCGGTTTCAAGATGGTGAATGGTGACAGCGGACAGGACATCGGCACCATCACCGACATCGATGACAAGACCGACAACTGGCTTTTCATTGTGGAACGCACAGATGGCAGCGAAGTGATGATACCTGCCCATGAAGAGTTCATTGCTGAAATTCAGCAAAAAGAAAGAATCATGGTCATGGACTTACCATTAGGACTTTTAGACTTATGAAAAAAAGAATCTGCATATTAGGTTCAACAGGAAGCATTGGTACACAGGCACTTGATGTCATAGGACAGCATAGCGACCTCTATGAAGCATATGTACTGACTGCTTATAACAATGCTGAACTACTCATAGAACAAGCCCGGAAATACACACCCGAGGCAGTAGTTATTGCCAAGGAGTCGAATTACGAAAGGGTAAAGGAAGGATTGGCAGACCTTCCTATCAAGGTATATACGGGTGCTGACGCACTCTGTCAAGTGGTACAGGATGACAACGTGGACATCGTGCTTGCCTCGATGGTGGGGTTTGCAGGTCTCGAACCGACGATTGCCGCCATCAAGGCAAAAAAAATGATAGCCCTTGCCAACAAGGAAACGCTAGTGGTGGCGGGCGATCTTATCACCCGACTTGCCAACGAGAATCAAGTACCCATTTTGCCTGTGGATTCGGAACACTCTGCCATCTTCCAATGCTTGGAGCCAGGCAATAGAATTGACAAGATACTGCTCACATGTAGTGGAGGACCTTTCCGTCACTTCACGAAGGAACAACTGCGCACTGTGACAAAAGCCAATGCACTCGCTCACCCCACATGGAATATGGGGGCAAAAATCACTATTGACTCTGCCACGCTGATGAACAAAGGTTTCGAAGTGATCGAGGCACGATGGCTCTTCGGCGTGAAACCTGAGCAGATTCAGGTGGTGGTACATCCTCAGTCTGTCATCCATAGTGCCGTGCAGTTTGAGGATGGTGCCGTGAAAGCGCAACTCGGTGTGCCCGATATGCGACTACCCATCCAATATGCCTTTAGTTATCCCAAACGTTTAAGCCTCAATGGGGAGCGTCTTGACCTCTTCACGTTGAAAGACCTCACGTTTGAGCGTCCGGACACGGAACGGTTCCGCTGTTTGGGTTTGGCATACGAGGCTTTGCGCCAAGGAGGTAACATGCCTTGCATCGTCAATGCGGCTAACGAGATAGCCAACCGTGCTTTCATCGATGACAAGATTGGTTTTGAACAAATTGCCAACATCATAGAAAGGACCATGAAGGAAATCACCTTCACACATGAATCCACATTAGAAACATATTTACAAACAGATAAAGAAGCCAGACAATACGCTTCCACATTATTATAAATGGAAACAATTCTCATTAAAGGACTGCAACTCATTGTTGCTCTTGCATTACTCATCATCTTACATGAGGGTGGCCACTTTTTTGCTGCAAAAATTTTTAAGGTCAGAGTAGAAAAGTTCTACCTCTTTTTCGACTGGAAGTTCAGTCTTTTCAGTACATACAGTAACTGGTGGCGAAAACTGATGGGCAAGCCTCCCGTGAAAAAGAAGGAGAATGGAGGATATGAATATGAAGGAACAGAATATGGCATCGGCTGGATTCCTCTGGGTGGTTATGTCAGCATCTCTGGCATGGTAGATGAATCTTCTTTCAAAGAAGACGACAGCCAGAAAAATTTCTGGAAGCAGTTGCCGCAATTGATGAAGAACATCATCGTCAAGAATTCTGATGTGAAAGGGGAAAAATGGGAGTTCCGTACACATCCTGCTTGGCAACGTCTTATCATCATGCTTGGTGGTATCATCATGAATTTCATCACTGCTTTTGTCATCTATGCCATGGTGCTATTCACATGGGGTGAAAGTTTTGTAAAGAGCGAAGACATGGAATATGGCATGAAGTTCTCCGAACAGGCGAAGGCTGACGGTTTTCACGACGGTGATATCATTATCAAAACAGACGATGACGTGGTGGAATCATGGAGCACTTCTGTATTGCAAGAAATGTCGAATGCCAAGACGGTCACTGTATTGCGTGCAGGCAAAGAGGTTGTCATCAATATGCCGAAGGACCTCTCATTACTTGACATGATTGAACAACCGCTTTATGCTGCGATGCGTGCACCACTTGCCATTGACAGCATTCTGCCTGGTACTCCTGCAGAGGAAATGGGGTTGAAGAAAACAGACAAGATTTGTTCGGTCAATGGCATCGAGATCAAGGATTTCAACGACTTCCAAAATAGTCTCCTCGCCCTACAACAGGCCTTACCAGAGAAAGCCAACTTTGGCGACAGTCTGAAGGCACGTCAGATTACGTTGGTGCTGAACGATTCTGTCACAAAGAAGGTGACACTCACACCAGAGTTTACATTAGGCTTTGCCAACGCCATGCCTTATCAAGACAAAATCACAACCAAAAACTATCACTTTTTTGAGTCGTTCCCAGCAGGTGTGACGTATGGATGGAAAACGTTGACCAGTTATGCAGACCAGATGAAATACATCTTCACCAAGAAAGGTGCACGTCAAGTAGGCGGTTTCATCAGCATCGGAAACATCTTCCCTGATGCATGGAACTGGCAGCGTTTCTGGTTACTCACCGCCTTCCTTTCCATCGCATTAGGATTTGTCAATGTGTTGCCCATTCCAGCCTTAGATGGCGGTCATGCCCTATTCGCCCTGTTTGAACTTCTCACAGGAAAACGTCTCAACGACAATTTCCTTCTGGTCGTTCAATACTTTGGCATGTATCTTTTGCTGGCACTCATGATTTTGGCGCAACTGAACGATGTATTAAGGATATTCGGCTTCTAAAGACCCATGAAGATACTTGCAGTAGGCATGAACTATGCCAAACATATTAACGAGTTACATACTAAAGAGGAACAAAATTCGTTATTACATGCAAATCCCGTCTTGTTCTCCAAATTCGACTCAAGCATCATCCAGCCGGGCAAACCCTTCTTTGTTCCCGACTTTGCCGACCGTTTCGACTACGAGACCGAGATTGTGGTGAAGATAGCCCATGTGGGTAAGGACATCAGCGAACGTTTTGCCCATCGCTACTACAACGAACTAACCGTAGGCATCGACTTCACCGCTCGCAACCTCCAAAAAGAGTTGCGGGAGAAAGGAATGCCATGGGAGTGTTGCAAAGGTTTCGACGGAAGTGCCGCACTCGGCAAGTTCATCAACAAGGAAGAGTTGGGTTGTGATGTACAAGACATTCATTTCCATATGGATTTGAACGGCGAACGTCGGCAGACAGGGCACACGGCAGACATGATTCACACCATTGATCACATCATTGCCTATGCCTCCAAGTTCTTCACTCTTAAAACAGGTGATCTCCTCTTCACCGGCACTCCTGATGGAATTGGTGAAGTGAAAGAAGGCGACAAGATCGAAGCCTATATTGGTGACAAGAAATTACTCGACCTAAAAATTAAGTAATGACACGAAAGTTATATACCTTGTTCTTCCTCTTGACATTGACCCTCATCACTGTCAATGCCCAATCGCGTTATGCGGCACACTCTAAACTTGCTACAGGCAAGTGGGTGAAGATTCGTGTGTCGGATGAAGGTATTTATCAACTCAGCAGTGCCAATCTTAAGAGTATGGGGTTTAGCAATCCTGCCAAGGTGTGCCTCTATGGCTACAACCTTCCCTTTCTGCCTGAAGAGAATATTGAAAATCTTGACGATGACCTCACTGAAATACCTCTCTATCGAAAGGCTGACGGAACTGTGCTTTTCTATTCTTGTGGAACCACACGATGGATACGTTCTGATGAGTCCAGCACTTTCACTCACCGGAACAACCCCTATTCCAATTACATATACTATTTTCTGACTGAAACAACAGGCACCCCGGCTATGTTCAAGAAGACAGAAGCCGTGACTACTGCCAGCAAAACACAAAACACTTATTTCACGCATTCCCTTCATGAAGAGGACGAATTTTCTTTCATCAACTCTGGACGTACCTTCTTTGAAGCATACGATTACGCCAGCAATCCACAAAAGAAATATCAATTAACGTTCGACAACCCCACTTGTGGCGACGTGACCATTGATGTACGATTTGCTGCCAGTGGCAATAACTCTTCCGTCCTCAGTGTGTCTGCCAATGGTAACACACTGGGCTCTATCGCATGCGCCCAGCCCGCCAGCCTTTCCGCTGCATCTGTCAACAGCAAGTCGTTCACCCTCTACGATCAAACTGTCTCATCCCTTGATGTTACGTTAAAGCACACACGCTCCTCTGACGTTTCAGGGCACCTCGACTACATCTGTGCCACCAGCGAAGCACAACTTTCACTCAACGAAAAGAATTATGTGGTGTTTAGCCCAAACAATGATGGCACGCGTACGTTTGAACTCAAAGGAGCCAATTCTTCCACTTGCCTATGGGACATCACAACAGCCACAGCCACGCATGAAGTCACAGGTACGTTATCTGGCACCACCTATAAGGCAACGGTCACCAATGCCAAATTTGCCAACCGATATGTGGCAGTCAACACGAATGCCACCTTCCCCTCTCCTCAAACCGTGGGTATCGTCACGAATCAGGATCTTCACGCACTTGACGACATCAACCTGATTATCATTGTGCCTGCCAGTGGAAAACTGACAGAACAGGCAATGCGTCTGGCGGCTGCGCACACAAAAATAGATGGCATTAAATGCGCTGTTGTTGAGGCTGACAAGATTTACAATGAATTCTCATCTGGCACACCTGACGCCACAGCATATCGCCGCCTTATGAAAATGCTTTACGACAAGCAATACAAAGATTCTCCTCTGCGCGGTACACAAAAAGGAAGTCTCAACATCTTGCTTTTCGGCAATTGTTTGTGGGACAACAGACTCGTCACTAAAGGCCTCACATCCAAGTCACAAGACGACTATCTGCTTGCCTATGAGTCAGACAACTCATGGTCAAGCACGGACTCTTATATCATGGAGGAGTACTATACTTTACTGGCAGATGGGAAAGGCGTCTCTCCCCTCAAAGAATCTCCAGACTGTGGTGTGGGGCGTTTGCCTGTGACCACCACTTCTGAAGCAAAGGGAGTCGTTGACAAAATCATCGTGTATATGGAAAATCTATATGCTGGAGCATGGAAAAATACGATTTGCCTGATGGGAGATGATGATAAGACCAACATTCACATGGAAGATGCTGAGACCATCCTGACGAACACAAAACAACTATTTCCCGACTATCACTATTTGCGTATCTATTGGGACAATTATATCATGCAACGTACCTCGACTGGAAACGAGTATCCTGAGGTCTATTCTGACATCAACAAAGTCATGGAAGAGGGGGCACTCATCATGAACTACACAGGACATGGTGCTTCATATTGTCTGTCTCATGAAAAGGTAATACAAACAAAAGACTTCCAAAACTGGGCATCTCCCCGGATTCCGATTTGGGTGACGGCTGCATGTGACATCACGCCCTTTGACATGAACATTGACAATATCGGTTCTACGGCACTACAGAATGATAAGGGAGCGGCAATTGCATTCATTGGAACTGCACGTACCGTGTATTCCTCCCCCAATCGTGAAATTAACAAAAACTTCATGTCGCATGTACTTGCCACAAAAAATAATGGTGAATGCTACACGATTGGCGAGGCTTTAGCCCAAGCAAAAGCGGACATTATTGAATCAAAAAGTAGAATGTCCAAATTAGACAGTATCAATAAAGTGCATTATGTTCTGCTGGGCGACCCCGCCGTCAGACTCATCACTCCCACCTACAAAATCAAGATTGACAAGTTCAATGGCAAGAGCATCAACACTGAAACTCTCCCTACTATTTCTGCGGGTGAAACAGTAACCGTAGAAGGATATGTGGTCAATGAAGAAGGGGAAAGGGCGACCGATTTTAATGGTATCGTATCCTCCATCGTCTATGACAGTGAGGAGCATATTGTCTGCAAACTCAATTCAGGTGTTGACATTGAACCATTTGAATATGACGACCGCACACGTACACTTTATAGCGGGACAGATTCTGTCAAAGCGGGCACATTCAAATTTTCATTCCCAGTGCCACTTGACATCAATTATTCTAATTTATCCGGACTCATCAACCTCTATGCCATCAACAATGACAGGAGCCACGAAGCCAATGGCACCTTTGAGCATTTCTTGGTAGGAGGTACCTCTGAAAAGGAACAGACTGACACCCAAGGTCCTACTATCGTAACTTTCTCTAATGGACACAATGTGGAAAAAGTAAGTTACACAAATGAAACACCTACACTCCGCATTGAACTGAACGATGAAAGTGGCATTAACACAACAGGCAATGGGCTTGGACATGATATTGTTGCGATCATCGACAACAATGAGGCAACCACTTATTTCCTGAACAACCACTATTCACAATCGGTTGGTGATTATCGTTCTGGTACTATCACCTATACGCTTCCAGCCTTATCTCCTGGTAAGCACACGCTTGTCATTCGTGCCTTCGACACCCTCAACAACATGGGCGAAAAAGCATACAGTTTCGAGGTGGTAACTGGTCTCACACAAGTCTATGACATCTACGATACAACTGGACGTAAGGTGTACAGCAGCGATGAATACAAACCATCGTTACCGAAGGGCATCTATATTCGCAAAACACGACTCACTTCACCGAGGGGAGACATTTCCACATCGTCAGAAAAGTTTATCGTCACACAATAAAGTCATTCAACTCTCGTTTCTATAGGAGGGTTACTTATGAGTTCCAATAACCCGTAAGCATCTTTATTCCCATTAAATTCAATCAAGATGAAGAAAATACTTTCCATATTCACTCTCCTACTGCTGGCTTTTCCAGTCAAAGCACAAGACGTGAAGAATCAACTCAACCCCATCTATCATGGGGCTAACTCACTTGCAATTGCTCCAGATGCCCGTGCTGGCGGTATGGGTGATGTCGGTGTAGCCACCGACCCAGATGTCAATTCACAATTCTGGAACCCTGCTAAATATCCCTTCTGCATCAGTCGTTCGGGTGTTTCACTCAATTACACCCCTTGGCTTCGCCAGATTACGGATGACATTGACCTCGCCAATATTACAGGATACTATCGTTTAGGTGATTATGACGCTCTCTCAGGATCACTCCGCTACTTCTCACTTGGTGAGGTATTTGAAAGTATGGATGAAGATGCGCAAAGTTTCCGCCCCTACGAATTAGCCGTCGATGTGGCTTATTCGCGCATGCTCTCCGAAACGTTTTCCGCAGGTGTGGCACTCCGATACATTTATTCTGACCTTGCCTATAGGGGAGAGGGATCGGACGAACTGAAACCTGCTTCAGCCTTTGCTGCTGACATCGCCCTTTATCACAATGGTTACATTAACCTGGGCGGACACGAAAGTCAACTCGGATGGGGTCTCAACATCTCCAACATCGGTTCAAAACTCTCTTACGATGAGGGTAACACTTCAGAATTCATCCCTACAAATCTACGTCTCGGAACCTCATTGCTTGTTCCTTTCGACGAATATAATACGCTTAGCATTTCTGCTGATGCTAACAAACTTTTGGTACCAACACGCCCCACAATGGACCAGTATGTAAAACATATGGTTGACACAGAAGGAGGCGAGACTAAAGATTACGAAAAAGACTATGGTGGTTACCGTACATGGCTGGAAGGTGAGGGCTATTTCAATGTATCCCCAATTAGTGGCATCTTCAAGTCCTTCCATGATGCTCCTAATGGTTTCAAGGAAGAAATTCAGGAAATTCAGTGGAGCGTAGGTCTTGAATATGCCTACAACAACCAATTTTTCCTCCGCGCAGGTTACCACTACGAACACCCTAATAAGGGTAATCGTAAGTACTACACAGTTGGTGCAGGTTTCAAGATGAATGTTTTCTCTCTCGATGCAGGCTACGTCATCTCTGCCGCACAAAGTAACCCACTCGACCAAACACTTCGCTTTTCCCTCGCCTTCGATATGGATGGCATCAGCGACCTATTAGGGAAGCGTCGCAGATAAATCTCCTATATCTATTTATGAAAATAAGAATCGGTTTTGGCTTTGATGTCCATCAACTCGTCGAGGACCGCGACCTTTGGCTTGGAGGAATCAAGATTGACCACACCCTCGGGTTACTCGGTCACTCTGATGCCGATGTGCTCATTCATGCCATTTGCGATGCTATTCTTGGAGCCGCCAATATGCGCGACATAGGCTATCACTTTCCTCCGAAGAAGGGTAACGAATTCGAGAACATCGACTCCAAGATTCTTCTAAAGAAAACTCTTGAAATAGTCGGCACCAAAGGTTACACTATCGGCAATATCGATTGTACCATCTGTGCCGAACGTCCCAAACTCAATCCACACATACCCCAGATGCAGCAATGCTTGGCAGAGGTGATGGGTATAGACCTTGATGACATTTCCATCAAAGCCACCACAACCGAGAAACTCGGCTTCACTGGACGTGAAGAAGGCATCAGTGCCTATGCAGTGGTGTTGCTGGAGAAAGCGTGATTCAGCCCTACCATCCTGAACGACACGAAAATACATACTCAAAGTAAACGCTCACAAAGTTCTCAAACCTTGTGAGCGTTTTTTGTAAACTATCAAGTTTAAACCCAAATCGGTCATTAGACTGTCACGCCGCTTGCAAACTTTCTTTTTGTCATCTTTTTCATCACTCCTCGGTTACAATGGAACCCCATTGCGCCCTCAAAATGCTAAAAAATCTGTTCAAAAAGAAAATTTGAATCATCATAACGCTAATGACCGATTTGGGTTAGAAGACTTGCACTCAGCCCGATTTTTAGTGTACCATTAGGCTATATTACGCACTGTAAGAACGAAATATTACACGCTGTAAGAACGAAATATTACACACTGAGTGCGCGAAATGCAGAGCGCACGGTGCGCACGTAGGGGGAAAAGCGAATCGCAAGATTACAGCAGAACACTGAGAGCAAGAAGGGTGCCAAAGAGGAAGATGTTGCGTGCTGTGGCACCAAGCACTTGATTGAGGTCGCACCCATCGAGTGTCTTGAGTTGTTGGAAGGCACGAAAGTGAAGAATGAGATAGATGAACATCAACGGGTTGCGAATGCTGGAAGAGGAAAACAGGAACAGAGCGGAAAAGGCGAGAAATGTAGCAATAACACCCATCCAAAGGTAAATGTCGAGACAAATGCCTTCACCCTTTTTCTGCCCGTACTCGGAACCGTACTGGCGAATTTGTGCCTCGATGATGCGGACAATGATGGTACGCTTGCCACTCACCCTGTCTTGGTTGCGGTCACGGTAGTTGTTGACCATCAGGAGATTGTCGGTAGCAAGTCCCATGGCAAGACTGGCGATAAGCAGAGGAACATTCCATTCACCATTGGTCATGACATAGTGGGTAAACACCACGGGGACAAATCCAAAGAAAACAAGTACAAGAACATCACCCCAGCCGAGATAGGAAAGACGGAAGGTGTAGAGAAAACAAAAGACTACGCACAAAATACCCACAAGGAGCAGTTCCCATTGCATATGAATGAGTAGGATGGCAAGTCCCACCAGACAAGAGAGCGCCGTCATGACACCTATGCCCCATTGCATAGCGCGGGGCGTTATCCATCCTTGAGCACATGCACGTTCGGGACCCAAACGATCTTCACGGTCAGTGCCTTTGCGGAAATCGAAGTAGTCATTGATGAAGTTGGCATCTATTTGCATGAAGATGGCAAACAGCAGACAGAGGAGGAGTGGAGAGTTGACAGTTGGGAGTTGGGAGTTGGAGGAAGCAAAGGCAAAGGCGGCACCGACGAGGACGGGAGCAATAGCCCCTGTGAGCGTTTTGGGACGGGCTGCAAGAAACCACGCTTTCAAAGAATTTGCCTTCACCATAATTTCAACGTTAACCTTAACCCTAAACTCTAAACTCAAAACTATTCATCTTCACTCTTCCAGTACTGTATAGCCAGCGTATTATTAGTGTAGAACATGGCACCAAAACCTCGACGTTCATTATTCAAATAGCGTCCATAGTAATAATTACCATTACTATAATAATATATACCCACACCTTCCCGTTTTCCATTCACCGTTTCCCCCACATACTGATCACCATTCTGGTAAGTAAGTGATTCGAAACGATAGGTTTTCTCATAATCAGCAGGAAGAGCATATTTGTCACCATCTTTCATGATGTAAAGAGGGTCTCCTGTCGTGAGGTCATAGCAGATATAGTGGTCGTTAGTCCCCACCTTTGCCACCTGGGTACCCATTTTGATACCAAAAAGAAAGTTTCCAAGACGATACTGCCCGTAAATGACACCATCGTTATCCGTATAATAGGCACCAAAACCATATATATTGCGTTCACGGGTTATTTGTCCAAAATACTGTCCGAAGGAGGATTTAGCAACTCCACTAGCAAAATCCTTCACATAATCGACAAACGCCGCGTCATACTGACCTGGTATATTAGGATACTTTTCCAAACGTGCAAATTGAGCACGGACAGAAAGTGTACAAACGCAATGCAATAGCAGGACGAGAGAGAATAGTTTTCTCATGAATTTAAAGGTTTTACGGATTGAGTTTTTGAAAATCGCTGCAAAATTACACATAAAAACTCAATTTTTCACAATCCTATTAAACCTTTTCTTTACTTTGTAGTCAATTTGGTTACATTACCAACGAAAAATCAATCAAATAATCACAATATGAAAAGAACACTTATCGCTTTGTTTCTCACTTTTGTGGGGTTCAGCGCATTGGCTCAGTCCAAATTTAATGTATCGGGAACGATTCTCGAAGAAGAAACAAACGAAGTTGTCATCTCAGCCACAGTACGTATTCTCAACCTGCCTGACAGCAGCATGGTTTCGGGTGCGGCTACAGGGTACGATGGCAGCTTCAGCATTAAAAATGTGAAGGCAGGAAAGTATGCCTTGAAAATTACTTATGTGGGGTTCCAAGACAAGATTTTACCTTTGGATTTGACCAATAAGAAAGACAAGAATTATAGCGTAGGTTATCTGCACATCACTCCAGACTCCAAGTTGATGAAGGACGTGACAGTAACCGCTAATGTGGCAAAGGTACAGGTGAGTGGTGACTCTCTCATCTATAATGCTGATGCCTATCGTGTGCCAGAAGGTTCCGTGTTGGAAGACTTGGTAAAAAAGTTGCCAGGTGCTCAAGTGGATGAGAATGGCGGTGTGACCATCAATGGTAAGAAAGTGTCGAAAATCCTCGTGGACGGTAAGGAATTCTTCTTCGATGACACCAGTATGTCTATGAAGAATATCCCAACGAACATGATTGACAAAATCAAGGCATACGACCGTAAGAGCGACTTTGCCCGTGTGACTGGCATTGACGATGGTGAAGACGAAACAGTGCTCGACCTGACTGTGAAGAAAGGTATGAACAATGGTTGGTTTGGCAACATTGACCTGGGTTATGGTACAGAAGACCGTTGGTCAAGCAGACTTACCATTAACCGCTTCATTGACCACAACCAGTTCACCGTGATGGGTGGTGCCAACAACACCGGCGATATGGGCTTCGGTGGTGGCGGCGGCCGTTTCGCTGGTGGTATGGGCGGCATGGGCGGTGGCCTGCGCAACTCAAAGAACGTTGGTTTGAACTTCGCTACTGAGGCTAAGAATTTGGAGATGGGTGGTAGTGCACGCTATCAATATAATGGTAATGACACCAGAAACTGGTCTTCCACTCAAAGCTTCGTCACTGAAAGGGGTGCTTTCAGCAACAGTTCAAGTTTAAGCCGCAGCAGTGCCAACAACTGGAATGGTCAATTCCGTATGGAATGGACTCCAGACTCTATGACGAACATCATCTTCCGTCCATCTGGAACCTTCACGAAGAACAAAGGATACAGCAACAGCGAATCAGCTAACTTCAATGACGATCCTAACACTTTGAGCGACGATCCTCTTAGCAGTGCCATCGAGGCTGTGGAAAAAGGCATTGATGTTGATGGACTTCTTGATATGATTGTCAACACCAACGTGAACCGTCAACAGACTTATTCAGAAAACAAGCGATTGGCTGGTGAACTGCAAGCAAACCGCCGTCTGAATGACTATGGACGTAACATCACCTTACGTGCCACAGGTAACTTCGGAAGTTCAGAGAGCAAACAACTTTCTGCTGCAAACGTTGTTTATAAACAAACGGGAACTCAGACAACTAACGACCGTTACTACACCACGCCAGGCAGAAACCGTTCTTATGGTGCACAGTTGACCTATTCTGAGCCAATTGCCAACAGAACGTATCTGCAGTTCTCTTATCGCTATGACTTCAGTTATAACCGCTCTAATCGTCAGGCTTTCATTATGGATCCAACGGCATACACCGATTTGGCAAATGCTCTCAACACCTTCCGTTACAATATTGATGGTGCAGTGGATTACATGCTCCAGAATGGTCATGAGATGAGAGGTGCTGAAGAAGATGCGGAAGCAGAGAAACTGAGTCAGTTCTCAGAATATAAGAACTATAATCACACAGGAAGTATTAGTCTCCGTAAGATTTCCGACTACTTTAACCTCAGTTTGGGTATCGACTTCTTGCCACAGCGCAGTGTGTTAAACTACAAGTATATGGGAACTCAATACCCAACAATTACTCGTAACGTGTTCAATTTTGCGCCAAGTGTAGACTTCCGTTACAACTTCACCCAGCAGACAAACTTGCGTGTGAACTACCGCGCTCGCACACAACAGCCAAGTATGACAAACTTGCTGGATATCAGAGACGATTCAAACCCTTTGAATATTACAAATGGTAACCCTGGTTTGAAGCCATCTATCACACACAACATCAACCTCAACTTCAACACTTTCCGTATGCAGCATCAGCAGAGTATCTTTGGTTGGGGTGGCGTCAATTTCACCAGAAACAGCACTGCAAACCGTACCACTTATCATGAAGATACCGGTGTAAGAGAAACAAGACCTGAAAACATCAACGGTAACTGGAGCGGTAACTTAGGTGGTGGTTTCAACACTTCACTTGACCGCAACGATTACCTCACGATGAACACGTTTACCAGCATCAACTATAACCACCAAGTCAGTTACCTCGATCCAACGCAATACAAAGAGGACAAGTCTAAGACCAACACCATCGGTGTCAACGAAAACCTTGGTTTCGACTTCCGCAAAGATTGGTTTGAAATGGGTATCAATGGTAGTTTGAACTACAATAATACAAAGAACTCAGTCTTGACAACTGGTAATCAGGAAACTTGGACTTTCAGTTATGGTGCTGACATGAACCTTATCTTCAACAACGGTCTCACTTTCTCGACAGACATCAGCCAGAGCAGCCGTCGTGGTTTCTCCTCTGCAAACATGAACACCAACGAACTGCTTTGGAACGCACAAGTAGGCATGTCTTTCCTCAAGGGTAATGCTCTGTCAGTGACTTTCCAGTGGAACGATATCTTGAAAAAGCGTAGCAACATCAGCCGTCAGATTTCGGCTTACCAGCAAAGTGACTCACGCTACAACGCCATCTACTCTTATGGTATGCTCCACGTCATCTACAAACTGAACGTCTTCGGCGGCGGCGGTGGTCGTGGCGGCTTCGGCGGCATGGGCGGTTTCGGCGGCGGTCGTGGCGGCTTCGGCGGTGGTGGCGGCGGCTTCGGCGGTGGCTTCGGCGGTGGCCGTGGAATGAGATAATCCTCTACACCCACTTTAGAAACATATCACTTTTTGTTCTCAATAAAGATTCACAAGAAAAGGCTCGACCAGTTTGGCCGAGCCTTTTTTCAATATGTATTATCGAAGGTTCTCAATGATGCATTACAAATAGCCTAATGTTTTTCAATCCTAAAGAATGAGAAATTCACACTGCCGTAATTACGATGATCCACAAAATAAGGATGCTGGGAAAAGTCGTAGTTGCCACCATGCTCCAGTATCATCACACCCTCTTCTGCCAACAACGGAATAGCTGCATCGGGAATCTCTTTGAGATTCTCTAAAGCATAGGGAGGATCAGCAAAAATGATGTCGAACTTGAATGATTGTTCAGAAGAGGCATTCTTAGAGAGACGTTCCTGATAGGTATGTAAATACTTGAACACATCACCCTTCAGCGGCAACCACTCCTCCACTTGCAGTTCTTTCTGCACCCGTGTCAAAAATTGCCAATGTTTGAAATCCTTCTCAACCGAAATGACCTTGCCGCATCCCCGAGAAGCTAATTCCAAGCCAATGGAGCCTGTACCTGCAAAAAGATCAAGTGCCGTAGGCTCAGCCTCAAAATCAACATAGACATTCTCCAAAATATTGAAAAGCCCTTCCTTGGCAAAATCGGTAGTAGGACGTGCTTTGAAGCCCACTGGTGTAGGGACATGCCGTCCCTTATATTTTCCTCGAATAATACGCATGAGAAAGAATTAAAAGCCACAGATTAGAAGTGTCTGCAAATCATATGGAATACGGTTGTTTCCCATAGTCAACCGATCCTTAAAGTCCTCACCCCTGTCTATGACTGAAACATTCTGCAAGAAGTATTTAACTTTTTCAGATAACTCCACAACACGTTTCTCCATGTCACCCACCACAAAGAGGTTATCATCCACTTGGTCGAAATCCAATTCCTTCCACACATTCAATGTATAGTATTGCATGTCTGCCACACTGGTGCAATCAAAATTGTTTACAAATAACATTCTCCCAGCATCAAAAGCATATAGGGTGATTTCCTTCTCATGCAGATATACGAACATTTTCCGTCCCGGACCGAACAGACTTTTTTCGCTGAAAAACTCTATCAATGTACTGGCTGATGCATAAAACCTTGCACGAGGAAAATCATCGAGTAGCAACTGATAGATGCTGCGCTTCAAGCCAAACACAATAGCAATACCAGAACGTCTCAACACGTTGTAACTCACATGTTGGGATTTATCCTTGGGGAAGGAGAATTGATAAATCGCATGAATATCCTCCTTCTCAAAGGCTGCGACAGGCACCGTTGTAAAGTGAGGCGTAGTAATGAGCACATTCACTCGCTGATAGTCCTGCTTCAGCATCTGCTCGTTCATCAACGCTTCTTTCAGGTTTGCCGCCAACGATATAGTATGGTTCACGTCCCATACCTTGTACTCAAATGGTTCCTTTTGTCCCGGAGCATAAGTACAAAAAGAAAGTCCATTCGAGCAGACCCGAATGGACAAACTTTTATTGTTAATCTGATTTTCTGCCATTATTCCCAGTTACCTGCCATCTTGTTGTTCGTGTCCTCAAGGTCACCGATGCGGAGTCCGTACCATTCTCCGTCAGTCTGGTCTTCATTGTCGAGCATCAATTCAGCACGGTTTCTGTGGCGCTTCTTCAAGTCAGCCTTCAGGTTCTTAATCTTCTTCTCGCTCATGCCGTCCATATAGTCTTCCAAGCGTGCACGGAACTCGACCAGCATATCAAACTCATTTGACTTCATATTGAACTGAGCCTTCTTGCGAAGTTCGATAATACCTTGATAAATAGTGTCATACACAGAAGGATCAAATGTAGAACGAACAACTGTAAATGTTCCATCCGCAGGACGACCGATTGGCACATACTTCATTGAATCAGGATTAGAAATGCCCAATTTCTCTGCGGCTGTCATCCAAACAGTGTCACGCTTGATGAGACCCTTAGCCACAGCCTCGCGCTCTGTCATACCTGCCTCCAATTGGTCATCTGTCAATTCACCATCCTTGATGATCTTGTCAACCGTCTTACCATTCTTCACAAAATCAATCAGCGAGTCGATGGTGCCACAATACTCACCGAAAGTCATCTTGTACTGTTCCTCTGCATTGCGGATATCCATCAGACGATCTCTAACAATTTTTTCACGCACAGCCTTCTCTTCATCAAAGGCAATATCGCTGTAAATGCTATAAAAGCATGCAGCGACCAGACCTAATGTACAAACGACAAGAAGTCCATTTATTACACTTTTTTTCATTATATGTTTTGTTAATTTTTTGTTATTTCCACACTTTTTTAGTGTCCTAAAAGCAAGTTTTTCACCTCGCTTGTAGTCCAATTCACGAATAATCACTATATTCGTTGCAAAAATAGTGCAAAAATTTCAATTGCGCCCACAACTTTCAATATTTTTTTCAAAAAACATGCTCATTGACTATCTAAAAGACCTCATTTTGCATCATTTCGGGTTAAAACCGACCACTGACCAGTCAAAAGTCATTGACTCGCTCTGTCAGTTCATCCTCACCCCCGATGCAGACTCAGTGTTCATTCTTAGAGGTTTTGCCGGAACAGGAAAAACATCGTTGGTCAGTGCCTTGGTCAAAACGATGGAACAACTCGACCGTGAGTGTGTGCTCATGGCACCCACCGGACGCGCCGCCAAGGTCTTTTCGTTCTATGCCGACCACCCAGCCTTCACCATCCACAAGCGCATCTACCGTCAAAAGTCCATTGACAAGGACTCCATCTTCACCCTCAACTACAACATGAGGCAGAACTTGCTCTTCATCTGTGACGAGGCTTCGATGATAGCCAATGATGAATATCTCTCGGGCAGCCTTTATGGTACAGGAAGACTGCTTGATGACCTCATCCATTTTGTTTATGGCGGTAAAGGATGTCGTCTTATCCTTATGGGTGACACTGCACAACTCCCTCCTGTCGGTGATGAAGAAAGCCCTGCCCTCAGTGGCGAATACATGGGCGGATATGGACTCCGAGTCGTCAGTCACACCCTCACCGAGGTGGTACGACAAGCCGACTCGTCAGGCATCCTGTGGAACGCCACCCACCTGCGCACCTTACTCGAAAATGAGGAAATCTTTGCATTCCCGAAAATCCGCTTCCATAGTTTCTCCGACGTGCGCAACATTCCTGGTAACGAACTCATCGAAGTCCTCGAAGAGTGCTATCACCGCGATGGTGAAGATGAGACCATCGTCGTGACTCGTAGCAACAAGCGTGCCAACATTTACAACAACGGCATCCGCTCCCAGATTCTCTGGCGCGAAGAACCGCTGGAGGGTGGCGACATGCTGATGGTGGCAAAGAACAACTACTATTGGGTGGAGAAACTTGCCCTCGAACTCATTGCCAATGCTAAAGCAGAAGGGAAGAAAGTGGAGGAAGCCGAGACCGTCCCTTTCGATTTCATTGCCAATGGCGACACCGCTATCGTGCGCCGGGTGCGCAACGAGCGCCAGTTCTACGGCTTCACCTTCGTCGATGCCACCTTGGAGTTCCCCGACTTTGAAAACGTCCAGATGCAACTCACCCTCCTCACCGACACACTACAAGCAGAAGCTCCTGCCCTCACCAAAGAGCAACAAAACACCTTATATAATAATATCATGGAAGACTATGCCGGTGACCCCACCCTACGCTCCAAGCAGGACAAACTCAAAGCCTTGCGGCAAGATCCCTATTACAATGCCTTGCAAGTAAAGTACGCCTACGCCGTCACTTGCCACAAGGCACAGGGCGGACAATGGACCAACGTCTTCATCGACCAAGGCTACATGACTGACGAGATGCTTGGTCCAGAATATTTTCGGTGGCTCTACACAGCCATCACACGAGCCACCCAACGTGTTTTCTTTGTAAATTGGAAAGATGAGTAAAAAAAAGAGACGCCCCATGTCTCAATTTGACTTCCGACAAAGTCTGTACTTCATCTTCACAGATGGCTTCACCTCATCATGCCACCATGCCGTTGTGGTTATAGCCACTTCTACGCAATCGTCATAGAAAGGAATTAGCAACCCCAACCTTTGACGTTTCATCATTTGTGGTGGTATATATATATTCATAATGCTTTTCCCCTTACTTTATTGCACGAGAAAAACAATTCTTCCATCATCTATCTTCTCCCCCCTGCACTTCGGCGACCACCAAAGACATTGAGGCGATAACTGACATGTAACATCGCATAACTGGTAATGGCATTCACCTCGCGATCCGTCCATCCGTTGGCATTGACGGTACGTGTGAAGTTCGACTGCTCATGAAGGATGTCATACCATTGAAACATCACCAGAAGTTTCTTGCCACGCAGGAAACTGTGCGACACCTGTGCGTTCCAAAGCATTTCGTTAGTGTTGAGAGTCCGATCGCTATAACCTCGCTTACTATACATATGGAAGTCAGAAGAAAGGCTGGTCCCCCACGGGAAAGTGATTCTCGTATTACCCCCATATTGGAAATTCCACGTAGCGAGATTACGCGAAGCTTGTAGTTCGTTCTCGGTACGAGCATAGGTGATGTTGACGTTCATCGAGACGCTGAGCCACTTGTTACGGAAACTGAGCGATGTCGATGGTGAGAGGTTGTAAGTATGGGTAACATTGCGTTGGGGTGAGGCACTGCGATTCAGGTTGACGTAGGAGACGTGGTGGTTATAGTTGCCTCGCACAGAGCCGCTGACATCCCAGCGGTTCAAGGTGTCAAGTGCCATGTTAAAAGACATGCCTCCGTTGGCACTCCAGTTTCCATTGAAGTTCTCGGGTCTGGAGATGCGACCACCCGTGTCCTCGTTGTAAGTGACGATGTTTCCGACTGTGTTTCTGGTACTTCTTACCCCGGCATTGATGCTGAAGCTCCCATGACGGTAAGCCTTAGGGATGTTGTTGCCCAAACTGTCTGTCACATATTTCGGTGTGCGTTGCCTCTGGTAGTTGACATCCATGCTGGTAGTGAACGAGGGTTTCAGTCCCGGATTACCCATCGTGATGGAGAGAGGATTGGTGTCGTCGTAGATGTTGAGAAGCTGAGTGATGGAGGGTTGCTGTGTTTGTCCTCGCAGAGTCACTTGCAGATTGGACTGTTGCGTGAATCGGTAGCGCATATTCAGCGTGGGCGTGTAGTTGGTGACAGTACGGACTGTATCGACAGGACGACCCAGATATTGCTGTATGTAGTGCGAACGTTGAGGTTGAGCAGATACACCCACGTTCATATTGAGTTTATTGTGCACCAACCGCAACTGCAAATTGATGTTGTGCCCATATTCCGTACGTTCTGAGTATCGGCTCAGACGGGTGGACAGATAATCCTGATAAGGGTTCTCAAGGAAGCCAAACAGTTGATTCCACTCACGATAAGCCTGTAAGGCGGCACTGAATTCCTCATCGTCCAAGTCGGGGAAATCATACGTCAAAGGGTCGCTTTTCTGATGGCTGTAGCGGAAATTGTAATTCACCTGCAAGAAGATACCTTGTGAGCCGGCATTACGCTGATTGCCTCCACGGTTTCCACCTCCACGGTTACCACCTCCAGCATTTCCTCGTCTATTTCCCACATCCGCCGGAGGTTGGATGCTGTCATTGCCCAATGTATCAACAGGCTCCGGTTTCGGCTTAAAGATGTATAGCGGCTCAGTATAAGTGATGCCTACGTTATAATTGAAGTTGTTGTTCGGCGAGGCCGAGTATCGGTTTGTCTGATACGTGGAATCATTGCCTAAAACATTTTGGGTCTTATATAGATGGACCAGCGAGAGGTTTGCATTGCGATTGCTATTGTCACGATAGCTGATATTACCGTTAATGGCCATATTGCGCCCTTGATTGCTGAAGCGGCGATGGATCTGCACCTGCGAACTAATGTCCTTACTCTCGCCATAACTCATTGACTTGTTCTGCCGTCCATTGACAATCAGTCCGAGACTATTCATCTGGTTCCGTCCCTCATCACTCAGAGGTTGAGTGGTGTGTTCAAACGGGTCGGCATTAAACGAGGCAGAAGACGAATGGCTGCGGCTGTCGTTGGTTGAATAAGAGAAATTGGGACGGAAAGAAAGTGTGGTGACCGAGTCGATGGTCCATTGCAGGTTCATGTTGCCCGTCCAACTGTTGTTGCGCGAATAGCTTTGGCTCACACTGTTGGAGAAAGAGCCGCCACGCGTGTTGACAAAGTTCTCCGACCCCGTACGGTTCCAGTTGTCCGCTGTGCTTCGGCTCCACGTCACACGTCCGCTCAACTTCAAATCCTTGCTGTTCTCATAGCTCACATCCAAGGCTCCCGTCTGTGTGTGTCGCTGTCCGTTGCTATTTCCCCTACCTCGTCCTCCACGTCCCGTGAAGTTGCGGTCGTTCACATTGTTGGCGTTTCCCATGAAGGTGTAACGCATGGCTCCAAACGGTTTCATCGCCGTCAATCTGACGCCATAACGGCCATCTGTGCCGACACCCACATCAGGATTGGCTTGCAAACCGCGTCGAGCACTCTTCTTGGTTGTGAACTCCAACACGAAATCGTCTTCTCCATCATCTATACCCGTCAACCGCGAGAGGTCACTTTTCTCGTCATACGCCTTCACCTTTTCGATGACATACGAAGGCAAGTTCTTCATCACAGCACTGTTATTGCCCGTCATGAAGTCACGACCATCCAACTTGAATCTCTTCACAGCCTTGCCATTGACAGTGATGCCTCCATTCTCATCGATTTCAGCCCCAGGCAGTGCCTCGACCAGCGCTTCAATCACAGAGCCTTCAGGCAACGTGAAAGCATCAGCATTATAAATCAGCGTATCATCCTTTACAACCATCTTGGGAATATTGGCTGTAACAACCGCCTCATCCAGTTGCACAATGTCTGGTTCTAGAGAGAGTGTGCCCAAAGACATATTCTGACGACCCTTCTTCTCAAACGAAATCAGCCGTTGCTGATAGCCGAGGAAGGTCAGTTTCAGCAGATAGTTTCCCGAATTGACAGAAGAAAAGCCAAAGTGGCCATTTGCGTCAGAATAAACACCTTTGACAAAAGTGGTGTCCTTCCTGTTGCGTCGAGTAGTGATTTCAAAGAGTTGCAACGTGGTGCTGGAGAGCGGGTCAGCAGTTGTCTTATCAATGACCCGTCCACTAACAGACTCATTTTTATTCTGTTGAGCCACAACAGAAGTCACCCCCGTCACCAAGAGGGCAAAGAGCAAACTTATACGTAATAAGAATGAAGACTGTTCCATGTAAATTTAGACCCGTCAAATCGCAAGAAGTAAAAACAGGTTGCCACGATAAGCCGTAAAACAAGCACAGTAAGCATTCATAAACTGCTATATAACCAAGCCCGCCACCATCATGGTAGCAGGCTTTTTTCTCCAAAGGCGCACTACCCTTTTCGCATTTGGCTACGCCGAATATCGGCACGATGCGCCTCACATTTCACGTACGCTACGCATAATATTACGGGCACTCAGTGCGTGTTATTTCGTGCTGAGTGCCCGTCTTTGATGGTCAAATGGTTACATATTTTGAGATTTATTCCACTAACACATTCACGCTCTTCTCTCCTATCTTCACCACTGCAATCTCGCCACTGTTCAGATTCGTACTGACGGTAAGTGCCTAGCCTAATGAGGAACTTAACTGGATAGTTAACTCCTTCTCACAACGCTGCCAATTCCACAATCTTATCGACTGCGGCTTTAAGTCCGTCGGGGTCTTTGCCACCAGCCGTGGCAAAGTGGGGCTGTCCGCCGCCACCGCCCTTGATGAGTTTACCTGCCTCACGGACATACAGACCTGCGTTCTTACCCTCCTTCACAAGGTCATCAGAGATAGAAACGGTGAGTGTAGGCTTGCCATTCGCTTCACTACCTATGGCCACCAACAATTGTTCCGGGAACTGAGCACGGAGTTGGAAGGCAATGTCTTTGACATGTTGTGGTTCCATCGGAAGCACGCCTGCTATGACTTTCACACCATTTACTTCTTGTGCCTTCTCTATGAGAATCTTCTTCAGTTCCTGAGCCTTTTGTGCTTTAAACTCATCCACCTGACTTTGCAGTTCCTTGTTCTCAGCAATGGCACGCTGGATGGTTGCCATGAGGTCAGGAGTATTATTAAGGAGTCCGCGAAGGTCAGTCATGAAATCTTGCATCTTATCAAGCGTGTCCTCCACAGCCTTACCTGTGATGGCCTCGATGCGACGCACACCAGCAGCAATACTGCTTTCGCTGATAATCTTCACCATTCCAAGACGTCCCGTACTGGCAGCATGGCAACCGCCACAGAACTCAACACTTGTGCCAAACTGAACCACACGCACCCTATCACCATACTTCTCACCGAAGAGGGCGATGGCACCGAGTTCTTTGGCTTTCTCTATCGGATAGTCACGATACTCTTTCAGAGGAATATCTTCACGAATCTTGGCATTCACCAAATGCTCCACCTCACGAATCTGTTCAGGAGTGACCTTCTCAAAGTGAGAGAAGTCGAAACGGAGGCCATCTGCAGTGACGAGCGAGCCCTTCTGTTCCACATGGGTGCCCAGCACTTCGCGCAAAGCCTCGTCAAGCAAGTGCGTACATGTATGGTTCGCCTCGATAGCACGACGACGCTCCACGTCCACACATGCCATAAACTCAGCCTCTGGCTGTTCAGGCAATTTGTCCACGATATGGATAGCCACACCATTCTCCTTCTTCGTGTCAAGCACTTTGATTTCCTCGTTCTCGCTCACAAGCACACCCGAGTCACCCACTTCACCACCCATCTCTCCATAGAAAGGGGTCTTGTCGAGGATAACCTCATAAGCGGTACGCTTCTTCTGTTGCACCTCTCTATATTTAATAATGTGTGCTGGATGCTCTGTGTAGTCGTAACCCACAAACTCGCTCTCGGCATCGTTCACCACCACCCAGTCGCCCAGTTTCACCTCGGCAGCGTTGCGAGCACGGTTCTTCTGCTCTTGCATACACACATCAAAGCCCTTCTCATCCACAGCCAGACCTTGCTCACGGCAAATGATAAGGTCAAGCGGGAAACCGAACGTATCGAAGAGCGTGAAAGCCTTGTCACCAGCAATTTCCGTCTTGCCAGCAGCCTTCGTCTCGTCAATGACGCCTTGTAAGAGTTTGATACCGTTTTCCAACGTACGGAGGAACGAACTCTCCTCCTCCTGCATCACCTTCATCACCAGTTTCTGCTGAGCAGCAATCTCGGGGAATGCATCACCCATCTCGTCCACAAGCGTAGGCACAAGTTTGTAGATGAATGCTTCTTTCTGACCAAGGAACGTATAACCGTAGCGAACAGCACGGCGCAGGATGCGACGAATCACATAACCCGCCTTGGCGTTTGACGGCAATTGACCGTCAGCAATAGCAAAAGCGATAGCACGTAAGTGATCCACCACCACACGCATGGCAATATCCGTCTTCTCATCATCACCATACCTGCATCCCGCCATATCACCTAACACCTTAATGAGTGGTTGGAAAACATCAGTATCATAGTTAGAAGTCTTACCTTGCAAAGTGCGCACCAGGCGTTCAAAACCCATACCCGTATCAATCACCTTGGCAGGCAGTCCTTCAAGAGAACCATCTGCCTTACGGTTGTATTGCATGAATACGAGATTCCAAATCTCAATCACCTGTGGGTGGTCTTTATTCACCAACTCACGACCAGGCACCT
>CAJOLW010000004.1 GCA_905235525.1 uncultured Bacteroidaceae bacterium
AGTAATGTATAACAAACTTTTTGTACCTTTGCTGCACACTACCAAAGTGGTATACTTTTAGATTATTATCTGGTATACTTTTGCATTATCATTTACATTATTAATCATGAGTAAAACACGTGCCAATTCTTCCAGAGTGATTTCTTCCGTTGCTGCTTTTGCACGAAGGCGATAGGTCTCGAATGTTGTTCTATTGCCGTTCTCACATAAGATGGACTCATCATTGATAAAACCATTCTCTTTTAAGCAACTTATCAGATTCTCTCTGCGGAGTTTATAGCGTTGCAAATTGCGGCGCATGCTGCGTTTCAAGGTTCTATCTGCATTGGTCGTGATAGGCTTCCCTTTTTCAAAGTTTGTTTGTTCATCAACAGTTAAAGGGTTTACACGAACTCCCAATTTGACGATAGACGATTTCTCGTCCTTGTTTGTGGCTTCATTCACCACAGCCCAACCGATACTTGTTGTGCCTAAATCGAGGCCTAAAATTTTTTTCATTGTGGTAAAAGTATTTCTAATTTGAAGTTATTTGCTGCCAAATTTACGAAAAAACAATAAAATTGTCAAAATAAATTTGTATATTATCTAAAATCATCGTAATTTTGCCTCACTAATTTGAAGCAAATCACAATAAGGATTATTCCGTTGTGAAAACATTCAGGTTTCTGCCCTCGTCCTTAACGGGGGCTTTTTTATTATAATTGGATGAACTTTCAGCCCCCCCAAAAAGTGATACTATTGATACAGGATAAATCTTGACGAATTGATTCATGTCTTTCCTCTTATTCTATCTTTAGATTATTATTGTTTTCTACTGCAAAGATACACTCCTGCTGTTTCAAATCACGGTACAGGTTTCACTTTTTTCGGTATTGTATATGCAAAATTACATAATAAATCTCAAAAATGAAAGAATGGGAGAATGAAATATCGAAAAAAGTGAGGTGGGTTAATAGCCGATGTCTTATTCAGTCATTTTCACGTTGTTATGTCATTCGCTGTTCCCTTGCAAAAGTCGGCACGGTGCGCCTCTCATTTCACGCACTCAGCGTGAAATATTTCGTTCTTACAGCGCATAATATTTCACGCTGGAAGACGATATTTATAACTATAAGTTGACAACGATTCCGTTCCTATCGCTCAATCGCACCGAAGGTGCAGGGTTAAACCTAAATCGGGGAAATCTTACTCAATTCCCCTTAAATTATTGCCTAAATAACATAAATTCACAACCTTTATGCCAGATTTTGGGTAAGTTTTAGTAATTTTGTGCAGTTATTCTCAAAACTATTGTGATATGAAAAAGATTTTTACTGCCATCATCGTAACCGTGTTTTTGGCAATTCCTGCTGTGGCACAGAACAAGAATGCCAAGGCTGCAAAGCCAAGTTCGCTCGAAGTTTCATTCAACTACCAGCGTCAGGCTGGTCCTGGATCTAACCAGTATGCCGTCTGGATTGAGAATGAGAAAGGGGAAGTGGTCAAGACACTTTTTGTCACCTCGTTCACCACTAAGGTTAGTGCTCGTGGCAATGAACAACCTGTGCGTGGCTACATTAAACGTCCGTCCTGTGTACCTACATGGGTCAAGGCATCTAAGGCGAATGACCTCTCTGACCAACAGTTGGATGCTTTCACTGGAGCAACTCCACGAACAAACGGAACTCAGACCTTCACTTGGGACTTCACCGACCAGAAGGGAAAGGCTGTACAGAAAGGCACTTACAAGGTGTTTGTCGAGGCTACGTTGTACAATGCCAGCATAATCCTCTATTCTGGTTCTTTCTCAACTCAGGGCAAGGTGGGCAATGTTGCGCTGACCTCGCAACTGACTGAGCCTGCCGATAGTCACAAGAATATGGTGACTGATGTCAAAGTTGTTCTGAAATAACTCAAATCTCGTAAGTGCTCAACTTCTTTGGAGTTAAAGGAGTTAAAATACTTAAAACCCAATGTTATGCTGTTGTCAGAGTATCGGCTTTTAACTTCTGAGCGGAGCGATAACTCCTTATAACTCCTTTAACTCCAAAGAAATAAAACATAAGAAACTTGTATAATTTATAGAACCTGCCTTACTTGAACCTCAAGGTGTCGATCGTGGTGGAGTTGTAGTCTAATTTGATGTCGAGGTAAGGTTCTGTCCGGTAGATGGTCTTTGTCTGGGCGCTGTAGTAGCGCACATGGGCTTTTGCGTCCGTTTTATTCATGTTGTGGGCTGTCATCAACCAGAGAGATCGTTCTTTCACGTTTTCCTGACGTTCTCCCACGCCGCAGCATTCGTCGCCGATGAAGACTGCCATCTCGTCGTCGGGTGACGGGGTGAAGGGCAGGTCGTCGGGTAGGGTGAGGAAGCGG
Source organism: uncultured Bacteroidaceae bacterium (assembly GCA_905235525.1). Classification (GTDB taxonomy): domain Bacteria; phylum Bacteroidota; class Bacteroidia; order Bacteroidales; family Bacteroidaceae; genus Minthosoma. Next base: position 2,356 of record CAJOLW010000004.1, read on the forward strand.
GCGGTCATGGGACGCAGGGTGAAGAGGAAAAGTTCGTCGTCACCGACGGTGTCGTCTTTCACGTTGAAAATGTTCTTGGCGATGTAGGTCTGGTTGCTTGCCGCGTGGTAGTACTGCAGTTCCACTTCGTCATCGTCGCTATCGTAGGGGATGTAGAGCATGAAGCAATACAGTGTGTTTTCTACATCGGGGATGTAGTAGGGGACGGGCTCCTCGATGTCGCGCGCTTCGCCGTTGACTATGGCTGCCATGCGGTCGTCTTCGGCAAGTCGGACGCCGAAGTCTTCTGACACGAAGACAATGGCGGTCATGTTGTTCTCGTAGTCGTAGAAGTCCACTTTGTCCCAGTCGGGCTTTCCTTGCAGGTCGCCCGAGGGGAGGGTGTTGAGGTCGAAGGTCCAGTGGGGGGCATTGGCTACGGTCTCGCCATGAAGTTCTGTTGTGGTGCCACCGTTCTGGGATGAGTTGCTGTCATCGTCGTCTGATGAACTGCACCCCCACAGCATGGTGAGGGATGCAGCAATCATGAGTATTGAATATATCTTTTTCATTGTCGGTTGTTTTTTGATCATTACTTAATCATCACTTTTTGTCCGTTGAAGATGTAGGCACCAGGGGTGGCGGGTCGGCGCTCTCCGATGCGGATGCCCGTGAGGGTGTACCAGATACCGTCTTCGTAGGCTGCTGTGCTGCTGAAGTCGATGACTCTTGGCACGTCGGTTGTGCCTTCGAGGGTGTCGGCCTGGTAGATGATGCCTGAGCGTGTGGCTGCTCCGAGCACTGTGCCGTCGCGTTCGAGGGTGAAGGTGAGTGCTTTCTTCTCTTCACCTCCGACGGAGAGGAAGAAGGTTTCTTCGCCGTCCATGTCCATTGCCTTGGCGATGCCGCAGAGTTCACCTTCGGCATAGGCGCAGAGGAGGTCACCCTCTTGGGCTTGGATGCCTTCGGTGCGCGCGATGAGATTCATCGTGGTGCTGCGGGTGTTGGTCCACAGTGGCTCGTTGTCGTCTTCGAAGGTGTTGTCACGTTCTTTGGCTGCTGCTGCAATGGCTGCTGTGCTCTTGAACGGATAGACGAACTTGATTTCGGTCTCGGGGTGCTCGTTGGTCACATGGTGATAGAGCATGTAGCCCTTGCCCGGTTTCATGTACTGGAGGTTGCCTCTCCATCCTCCCACAGAGGCGGCGAAAGTGGCGAACTCGTCTTGGCTCTTGATGATGTCGCCGTCGCTGGCTTTGAGATTGAGGTCTTCGAGGGCTTCGTTGATTGGCAGGTTGACCATCGGGGTGTAGCCTATGTAGTTCCACTTGGGGTGGAGGGTGATGGTACGGTCTGCCTCGTCGATGAGGGCGCTTCCTTCGATGTGGATGGTCTGTGCCTTCTGGCTCTTGATGTAGTACATGCGGTCGGTGCGCAGCGGTTCGTCGGAGCCGTTGTTGTTCCACACGCCTCGGTAGTAGTTGTAGAAGGACTGGTTTTCGGGGTCTTTGAGTTGGTCACCGTCCTGCCACTTGCCGCGCTTGAGGAATTGGTTGATGTCACCGGCATCGGTGCTTTTCATGTTGAGCGACACCCATGTCCAGGTCGGCGTGAGTTCCAGCGACCTCTGGAGGTTGGCGTTGGCGGTCATCACGACGGGCTTGTCGTAGGATGCCACGATGCTGTCGGGCTGGTAGGTGATGTTGCGGTCGGCATTGATTCCGTAGGTGATACCTGATGCTGCATCCCAGAGGCGGAAGTGGACTTCGCTCTTCTTCTTCTCGCCATAGACGGTGAGGTAGAAGAGTGCCTTGCCGTTATGGTCTATGGTGACATGGGTGGTGCCGAGGCACTTCTCGTTCTCGTCGAAGGCGGCGAGGAGGTTTTCCTTGTTGGTGATGACGGTGTCGCCCATCTTCACCTGTGCAATGACCTGCATGTTGTTCTGACCGTTCTTGTTGAAGGTCCAGTCGGGTGTTGCCGCTGTCTTCTTGATGGTCAGTGCGAGCGGATTCACGAGTTCCTCTTCGTTCTTCAGGTAGAGCACATCGTTGTAGGTGCCGATGTTGATGTCCTTGGAGATGGTGATGTGGAGGGTGATGGTCTCTTCTGGGTCGAGGGTGTCCATGGTGCCTTCTTCGATCGTCATCCAGTCGGGAATGCCTTCGATGGTGAAGTTTTGCTGTGCACCGCCGTGGTTGTTGATGTTGACGGTGAAGGTGTAGTCTTCGTCTTGCTGTGCGTCGATGTTGATGATTTTCTGCGATTCAGCCCAACGCACGGAGTTGCGGTCGATGAATGCCGACCAGGTGACGGGTTGTGCCATTTCGTTGCCGTTGAGGTCTTCGATGCCCATGGCTGTGATGTTCACCGAGGTGCGGTCGATGTCCTTGGGCAGTTCCTTGAGTTCGATGATCATCTCGTTGTCTTTGGTGACGAAGTCGAAGCGGAGGTCGCGCAAGGCTCCCTTTTCCTTGACGGCGGCGTATTCGGTGGTTGACTTCATGGAGTTGGTCAACTGGCTGCCGTTTCCGAATGCGTCGGCTTTCGTGCTCACGGTCTTCTGGAGTTCGGTGTCCCACTTGTTGGTGAAATAGTTGGTGGAGTATTCCATCATGGTTCCGCTGCCGGTGATTTGGCGCACGTTCTCGCTGAATGGGATGTATGCCAGAAGTCCTATTTCGTCTCCGGAATGGCTGATGTTCATGCGCTGCTTGACCACATTGCGAGGCAGTGCCATGTCCCAAAGGGTGATTTCGTCGATGAAGCCTTCCATCGGGGTGTATTCCACCAGTTTGCTCTCGGCGTCGGTGGCATTGATCTGACCCAAGCGGAAGGGGGATGAACCGTAGAGTTTACCGAAGCCGGTTGCTTGTGTCTGTCCTGCCAGTTCGCCGTCCACGTAGGCTGAAGCCATGTTGGCTGGGCGGTCCACCACAAAGGTGATCTGGTGCCACTGGTCGTCGGCATAACTCTTGCTCATGACGATGCTGGTGGTGTCGGAACTGATGGTGAGTTTCTGGTCTCTCACACCGATGAAGAGTTTCTCGTTGGCATTTTCTTCATCTTTCACTCCGTAGCCTGATGCGAGGATGGGGAAGTTGTCTTTTTCCTTTGCCCTGAACCACATGGAGAGGGTGTAACTCTTTTCGGCTGAGGTGCGTTCGAACATGTCGCGCTTCAGTTCGTGGGTGAAGTGCTTGCCGTTCAACTGGAAGGAGCATCCCTCGGGCGTGATCCATTCTGTGTTGTTCATCGTCAGGTTGTTGCCCAGGGTTCTGTCTTCAATACTTTCGCCGTAACCTTCGTTCATGGGGTAGTAGGCGACGAGATCCACTTCGTTGCCGTAGATGGTCTTGTTGGTGCTCTCCTCGATTTCGCTGGCGGTCAATGCCTTTGACCAGATGCGTGCTTCCATCAGGCTGCCTGCAAAGTTCTTGCCGAAGCGCATCTTGCCGCTGCGCTTGATGGGCACGAGCACAGTTTCCTTTTTCAGCAGTTTTTCGTTCTGATAGATGGATATCTGCTCGGCATTATGATCATACACGACTGCGATGCGCTGGAAGTTAGGACCGAGGTCGTCAAGTTTGGCGGAGATGGATTGCTGTCTGGTCACGTTCATCAATGACTTCACAATCAGGTAAGGTTCCTTGTTGATGAGGTCGAGGCTGATCTTGAATCCGTAGGCGTCGTAGTTGTAGTCGTGCTCGAAGAGCATACTGCTCGAGTTGAGGGATGCGTCGGGACGCACCATCATATCGACGGTGAAACTCTCGTCGGGGGCGTTGTAGTCTTCTTCTGTCTCGAGATAGGAATCTGTGCCACCTGTCAGGTGGAGGTAGGTGCTGGTGCCAATCACGCTGTTGTTGGGCAGACCTGTCACCTTGAAGTTGTTGGATGACAAGAGCCGGTTGGCGTTGATGCTCTCGCTGAAGACGAGTTTGAGGTCGTCGCCCACACCGAGGATGCCGTTGGCTGGCTGTGGGGAGCCGAAGATCTGCGGACGGCGTGTGTCCTTGATGCCCGAGAAGACGGGTGAGGCATTGGTGACGAAGTCGTTGCCCAGGCGGCTGTAGGTGACGGCACGGAGGTCGTATTTCAGTTCAACAGGGTCGCTGTCGCCATAGAAGGCATGGGTGAGGGTTCCGCCCATGAGCATGGCTTTGGTGCCTGTGCCTTTCTGGAAGAGGCTATCGACATTGTAGTAACTGCACAGGTTGGTCCAGCGTGACTCGGGTTCTGAACTCTGCTTGTATTGCAGTTCCACATGGTCGAAGTTGCGGAAGTTGACGTCATAGCCTCCTACGGTCACCGGCATGTAGTATCTGCCACGCTCGTCTTGTGCCGAGTTGGTGTTCATCACCCACTTGTCTTGCGGGGTGATGACCGCGATAGGACTGGCGCTCGGCACGAAGTGGACGGACAGGCTCACGGTGTCAGCCACAGTGGGGTCGCACTGTGAACGGAGGGCGATACGGATGTTCTCGTAGTCATCCACCATGCCTTGTCCTATCTCAAACACTTTCACCATGCCGGTGCCGTAAGGTACCACCACGGAGCGTCCATTGCCCAGCGGTGCACCGTCCATGATGAGGGATGCGCCTGTCTGGTTGGTCTTGTCGAGCAGCACGAGGTCGAACGAGCCCTCTTCACGCAGGGTGCCTTCGTTGCTCAGCACAAGGTTGAACTTGGCTCTCTCGCCATAAGGCACATTGCTGATGATGTGGTTCTCAACGGTGATGCGGGGTTTTTCAACCTGTCCGGTGGCTGCTGAGAGCACAGTGCCGGGACGGTAGTATTTTGACACGTCGGCTGGTTCGTATGGACATTTGGTACTGCCGCCCATGGCACGAAAGACGAAGTTGCCTTGAGAGAATTTCTGCTTGTCGCCAGCCATGCCGACAACGTTCGTGCTGGTCACCACCTGCTCCACATCGTGATAGACATCAATGCTCAGGTTGCTTTCAGGATTGGTCTCCAGATGATAGCCTTGAGTGACTGACTCCGAGAGATCAGAATTGTTGTCGGAACTGTAGTTTGCGTTGATGGATGGCACAATCTTCAGTTCAGAGTGGGTGCCTGCTGTTGAAATCTCTACGTCAAAGGCGCCATTATTCTCGAGGGCTTTCATTGTGGAACTTATCTTCGTCACATTGCTCAAATCTGCCGCGGCAAGGGTCTTTGTAGATGTAACCAGAGCTCCGTTTTTAGGCTGCGTTTTATAATTGATGACAACTTGCTTTTGACCCCCATCACCAAACCTCTTATAAAAGCGTTCACCCCAATTCTGGAAGTTCTCGTTTGAGTTGAAAGCACTGGTGCCAGCTGAAAGACCGATGTTTGCCAATTGGTTGAACCACTTCATCCCGCTTTCGGCAGTCCATTCTGTCACATCCATACCCAGTATAGGAATGTGATAGTCGCGACTCACTTTCGAATCAAACGACTGGTTGTGGGTGATGCCTATGCCACCGGAGATGGTGTGGCTCTCCAAATAGAAGGAAGCGTCTTCCGCGACTTTGTATGCCTTTCCCGCATCGTATTCCATCGTACTCCGATTGGTTCTGTCGACGGTTTGGAATGCCTGAATCTTGTCGTACTCATTGTAGGCGATGATGTATTCCCACTGAGCGATGAGGTCGTTCATGATGCGCACAGAGTCGGTGAGTGCGGCTTCCTTTGCCATCTGCTTGCGCAACCCCAGCATATCTATATAGTCGGGGGTGATCACCTCGTAGTTCAGTCTGTCGTGCAACTCGTCGTAGCGGTCGATAGAGATGTACTGCAACGAATCGTCGAGGTTGTCCTGTCCGTAGCGTGGGTCGTCTTCACTGCGCAACGAGAGGAACACATTGTTCAGCGTAGCATTTGCTCTGGCTTTTGCCTCTGCGCGCGTACCCTTGTAGATGTAGGAGTTGCGGGCAAGACGAAGTTTGGGCAGCAATGTGTTCAGAATGTAGTCCTGGGTGTAGGCGAATTCTGTCTTCACCTTGGGACCCACCCGAACTGCATAGTCGCTGATGAGGTAGCAGGGCTGTCCGATGGAATTTTCACCTTGGGCAATCAACGTGCAAGGCCCGTCTGTTTCACTGAGCATCCCCAGTTCTTTCAGATAGAGGTAGGTGGCTTCGTTGATGGCACGCACATGGCGCACATAACTGGTGGCAGCCACCAACTCGTTACCGTAGAAGATGTCGGCTTTGGCACCCACCATGGATGGGTCAGCGCTGGTCTCCATGCGTTTATTCATCGTGAAGGTGGTATGACCTTGATAGGCAAAGTGAGCGCCTACGAGCGGGATTGCATTGGGGCTGACGGTGAGCGTGGTCTTGGTGGAGGACTGTGTACCGATGTATGTGCCGCCACCCATTCCTGCATAGGTTCCCTGCATGATATTGGCACCGGTTCCTTTCTGGTAAGTGAGTTGCAGCGACAAATCGATGTCGAAGGTGCAGTGGAACTCGTTGGTGAAGGTGGAACCTGTGTCAATCCATGCATAACTCTTGCTGCCTGGAGGGTCGCGTAGGATGCCGTTGAGCGTGATGACTTCGCCTGCACTGATGACGTCGTCGGTGACTTGCTGCTCACCCATCACGAATGCCCGCAGATTTCGGCTGTCGATGAATTGTCCTTCGTGTTCGAGATCGACATCCATGTGACGCAAGGCGTTGGTGCCTTGCACGTCATAGACGGTGTTCATGATGTTCACGCTGATGTCGACCGAACCTGTGCGTTCATCCAAAGTGCAGATGGAATCGCGTTGCGTGGCGGAAAAGTCATCGTAGAAATGCACCTTGCCTCCACGTACGGGAACGCTCTCACATTCATCTGTCACCTCACCATTGTAGTAGTAGTTTTCGGTGGCAGTGATGCGGAAGTAGTGCATGCCCGTCTGGAACACAGGATAGTCAAATGTGTAGGTCTTCGTGTTGGAGTCGTAGAGCGGTACGGTAATGGCATCTCCACCATTGGCTGCCGGCTCTGTGTATCCGGCCAGACCATAGTGAGGTTGCGGTTCGCCCTTTTCGTTCAATTCGGTGATGTTCACATCGGGCTCCACACGGAAGATGCGGTTGTAGATGGCGTTGTAGTTGAGTTGTTGATTGCCATAAGTGATGGTTTGGGTGGCCAGGCTGTCGGTTAAGTCAAGCACTTCGCTGACTTTTCCTTTCTGGAAGAGCGTCGGATGACCTTTGGCGGAGATTTCCACCACTTTGTAGCGGATAGGCAGGAGTTTTGCCTGATATTCACCAGTCTCCACGTTGGGGGTGATGATGACACGGTGACGCTCGGTGAGGACGGTGCTGGTCTTCTTGCCGCTTGCCGTCTCGAATGCGAGCGTGTCGTTCACCACCGTCAGGGCATCGTTCAACTGATCCTTGACGAGCCATGAGCGTTGGTTGCCCTCTTGCTCGAGCACGATGCGGAGGTCGTCGCCGAGGTTGTTCTTCGAGAGTCCGAAGCCCAAGGTCTTTTCACCTTGGTCAAGACCGCCCACGATGCGTCCGATGGTGTGAACCTTGGTCTGGTCCCAGAAGAACACATTGGTCTGGTTGCTGTTGATGGGGCGGGCAACACCATTGTTGTCGGCATAGAGTCCGTCAAACATGAAGGTGTGTCCTTCTTTCTCCACCGTCAAGCGTTTCGTGCCTTTTCGCGCCTTGAACTGGAAGTGGCCGTCGTTGTCGGAAATGATGATGTTGCCGCTCTTGTCCACGACCGTCTCGCCGTCAACCTTGAATGATGCACCATACACAGGCACTGTGGTGTTCTCATAATAGACATAACCATCAATGTCGAAGGCATCATCGCTGATGAAGTTCTTGTTGAAGAACTCTGTCTGGTTCTTGTTCAGATAGACAGGATATTCCTTCGGGTCGAGGCTGGGGTACATCGTTGTCTTAGGCACAACGATGTAAGGCATGTCGCTGTACGGCACATCGGGGAAGATGTAGGCACCCGTGCTGGATGTCTTGACGGATGACACTTCCTCTCTCTGCCCGTTCTGCTCGCGGAAGAGTTTCACTTCCACATCGGCAAGTCCTGTTCCGTCCTTGAAAGTAAGGAAGCCTGCAATCTTGCCTGTGGCGCGGCGTTTGCCGGTAGCATCCACGGAGATTGACTTTTCGCCGTCCGTGCATTCGTACTGAATGGTTAGGCGATACTCCACATCTTTACCTGCCTCCACAGCGTAGTCGTCATAATATGGAAGGGAGAGATTGACGGGCAGTTCTTCCCACTTGTTCTGGTTCTGTTTCAGAACGGTCAACTTGTCGATGCGCTTCATGTCGACGTTCCACGACAGATGGATACGGTCTTGCTCCGTATCGTAGGAAGCCTTGAAGTCGCCAATCTCGGTTTCGTCCAACAGGGGCTCAATCGTTGTCACGTAGGTGGTGCTGCCTCCCACCTTCGTCCTGATGCTGACATCGACCGTGCGGTTGGGCATGATCTCCGTCGGGTCGTTTGGCAGATAGAATATCTTATAGGAGTATTTTGTGCAAGGCGAGAAGCCGTTGTCATCCACCCATTGGAAACTGTTTGAATAGATGGTGCCGGTGGGGGACTCAACGTCTGCACCACCTTTCCGCACGAGGTCCGTCACGTCGAAATCTTCGTCATAGATGACGGTCTCGCCATTCTTCATGAACTCCGCAGTGCGCCGGATGATGGTGCGCGCATCGACAGGAAAATAGGAATGGTCGTCGGGAGCATAACTCAATGGGGAGGAGTAATGCCAGATGATGATGGGATTCATGTCTTTCAGCAATACGCTTTGGAAACTTGCATACTTCACTTCGACGTTATAGCCCGGCACATCGTCGCGTTTGTTTCTCCAGTCATATTGCCCGATGTTTCCCTCGGTCGCGCCAATGGCTGCACGATAGATGCGATAGCGGACGCTGTTGTGGAGGGTGTCGCCATAGCAGCCTTGGGTGCTGTCGGTATATTCGTAGTTTGCCTTGCCTTGCTCCATCAGTATCTGACTGATGGTTTCCCAGGAAGATGTGCTTTCTTCCGTATTTTTGTTCAGGTTGTAGAGTTGGCGCTGGATGATGAAGGCATCGGTGTACAATGCGTCCTCCTCATCCGCATTGGGGACAGTCCATTTCAGCACCGAGGCAGCCTTCTTGCCCCATTCGGCTTTCAAGTCAAAGTCTTTGGGGTTGTGAACAGCCTTGATGGTGACAGTCTTGGGTGGCAAGTTATAGTAGGTATATTGGTTGTAGGGCACTTGCGCTTCCACCTTCACCTGATGGGTGTAATTGGTGGAAGGTATGTATAGGGAATAACCGTCTTTGGACTTCTTGCACTGGTCGGTGATGTCAATGTTGGCAGTTCCTTGGGTCGTGTCCAGTTCTGTCACCTTCGTCACTTTGAGTTCCGCACCCGTGGTGTTGGCAACAACCATGCTGTAGAAGCCGGCATACTCGCCCACTGGTGTGAATATAGGTTCGCTGAGGGTCAGTTCCGGCACGGCGGAAAAGATGATGGGACTGCCTGTTATTTCACGGTTGCTGACGTTCTCACCATGCCCCACGGGACCATTGATGTAGAATTTCACTTCCTTGCCAGCCCAATCGGTCGGATAGTACCAGTCGAACTCGGCAAAGCATCGTGCCTCGCCCTTCGGCTTTTTCACGCTGAAACTTTGGGTTCTGGATTCCAACTGCTGACTTCCGCTCGTTGTGTTCGTCAGCACCAGCACGCCGTTGCCTCCGGGATAGTTTCCCTCCGCATTTCCCGAGAAGCGCGTATAGAGGGTGATCCAGTCATCGCTGTTGCTCCGGTCATTCTTGTTGTATAGGGAAACGATGTACCTTCTTTTCTGACCGGGTGTCTCTGCGAAGATCCAGGCACCGTCGGGACAGTCCGACGTTTGCTCGAGATAGCCGTTGGGAGACAGGCCCGAGATTTGGTCAAGGTGCATCACCTTGATGTGTACGCATCCCTGGCCTTTCGGAGTGACCATAAAACACATGGAAGTGTATTTCGCCTGGAAATAGTCTTCCGCTTTCATGTTTTGTGGTAAAGCCAGCAGCGCCACCGCCAGCCATAACCATAGTAAGTGTCTTAATTTCATATTGATTGTTTTTTTATTAATTCAATCTTTAACTCTTAATTTTTAACGCTAACTTTAACCCTGACTCTAACTCTCAACGGTCAACTCTCATCCCTCAACTCAGTCTGCCTCTGATGGATCTGTGTAGTCTTCTCCAAAACTAAGGGTGGGAGAGCCCAATTGCATCATGGGTGTCGCTGCAAACAGAATCTCTGTTATTTCAGGCTTAATGTATTCTTTCTTCTTCATTATCATCTTTTTTATGGAATGAGTATTTTGTGTCCATGGTATAAAAAGACTCCCTTTTCGGTGGGCTTGCCATTCAATTTCCTGCCGTTTAAGGTGTACCAGCCGTCCTCTTCGTCGATGGCATCAGTTGTGTGACCCACAGACTTGATGCCAGTGATGGTTTCATCTTCAAGTTGGAAGTCGTAGCGGATGCTGCCCATTGCTTCTGAGGGAACTTTCAGATAGGCTTTGTTTCGTGCCAATGAGCCAGAATTGGCAGGTACGAAAGTGCCACTTTTCAAGATGTATTCTGTGCCATCACCCACAAAACCGATGGGACTGACATGGGAACCTTGGAGGAGATTGCTGGAATAGTCGGCAAGTCCTGCATCTGTGGTATGCGACAAGGTGATGTCTTCACCCTCATATTCTTCTGTCTCATAATAGACGAGTGCGCCACACCCTTCGTTGAGGGTGCTGACCTGATGGAGTGTGATGGTGTTGGATGCCTTGTCTGCACTTGTCACAATATAGGCTTTTATGCCCTTTAGGTCGGTGTAATTGCCGTTGGGCACAATGGAAAGCCATTTCTTCTCTGGGGTAAAATGGAAGGTGATGTCTTGATTCTTGCAGAAGGAATTGAGTTGAGGATAAGAACCTGACTCAATGACCCAAACGAGGTTGTTTACTTCTGTGTTCAAGATTCCAGTCCAATAGGCTTGATTCGTCATTTCGTCAGTGGAGGCACCTTTGACAGTCATTGCAGAAGGAGAATCTTCTCCAGATGCAGACCCGATAATCACATCGCCGCCAAGTGTGAAACCTTCTACGCTAACAGTCTCTGTTTCATATCTGCAACATTCCAAATGATCATCAACTGTTCCGTCCCACTGACCTGCAATGTAGCCGAAAAAAGAGTTTGTATTTGCGCTGGTTACTTTGACTGTTGTGCTGATCACGTAGCATCGTTGAAGGGTGGCGTCTTTTGCATGGCCTACCAATCCACCAGCGTTTGCTTCTGATGCCGCACTTGCTGTCACGTTTCCTTCATGCCAGCAGTTCTCCATCTTCCCTGTAGAATAACCACAGAGTCCTCCGACATACTGGGCGCCTGAGACGGCTATGTTGCTATAGCAACTGCTGATTTCACCTAACTTCAGATAACCACAAATGCCACCGACATAAGTGCCGCCACAAATGCTGGTGCCTTCGATACCGACATCTCTCACGCTGCCGCCATCAATGTGGCCGAACAAACCAGCATAGTCGTTGCTTCCAGTGATGTTGAGATGAGTGATTTTGTGTCCCCATCCTTCAAAATTTCCCTTGAAGGGATGTTCCTCTGTGCCGATGGGAGTCCATGCTTCTTCATTCAGATCAAGGTCAACTTCCAGATAAATGTTTTGGCCAACATAGGTTGTCCCGCCATTGACGGCATCTCTAAAATCTTTCAATGCTTGTGTGTTTGTGATCATTATATCTGCAAACAAATTCTCTGTCACTAACCACAGCAAGAGGGTGGAAAGAAAGTAAAACATCTTGGCTCTCATGTTTTTTAAAATCGTGTGTTTTATTAATAGTCAGTGGTTGTATTTCACTCAATACAAGTGCAAAATTGCGCATTTTTTTTTATTTTGCAAAATAAATGCGTTTTTTTTCTTCATAATAGTGCATTTTTTTTCTAAGTATATTCTTCAATAGTCTTTGGGATGTTTTTTTTGTAGTTTTTTTATATTTTTTTTGATTATGTTTTGATGCCATGAAGAAAAATTGTAAATTTGTGGCGAAAATAACTTTTTTACTAACTATTGATAATTGAATCAACAAATTGAGAGAATCATGAAAAGGAGAATTTTAGTGCTCGTTGCCGCCGTGTGTGTGACAATGGGGATGCAAGCACAGTTTTTTCCTGGGTTTAACCCGCAACAAGCAAAGTTGAAGGCGCAGCAGGAGGCTGAAAAGGACTATCAGAAAGGAAATGAGTTTCTGAAGCAGAAAAAGTATGACAGGGCGTTCGACTCCTATCAGAAGGCTGCCGATGCCGGACATGCAGGTGCGCAGTACAATCTGGGCACATTTTATATAGAGGGCAAGGTGGTGATGCAAGACTATGAAAAAGCAGTGGAGTGGTTTGAAAAGGCAGCCCTCCAAGGTGTGAAAGATGCACAATACAACCTCGCAGCCATCTATCATCAAGGTGCCGGCGTGCCCAAAGATGAGGAGAAGGCGCAGTATTGGGCAAGGGTGTATAAGGATATTGAGAAACTGGAGGTGAAGAAGGAAGAGCCGCAGCCCAATTTTCCCTTCCCTCCAAGACCGCAAGAACCAGTGGAGGAAGTGCCAGACGAACAGGCTGAGTTCGAGGGTGGTCAACAGGCTCTGATGACATGGCTGTCGCAGAATATGAAATACCCGGTAGAGGCTGTGGAGGATGACGCTCAGGGTAGGGTGTTGGTCGGTTTCATCGTCAATAGGGATGGTAGCGTTGACGATGTGAAGGTGGTGAAATCGGTTCATCCCGCTCTGGACGAGGAGGCTGTGCGTGTGGTGAAAGCCATGCCTAAGTGGAAGCCAGGCAAGAAGGGAAATAAGACGGTGCGTGTGAGATACACATTGCCGATGACTTTCAAGATGCAGGAGGCACCTAAGGCGGAAGGCTCTGAAGGCGGGGCTGCAGCACAGTGAAGTCGCTAACTTCGAGCGCAGCATTAACTTCTCTAACTTCAAAAAAGTGAAGCATGCAAACTTAAGATTATTAACTCAACTTTCGCAAGTGCTCAACTTCTTTGGAGTTAAAGTAGTTAGAGGAGTTAAAGTAGTTAAAGCCAAATGTGATGCTGGTGTCAGAGTCTCGGCTTTTAACTCCTGAGCGGAGCGATAACTCCTTATAACTTCTTTAACTCCCCCAAAATAAAACAGACGAAACTTGAATTATTAATACACAAAGACTTTCATCAATATGAAGAAATCTCTACTTCTCATTCTTGGCTTGTTGCTGACCACATCCCTTCTCGCAGGGCCTGTCGGCAAAGATGAAGCCAAGGTGAAAGCGCTGGCATTCCTGAATGGAAACAGCAGTCGGAAGGATGGTGTGGCAAAGGCGCCGCGCCAACAGCAAAATTTGTCGCTGGCAGCGACGGGTGATGCGTACCATGTGTTTAACATTGGTTCTGGCAATGGCTTTGTTATCGTCAGTGCATCAGACCTCACGCCCGACATCATCGGCTACACAGACGAGGGTGCGTTCGATGCACAGAACATGCCCGACAACATGAAGGCGTGGTTGCAAAGTTATGCTGACCAGATTGCTTATCTGGAGAAAAATGGCGAGTCGCCGGCAGCAGAGGCAAAGGGATTGCGCAAGGCACCTGCAAGCGTGAAGGCTCCGATTGCTCCGCTGATTGAGACACTGTGGGATCAGACGGCTCCTTACAATAATCAAGTGCCTTCGGGCTGTGCGACAGGTTGTGTGGCAACAGCGATGTCGCAGATTTTGTATTATTGCAATCAGAAGGAAGGCTTTCCTGTAGGCACTACGAAAGATATTGCCGGATATACAGATGAGAATAGTCATTCTGTGCTTGCATGTCCTCAGATCGCTTTTGAATGGGCAAATATGTTGAAGACCTATTCGGGAGGAGAGTCTTCTGCTGAAGAGGCGGCTGTTGCCACATTGATGCAATATTGCGGTGCTTCGGTCGGCATGAATTATGGTGCAACTTCAAATTCTAACACCATGCTGATACCTGATGCATTGAAAGAATACTTTGGATTTGACCATCATTTGAAGAATGTATATCGTGACCAATATACGGCTATAGAATGGGATAACCTGATTTATGATGAATTGAAAGCGGAACGTCCTGTCGTCTTCAGCGGACGTTCTTCGAGTGGCGGACATGCCTTCATCTGTGACGGATACAGTGAGGATGGCTATTTCCATTTCAACTGGGGATGGAGCGGATCAGGCAATGGATACTTCTTGCTCTCTATGCCCAATCCTAGCACAGTAGGTGTTGGCGGTGGTACGGCAAAAGATGGTTATTCAATGAACCTGAACGCTGTCATCGGCATTCAGAAGCCAACTGGTGACTTCACGGAAGAAGATGCTTGTTTAACTGTTTCGACATTTAACTATATAGGTTCGTCAATTGTTGCCAACACGGAAACATCTTATGCCGTCAATTTCGATTATTGCCTTTCAAGCACGATGACATTTACACACGATATGCAATTTGCTTTAGGTATATATGATGAAGAAGATAACTGGGTGCGCTCATCTGGCAATTTGACAAATGTGGCCGATTTTTCTCCTTCTGGATGGATAGAGGGAAGCCGTTCTTTCATTATGGATTTTACAGGGCTCACTTCTGGCAAGACATACAAGATAAAGTTGGTGTGCAGAATGAAAGGTGCATCTGATTGGGTGCAATGTGAGGGTTCAGATAAGTACTACATCAAGGCGGAAGTGGGTGCGACAACCACAACCCTGACCACCGTGAATCCAGAGGTCAATCTGACTGCCTCTGATTTCGAACTGGTAACGGACGGAGTGGCAGGTATGGTACAGACGCTTAACGTGAAGGTGAAGAACAACAGTGCCACAGATGCTTACCACTCAAACCTCTATCTCTTTAAGAGTGGTACCAGATATGCTGCCATTGGGTTGCATCTGGATGCCGATGCCTCTACAATCGTGTCATTCACATTCATCCCGACATCAGCGGAAACTGCTTACTGGAAAATCACGACAGATGAGGCAGGAACGAAATCTATTGGTACTGAAACCGTCACTATCAAGTCGGCTGTGGCAGCGGATAACACGCCCACCTTGACCTCTACCCACTCTCTGAATCTGAGTGACGATGAACAATATATCCTCGGCACGAAGTTGATTGATAAGGTGACACTTACGAATACGAGTACAACAAAGGCGTTTACAGGTTGGATTTATCTGGCTGTTTATAAGTGGGAAGGTGGAACTGGCTCTCCTACAAGCACGGAGACTCAGCAGGTGGTCATCCCTGCAAATTCATCAATCGTGGTACCACTCGAAATGGATGTGGTAATTGATGGTGAGTATAGTGTGGTGATGCGCTATTATCACAATGATGCATGGGATACGGCATTGCCTGATAATACATATACTACTTATGTGGTTAAGCCGGCCGTTAAGACGATGGCTGTTGATGGTACAGAGACTATAAAACTGGCAGAGGATTCCTTCACAGTTCCTACTGATGCGGCTGTGGTTGACCTGCGTGGACAATCGTTGGTGACTTCCATTGCTCCTAACAGCAACCCGAACACGCTCTATCTGCTGGATGCCTCTGCTACAGTGCCTACAGGTATTTCAAACAATGTTGTAAAGGGAACAACTGCTGCTAATATCGTGTTGGAAGATGGTTATGACTTCTACACGCCAATCGATTTTACAGCCACGAAGATTAGGTACACGCGTACCTTCACGGCAGGTGCAGATGGTTCAGGCAATGGGTGGAGCACCATTATATTGCCATTCGATGTGGCAACCGTGAAGCAAGGCACGACTCCTGTCGATTGGTTCAAGAGTAGTTCCGACACAGGCAAGGACTTCTGGCTTTATCAGTTCATAACTGATGGCAAGGGGGCTGTGGACTTTGACTATGCAAGTAGCATTCAGGCTAACACTCCTTACCTTATCACTGTACCAAGCGATCATTGGGGTGCAGCGTTCGATTTGACAGGCAAGGCAATTACCTTCAAAGCCAGCGATGCCGCTATCAAGGCGGATGAGACGAAGACCCAGAGTGGTTTCTACTATATGTTTACGGGTGGTTCGCAGAAGCAGGCTGTTACAGACTCTTATGTGCTGAATGCGGAAGGTAATAAGTTTGCCAAGACTACAGGCGATGTGGAACCATTCCGCGCTTACTTCTATGCTTCATCGCACAACTTGCAGGCAGATGCACTTGCCATCGGGTTTGTTGACAATAGTGAGGCTACAGGCATCACTGAGTTGGCAACAGGTAATGATGCAGAAACGGCAGATGGCGCATGGTACACGCTCTCAGGCGTGAAACTTGCGGGTAAACCATCCGAAAAGGGCATCTATATTTATCATGGTAAAAAAGTTGCAATCAAGTAAATAAAGGAGATAGAACAATGAATAAGAAAGTATATATCAAACCGGAACTGGACATGGTGCAGGTGGCACCTCAGTCAATGATTGCAGCATCACCGTCACTGCCATCGTCACCTGGAGGAAAGCCGGGAATCGGTATCAAGGCTAATCTGTACGACGAGGATGAATTGATTGATTTTGACAAGGAGTTGAATGGTCTGTTATGGTAACTCAATTTTCGCAAGTTGAGTTTGGGGGGAATTAAAGAAGTTGAGCACTTGCGAAACTTGAGTAGGGTAATATTTGTCAAACAATAGATGGAAGGAAGCCGGCATGTTCTCGCATGTCGGCTTTCTTCTTTGGGGTATTTCAGTTTGTTTTAAGTGTGGAAAGAGGTGATTTTAGTGATAAAAAGTGAAAAAAGTGTGTTTGTTATCCGCTAACCCATATTTTTTGTGTAACTTTACCTCCGATTTCCTGAAAGGGAAGCGATAATGGATAATCGACAATAGAAAAACAGATGATGGCTAAAAGATTTTTTACCAGTTGTGTGGCTTTTGCTTTGGGTGTTTCGGTTCTGATGGCTGACCCTGCAAGCGATTTCATTAACAAGTATGAACTCTTCGTGGATGGCGTGGTTGTCCTCGATAAGGACAATACGCTGCCTGAGACCATGGACTCGCTCAAGTATGTGTATAAGGAACTGACGAAGGAGTATAAGGGTGTGAAGAAGCAGATGACGCAGATCCAGTTGGAGAAATACTATAACCTGAAGGCACGTTACCAGAAGACAGTGGCGGTGTGGAACACGAAACGTGGCGCTAAGACTGTCGGCGGATGGGTGAAAGGTGTAGTGGGGAAGAAGAAAAAGTAGAAGAAAGCCCCCTCCAACTAAAGCCCCCTCCAACTCCCCTGTTTAGGGGAGGGAAAGATTTCAGGTTAGGGTTAATGTTAGGGTTAAAGTTAAGGTTAGGGTTAAAGTTAAGGTTAAATCAGATGAAGTATATTGTATTACCGGAAGAAAAGGTTCGTCGCCTTTCGTTTTATTTGGCTATGGAAGAATGGGCGGCTCGTTATCTGGATGAGCCTGAGTGCTTCTTCATGTGGCAGGTGGAGCCGACTGTGATTTTTGGCCGCAATCAGGTGGTGGAAAATGAGGTGAATGTGCCGTATTGTCGTGAGAAAGGCATACAGATGTATCGGAGGAAAAGTGGTGGGGGATGTGTGTATGCAGACATGGGAAACGTGATGCTGTCGTATGTGTGTGACGGAGACGATGTGGGGTTCACGTTCAACAAGTTCATCAATATGGTTGTGCTGGTGCTTCGGCGATTGGGTGTTGAGGCAGTTGGGTCGAGTCACAACGACGTGATGATTGGTGACAGGAAGATGTGCGGTACGGCATTTTATCATCTACCGGGACGGAATATCGTACACAGCACATTTCTCTATGATACGGATATGGAGAACATGTTGCAGGCAATCACTCCAAGTCGGGAGAAACTGCAACGGAAGGGGGTGGAGAGTGTGCGTCAGCGCATCACGCTGCTGAAGGATTATACGGACAAGGGGCTGGAAGAGGTGAAGGCTCTGATGAGGGCCACGCTTTGTGTAGGGGAGAGGGTGCTCACTCCTTCGGAGGTGGCTGAGATAGAGCAGATTGAAGCGAATTATCTGAAAGAAGATTTTATACAAATAGTAACCTGACAGGTGCGATGGAAGGAAATATTGAAAATAAGGAAAAACGTACTTGCTTGTATGACAAGCACGTGGACTTGGGGGCTTTGATGTCTCCCTTTGGCGGTTTTGAGATGCCCATTCAATATGCGGGCATCACAGTGGAACACCATGCTGTGCGCGAGAAGGTGGGACTCTTCGATGTGTCTCACATGGGAGAGGTGACGGTGCGTGGCAAGGATGCAGAACGCTATGTGCAGCATATCTTCACGAACGACATCGCTGGTGCTCCCGTGGGGAAGATTTACTATGGCATGATGTGCTATGAAGATGGTGGTACAGTGGATGACCTCTTGGTGTATAAGATGGGGGAGAATGATTTCTTCCTTGTCATCAATGCCGCTAACATTGACAAGGACTGGGCATGGATGCAACAGCAAACAACGGGTTTTGACATCGACTTGCAGAACCGTTCGGACGATTACGGACAGATTGCTGTGCAGGGACCAGAGTCGGAGCAGGTGATGGAGGCGGTGCTGGGGATTCCTTGCAGCGAGTTGTCTTTCTATATGGTGAAGACGGTGGGCGATGTGATCGTGTCTCGCACGGGTTATACAGGTGAGGATGGTTTCGAGGTGTATGCCACTCCAGAATATATCCGTGAGTGCTGGGACAAACTCATTGCCGCAGGTGTGCAGCCTTGTGGATTGGGATGCCGTGACACTTTGCGCTTTGAAGTAGGACTTCCGCTTTACGGCGATGAACTTTCCGAGACGATTTCTCCCATTATGGCAGGACTCTCCACGTTCGTGGAGTTGGAGAAACCAGAGTTTATCGGTCGGGAGGCTCTTCTGAAGCAGAAAACGGAAGGCGTGGCAAAGACGTTGGTGGGCATTGAACTGGCTGACCGTGCGATTCCACGTCATGGCTATGCTGTGCTGAAGGATGGCAAGACAATCGGTGAGGTGACGACGGGATACCATACACTCTCGACAGATAAGAGTGTGTGTATGGCACTGGTGGACCGTGAGTATTCAGCACTGGACACAGAGGTGGAAATCCAGATTCGGAAGAAGACTTTCCCGGGGAAGGTGGTGAAGAAGCGTTTTTATGAGAAACATTACAAGAAATAGAAATTACTAAAAACAGAATTGGATTATGGCAAAGGTTATTGAAGGACTCTATTATTCTGAGTCGCATGAGTACTTGAAAGTGGAAGGAAACATTGGTGTTATTGGCATCACTGATTATGCACAGCACGCCTTGGGTAATGTGGTCTATGTGGACATGCCCGACGTGGATGATGAGGTGGAGGCAGGTGCCGAGTTTGGTGCAGTGGAAAGCGTGAAGGCTGCCAGCGACGTGAATTCTCCCGTGAGCGGCACGGTGGTGGAGGTGAACGAGGCATTGGAAGATGCGCCCGAACTCCTCAACCAAGATGCTTACGAGAACTGGATCATCAAGGTGGAAATGAGCGACGAGTCAGAACTCGAAAACCTGATGGATGCCAAGGCATATGAGGCTTTCTGCGAGAAAGAAGCGCACTAAATCATAACTCTTAACTCTTAATTTCTAAGATGTTTAAATATTTTCCGCATACGGATGATGACCTGAAAATAATGATGGAGAAGGTAGGAGTGAAGAACTTCGACGAACTCTATGCTCAGATACCAGAGAGTATCCGTTTCAGGGGTGATTATCAAATTTCTTCGGAAGAGACAGAGACGGAAGTGCGCCGTGTGTTCGACCTGCTGGGTTCACAGAACAAGCAACTGACTTGTTTTGCAGGTTATGGCGTATATGACCATTATACTCCTTCTGTCATTCCCCATCTGTTGCAACGCTCAGAGTTCCTTACCTCTTATACACCTTATCAGGCTGAGATTTCGCAAGGCACGCTGCATTATATTTTCGAATATCAGAGCATGATGGCGGAATTGACAGGCATGGACATCAGCAATGCCTCGATGTATGATGGCACAACGGCTGCTGCCGAGGCGATGATGATGGCAGTGGCGGCTGGCAAGAAAGTGAACAAGGTGTTGGTGTCGGGAGGGCTGAACCCCCGCACCCGTGAGGTGATTGACACATACGCTCTGCATCACGGCATCGAGTTGGTGACGATTCCTATGAAAGATGGCGTGACCGACCTCTCAACGCTCAACGCTCTACTCTCTACTCTTGAGGGTGTGGCTGGCGTGATGGTGCAACAGCCGAATGTGTATGGCATCGTGGAGGACTTCACGGGCTTTGCCGAGGCGTGTCATGAAAAGAAGGCACTCTTCATCATGGACTGCGTGGCTGCTGACCTGGCAGTGCTGAAGACTCCAGCGGAATGGGGTGCAGACATTGCCGTGGGTGAAGGCCAGAGTTTGGGCATTCCGATGCAGTTCGGAGGGCCTTACGTGGGTTATATGTGCTGTACGGAGAAACTGATTCGTAAGATGCCGGGACGTATTGTCGGCATGACAAAAGATAATCGCGAACAACGTGCTTTTGTGCTGACGTTGCAGGCTCGTGAACAGCATATCCGTCGTCAGAAGGCGACTTCTAATATCTGTAGTAACCAGAGTCTGATGGCACTTTGGGTGACCGTGTATCTCTCGTTGATGGGCAAGCAAGGCATGAAGGAGGCGGCTCAACTTTCCTATGCCGGTGCCCATTACCTGTGTGACGAACTGCTGAAGACAGGACGTTTCCATTTAGCATACGACAAGCCTTTCTTCAACGAATTTTATGTGAAGTATGATGGCGATGTGGATACTCTCTATCAGCGTTTTATCGATGCAGGCTTCTTGGGAGGCGTGAAACTGGAGGATGGTCTGCTCTTTGCTGTGACTGAAAAGCGAAATAAGGTTGAAATTGACGAACTCGTAAAAATTGCAGCGCTATGAATAACAAACTATACGGAAAACTGATTTTCGAACTTTCGAAAAAAGGACGCGTAGGCTACAGCCTGCAAGATAATGAGTATGGCAATTATGAGATACCTGCTTCCATGCAACGTGCAGAGGAAGTTGATTTGCCTGAATGTGACGAGTTGACAGTAGTGCGCCATTATACCAACCTTTCGAACAATAACTTTGGTGTGGATACGGGATTCTATCCTTTGGGTTCGTGTACAATGAAGTACAACCCCAAAATCAATGAGGAGATGGCGGCACAGTCACCGTTCCAGAGCCTGCATCCCGAACAACCTGCCGACACGGCAAAAGGTGCGTTGGAGATGGTTGCAATGCTGGAGCATTCACTGTGTGAACTTACGGGGTTGGCTCACTTCACTTTCAAACCATACGCAGGAGCACATGGCGAGTTGACAGGACTCATGACCATCGACAATTATCACCGCTCACGTGGCGATTTGGCTCGAAAGAAGGTCATTGTTCCAGACTCTGCTCATGGCACCAATCCTGCCTCGGCAGCCGTGTGCGGATTGGAGATTATCGAGGTGAAGTCGTTGGCTGACGGTACGGTTGATTATGAAGACCTGAAGCGTATCGTAGCGGAGCAGGGTAGTGAGATTTCCGCCATGATGATGACCAATCCCAACACGCTTGGACTTTTTGAAACGCGCATCCCTGAGATTGCAGCACTCATCCATGATTGCGGTGGTTTGATGTATTACGATGGCGCTAACTTGAATCCGATGCTGGGTGTATGTCGTCCTGGTGACATGGGTTTCGACGTGATGCACATCAATCTGCACAAGACGTTCTCCACTCCGCATGGAGGTGGCGGTCCTGGCAGTGGTCCAGTGGGAGTGCGTGAGGGATTGCAGGAGTTCTTCCCTGTGGTGTCACCTTATCATGGTAACTTCAGCGTGATGATGCGCGCTTATGCCTATATTCTTTCCTTAGGACGTGAACATGTGAAAGAGGTGGGACCTCTTGCCACGCTCAATGCCAACTATATTAAAGAGAGTCTGAAGGATGTTTACGAATTGCCCATTGATGGCTTGTGCTGTCATGAATTTGTGTTTGACGGTCTGAAAGACAAATCGACAGGTGTCACCACGATGGATGTGGCGAAGCGTTTGCTGGATTACGGCTATCATGCTCCGACCATCTATTTCCCCTTGCTCTTCCATGAGTCTTTGATGGTAGAGCCTACTGAGAACGAGTCGAAGGAGACGCTCGATGAGTTCATCGCTGTGATGCGCCAGATTGCCGAGGAGGCAAAGACGAATCCTGATGAGGTGAAGTCGGCACCGCACAACACGCCTATTGGACGTGTGGATGATGTGTTGGCAGCCAAACATCCTGTCACTACATGGAAGGTGCTGAAAAATGAAAGAATGGAAGACTGAAAAAATGAGGAAATGAAAGAAACGAATCTCATTATCATCGGTGCAGGACCAGGAGGATACCGTGCTGCTGAATATGCTGCCAAAAACGGACTGAAGGTGGTTATCTTTGAGGGTGACCATGTGGGAGGTACTTGTCTTAATGTCGGGTGCATCCCCACAAAGGCCTTTGCCCGTGATGCGGAGATTATGCAGACGTTGAATAACGCTGAAATCTTTGGTTTGAATGGACTTGATTATAATTTTGATATTCAAAATGTTATTCGAAGAAAGGATGAAGTAGTTTCTTCGCTTCGTTCTGGCATTGAAACGTTACTTTCTCACCCCAACATCACACTGATTAAGGCTGAGGCGCAGTTTGTTGATGCCCATACGGTGATGGCTGTAGGGGAGGAATATGCAGCCCCTCATATTGTCATTGCAACGGGGTCTGTGCCCAAGGCTTTGTGTTTGGAAAAGCCTGCCGAACGTTGCGTGCTTGACTCTTCTGATTTGCTGTCGATTGATCATCTGCCTGAGCGTCTCTGTATCATTGGTGCGGGGGTGATTGGCATGGAGTTCGCCAGCATTTTCAATGCGTTTGGTGCGGAGGTGACGGTGGTGGAATTTCTCAAAGAATGTCTGCCAGTACTTGACGCTGACATCGCCAAACGGTTGCGCAAGTCGTTGGAGAAACGAGGTGTGACTTTCCACATGCAGAGTGCAGTGACAGCCATCACCCATGACGGGGTGGTGTTTACAGACAAGAAAGGCAATACCGTTACGGTGGAGGCTGATGAGGTGTTGATGGCGGTAGGTCGTGCACCTCGGGTGTTTAACCATTTCAGTCGTGCAGGTTTTGAGTATTCTGAGCGCATGGGCGTTGTGGTCAATGAGCATCTCCAAACGACAGTCCCACATATTTATGCTATTGGTGATGTGAATGGTCTCCAGATGCTGGCTCATGCCGCTGAGATGCAGGGTGTCCATGTGGTCAACCAAATCTTGGGGAAGTCTGATGAGATCCGTCTCGACATCATGCCTGCTGCCATCTTTACCCAACCTGAAGCGGCATGTGTGGGATTGTCTGAAGACTGTTGCAAGGAACGTGGCATTGAGTATGTGTGCAAGAAATCTTTCTGGCGTGCCAATGGAAAGGCACTTGCGATGAACGAGTTGGAAGGATTGCTCAAACTGATGGTTTCACCGCAGGGTGACATCTTGGGTTGTCATGCTTATGGTGCTCATTCTGCAGACCTTATCCAAGAGGTAAGCGCACTGATGTGTCGCAACACCACGGTGGAACAGTTGGCTGATATTGTCCATATTCATCCGACACTTTCTGAGATTTTGCAGTCTGCAGCAGAGCAGTAATACTTGAAAGAATGATATCTATTATCATCAATATCAATTTATTATCTAAATGAAAAGGATTTTGTTTTTTATGTTTGCCTTCTTGCTGACAGGTGTCTTGGCATTGCAGGCACAAACGGCAAGGCAGTTTACGATTGACCTTACAGAAGACGGGAAGGCACAGATGGTTGCTTTTCTGCCAGAAAAACCTTCAGGGAAAGCCATTGTCGGCATACCGGGCGGTGGTTATTCGGTGTTGTCCAACACCCATGAGGGTACTCAGTGGTCGGGGTGGCTCAATGAGCGTGGCATTGCTTATTTCGTGGTGAACTACCGTCTGCCGAATGGTGACCGCACGATACCAATTGGTGATGTGGAGAAGGGGTTCCGCATTGTGCGCGATTCAGCAGCCGTATGGGGCATTCAGCCTCGTGATGTGGGTATCATGGGATTCTCGGCAGGTGGACATCTTGCATCAGTCATCTCCACTCTTTCCCCTTATGAAGTCCGTCCTGATTTTACGATTCTCTTCTATCCTGTCATCTCGATGGACGAGCGAGTGTCGCACGTTTATTCCTGTCGCAATTTCCTCGGCGAAGACCAAAAGAATCCTGAAATGGTGCGTAAGTATTCGACTCAGAATGCTGTGCAGCGCCACTTGACCCCTCCTGCTGTTATTTTCATGTCAAGTGATGACAACCTCGTACCTCCTGTAACGAACGGAGTGGAGTATTATCGTGCAATGCGTAATGCTGGCAACGAATGTGCCATGCACATTTATCCTACAGGTGGTCACGGATGGGGATTCGGTTCTTGGTTCAAGTATCATAACCAGTTGGTAGCAGAACTGGAGGCTTGGCTTAATGCGCATCCTGGTCCCAACCCTGATGCTGTGCGTGTGGCATGTATCGGAAACAGTATCACCGATGGACATGGCATTGATTTAGCGCCTGTCAATGGCTATCCGGCTCTCTTGCAGCAACGGCTCGGAAAGGATTACTGGGTGAAGAACTTCGGTGTAAGCGGACGCACCTTGCTCAACAATGGCGATATGCCCTATATGAAGGAGACTGCTTGGAAGGATGCTTTGGCATTCGACCCCGATATTGTTATCATCAAATTGGGAACCAATGACTCAAAGCCTCAGAACTGGAAATATGCTTCGGAGTTCAAGCAGGATCTTCAGCAGATGATTACCACTCTCTGTCCTGCATTGGCAAAAACGGCAAAGAAAGGCAAGAAGGCGAAAAATGCACAACCAATCAAGCCCCAGATATTCCTCTGCACCCCTATTCCTGCTTTCAAGTCCTCATGGAACATCAATGAAACCATCATTGCTAACGAGATTGTCCCTATCCAGCAGGAAGTGGCACAGCAATATGGTTTGCAGGTTATCGACCTCCACACCCTTTTTGCTAACGATGCTGACAAAGTGCAAGATGATGGCATCCACCCCAATCAGGCTGGTGTCCGTCGCATCGCCGAGATTGTGGCTGACGCTTTGAAGAAGTGACAGCGCTGACTGTATAAAGCAGGCGCCCGTAAAGTCGGAACTTTACGGGCGCCTGTGTGTTTGCGGCCTCATGCCGCTTTATGTGTGAGTTGACTTTTATTCTACGCTGTCGCATCGGTCAGTGTAGAATTTCTTGAAATCTTCCCAACGGTAGTAGGGATAGAGGTCGTTAGGCAAAGGAAGGGATACCTCTTCACCATTGAGGATGCACTTGATGAGGATGGGTTGTCCGGGTTTCTTGCTGTGATAGAAAACAATTTGTAAATTTGACGCCTTACCCATTGTCCAGTTCTGGTAGCAGTTCTTCACCTCATAGGGGTCTTCAGGGTCGATGTCTGCTCCGTTGATGCCCATGAGCACGGTGAGGGGTCCCAAACATGTGTCGTGTCCGAATCGGAGGTCTGCCAAGCGTTTGGTTTTTCCATTCAACACATTGTCAGCCTTTTTGATGATGTCGCGCAAGATTGGAATCATGTCATAGCGTGGCTCAAATACCCATGTGTAGGAACCGAGGTTCTCGTTCTCCCAACGGGCGGCAATCTCTTCGTCTGTGATGATGCCTTCCATCATGCCATCATGTCCGATGCTGGGCAGTGAAGTGTAGAGATTGATGAGATCGCCCGCAATGCTGTTAGGGTTGCCTGGCAGTCCTTCGGTACTGGTGAACACGCGTGTGATAATTTTCTCTCTCAGGTTGTCATTATTTTGGAACTTCTGACGGTTTGCCTCGAATCGGGGTCTTGACCTAGGGAATCTCTTGTAGTTAGGATTCTGTCGGTCGTCGGGCTTCACACCATCAAGAACCTTGCGTGCGGATTCCTCGCGGATTTCCAACTTGGGGTTGCATTGTGCGAGTTCTTGGCAGAAGGAAGCCATGCTGAGCACACAACGACCAGTGAGCGATGAAATGGCATAGATGTCACCGCCCTGCTTAAACATGTCTTCGAAGTTGTTATACATCGTCCGTGCAATGTACTGGTGTTGTTCCCACCCTAAATCGCTCAATTCGCTCACACTGGTAGCGAGTTCTGTTTTGGCAGCCATAAACTTTGTGCGGAAGGCTTCTCCAACGGGAGTAAGTTGATTCTTTTCGTGTGCCTTTCTGAGGAGAGAGTCCAGATTGCGATAGAGCATGTCATTCCAATAGTAGCGTGAGCCATGACGGCCATAGTGGCTGATGTAAAATGCTTTGTAGCCTTTTGGCGACTTTGTCAGTGCAACAGGCTTCATGGAGTAAGGATAGTCCTGTCCATAGGCTTTTCTCGGGTCAGCCTTGACCTGTTCGAGGGCTGAAATGCCTTGCGCCCATGTTGATAGGGCGATAACCCACAAGAGTAGGGCATTGAGGATTTTTTTCATTGATGTGTAGTTTTGAATAGGATAGTAAATATTAGTAATAAAGTTTGAATTTTTATTTCTCTTAAAAGAAGATATTATCCATCTCCTTACGTTTCTTCTCCTTCCTTTCATCGGCAGGATAACCAATGGGAATGAGTACGCTTGGTTCTTCATTCTCAGGCAAGGCAAACAATTCTTTGCACAGGTCGGCGTCGAAGTTACATACCCAGCATGTACCCAGTTCTTGCTCTGTGGCTGCCAAACACAAGTGCTCCACGGCAATGGCGATGTCAATGTCTCCATGATGCTTCCCGTCTGCTCTCACCCATTCTTCGTCATGAAGTACGGAAGCGATGATGTAGAGGGGAGCCGTAGCGAACCATTCACGGTTGTAGCACTGTCGCAATTTCGATTTTTCCTCGTCATTACAGATGATATGGAATCGCCAAGGTTGTTTATTCACTGCCGAAGGTGCCATGCGTACACATTCTATGAGATAGTCTAATTTCTCCTTTTCTACAGTGCGTGGTTGATAAGCCCTGCAACTATATCTGTTTTTCACAAGTTCCAAGAAATCTTTCATGCTGTTGAGTTTCGGAATAGGATAAAAAACGGTTTTGGATAAAATATTACGCTACAAAGTTAGCGATAAATTCCAAGACAAAAGATAAAACAAAAGAAAAAGTTCTATCTTTCCATGCAATTTTATGAAGATGGAAATGGAATGACTCGTTTTATTGCAAGGTGTTCAACACCTCTTATGTTGACACAAAACATTGCTATACATTACAATAATGTTCTTCAAATGATGATAAAATAGTAAAACAATTTTTTCAATTTTCAAAAAGGTCGTATCTTTGTGCACATAAATCTTTTTATAACCCTAATAGTTATTATCAATTACTTACAATCATGAAAACTAAACTTTTTTTTATTTTGATGCTTGCCTTCATCGTGAAGGCAGATGCACTTTATGCACAAGCGAAGAGTACGGAACTTGAAGAGGGCGGAACTGGTCCATACAAGGCTGTGATGTATGAAGTGGATGGATTTGGAGAGCATACGGTATTTGCTCCAAAGGATTTGTCACAGTTCAGCGCCAAGAACCCTCTCCCTGTTTTGGTGTGGGGTAATGGTGGGTGTGCTAACTCTCCTCGCGGACATGAGAAGTTCCTCAATGACCTTGCATCTTACGGCTATATCGTTCTTGCGACGGGTGTTATGCCTGCACAGGATGCACCTCGTGGTATGGGGGGCGGTATGGGCATGGGTGGCCAGTCTCGTACGGAACAGCAGGTGGAGTCAATGGATTGGGCTTTTGCACAGAATGCAGACAAGAATAGTCCTTACTACCAGAAGATTGACACGAAGAACATCTGTATTGCAGGAATGTCGTGCGGTGGTCTGCAGGCACTTTTCAATTGTTTTGACAAACGTGTCACTTCTATCATGATTTGCAACAGTGGTCTGCTCAACGATGGTGGAAACTCTCCTATGGGTGGAATGCCAAGTGTGCCAAAAGACAAATTGAAGGATATCCATTGCCCCATCATGTATATGCTCGGTGGCGAATCAGATATTGCTTATGCAAATGGTATGGATGACTTTAAGCGTATTACTCATGTCCCAGCCATTGCTGTGAACTTGCCAGTGGGACATGGCGGAACTTATAATCAGCCACATGGTGGTGAGTTCGCTATTGTTGCCCGTGCATGGCTTGATTGGCAACTGAAAGGTGACAAGGAGGCGCCTAAGATGTTTGTGGGCGACAATCCTGCCATTCTGCAACGTCCAGACTGGAAGTTGGAGAAGAATGCGAAAGTGAAGTAAAGTTTTCCTATAGGGATATACATAATGGAGTGACCCCAAAAGTTAGTTAAAAAACTTTTGGGGTCACTCTTAATAAGAGAAGAATGCCTATTCTCCGATTATTGTTGCTACCAACTTTCTTGTTCCGCCATAATTGCGGTACTCGCAGAAGTAAATGCCTTGCCATATTCCCATGTTTAGGTGCCCGTTTGTAATGGGGATGGTCAGACTAACACCGCTCAATGTTGATTTTGCATGAGCCGGCATGTCATCGGTACCTTCCAAAGTGTGCTCATATTCAGGACGATTTTCAGGCACGAGGTGGTTGAAGATAGTCTCCATATCTACACGAACATCGGGATCAGCATTCTCATTAATGCTCAATCCACAACTGGTATGTTTGCAAAAGATGTTGATTACACCGATTGGGGGGAGTTCGGGCAACTGACGAATAATCTCATTGGTCACCAGATGAAAGCCTCTTGACTTAGGCTTTAGCGTTATCTCTACTTGTTGAATCATATTGAATGTTGTTGATATTTCGCCACAAAATTACTGAAAAACGAGTGAAGAATAAAGTTTTTTTACCTATTTACGACTTCATGAAAGGAATTTGTTTGTTTTTGTAGATTGGGTACACACTATAGATTAGCGATGCGGCATTAAAAGTATGTGTTTTTAGTTCAAATCAGGTGTTGAATTGTGAAAAATCTCCTGATGGCACATTTTTTTTTGCAATGGTAGTGCAAAAAAGGGAAAAAATCGCCAACTTTGTATCTCCAATATGATGTTGTGTTCCTATATGCACAAAACTACAATGGGTCGTGAGTAGCCAAAACTATTTGTGAAAGTATATACAGCATATACAATGATATGTATCAAAAACAAGGATAAATATGATCAACAGAAAAACTCTTCTTATGGGTGCTTGTGCTATTTTTGCAGTTGCACTCCAGGCACAAGTGACTATCGACATAGACCTCCAGCAACGTGGACCGAAGGTGAGTCCCATGCTTTATGGCATCTTTTATGAAGACATCAACCATGCTGCTGACGGTGGTATCTATGCCGAATTGATACGCAACCGTTCCTTTGAGGACGGACCACGCTTTGGCGCACCTGCTGACATGCAGGGCTGGACGACGTGGGCTTCCAATCCGTCACGAGTTACAGCAAGACTCATACAGTCCTCCAAAGAAACGCCGTTGCTAAATAGTGTGCAGCACAATGCCTTAGAACTGACTGTCAAGGCATCGACAACAACGCCTGTCAGTCTGGTGAACGAGGGCTTTTGGGGTATTAACGCTGTGCAAGGACGCAACTACCGTTTGTCATTCTGGGCTAAAACTTTGAAATATCAGGGCACTGTGAAGGCAACGCTCTGTTCACAGGATGGCTCACAACTCTATGCCGAGACTGTGATCAACGGTTTCCCTGCCGACAAAACCAAAGGATGGAAAAAATATGAAGCCATACTCACAGCAAACGACAACGATCCACACGCACAATTTGCATTGGTATTCGATGGTGTGGGGCAGGTGCAGATAGATATGGTGAGCCTTTTTCCGCCTACGTTCAAGAATCGAGAGAACGGTATGCGTCCTGACTTGGCCAATATGCTGTGGCAGATGCATCCGAAGTTCATGCGCTTCCCCGGAGGCTGCTTTGTAGAGGGGCAGGAGAGTCCAGACAACGCTTTCCGCTGGGAACGTACTATCGGACCGATAGAGGAGCGCGAAGGTCACTGGAACGTGAACTGGGGGTATCGTACTACTGATGGACTTGGCTATCATGAATACCTGCAACTGGCAGAAGATTTGGGTGCCAAACCGCTCTATGTGGTAAACGTGGGAATATGGCACGGTGGTCAGACACCTTACGATAGTATTCAGCCTTGGATTGATGAGTGCATGAATGCCATAGAGTATGCTAATGGTCCCGTTACATCTAAATATGGTGCTATGCGTGCTAAGAACGGACATCCAGAGCCTTTTGGACTGGAATATTTGGAGGTTGGCAACGAAAATAATCAGCCTGACCCTCGCCAGCAGAGCGACCATTACTATGAGCGCTACGAGCAGTTCTACAAGGCAATCCGCACTAAGTATCCTAATATGAAAATTATTGGGAATGTGGTGGCTTGGGGCGATGATAATCCGAAGTGGAACAGCAAGTTGCCCGTGGATTTACTGGATGAGCATTATTACCGTTCACCCGACTGGTTTGCTGCTGCCTTTCACAAATACGACAGTTATGATCGTCAAGGTCCTAAAGTCTATGTGGGTGAATATGCCGTGACCAATGGTTACGGCAACTTGGGCAATATGAATGCTGCCTTGGGCGAGGCTGTCTATATGATGGGAATGGAGAATAACTCAGACGTGGTGGAACTGGCATCTTATGCCCCCATCTTTGTCAACGAGAATGATGCCCGTTGGCGTCCTGACATGATTCGCTTCAATAGTAGTCGTGTGATGGGTACCCCCAGTTACTACGTTCAGCAGTTGATGCCGCAGCACTTGGGCACACAGGTAGTGAAGGTGGTGCAGACTGACCCCTACAAGGGTAAAGTTTCTAAACCGTTGACCCCGAAACAGAGTCGTGTAGGATTCGGGACGTGGAACACACGTGCTACGTTCGAAACTGTCAAGGATGTAGAGTACGTCTATGGTGACTGGCAGAAGGAGGGTAACACTGTACGACAGACGGGGCGTAAGGAAGCCACACTGTGTATTGAGAAAGACATCGTCAATAGCGATCACTACACGTGTAAGTTCCGTGCTCGTAAAGAAGAGGGTGCAGAGGGATTCATCATTATCTTTAATTATGTGGATGACAAAAACTATTGTTGGGTAAACTTAGGTGGATGGACTAACACACAGCATGCCATCGAACAGATAAGTAATGGAGGAAAGTTGTTGGCTGATAGTAAACGGGGACATGTGGAATCTGGTCGCTGGTATGATGTCACCCTACAGGTGGCTGCTGACAGTGTGAAGGTGTGGCTCGATAACGAACTGCTTTTCAATACGGTGCTGAAGCATGATAATACGAAAGGTGTATTCTCCTCAGCCACCTTCGATGACACCACCGAAGAACTTATTGTGAAAGTGGCTAACACCAGTGATGTGGCGACCACTGCCAAACTGAACCTAAAGAACTTCATGCCAAGAGATGCTCGTGTGGTGCGTCTGGCAGCCAACGATGGTATGGAGGAGAACACATTTGATGCGCCTACCACGATTCATCCTGTGGAGCAATTACTCTCTCCCGAAGATGGCAATGTTCTGTTTGACGTGCCCCCATACTCACTGAATATCGTCAGAATGAAGTGAATCAAGGCGGATTGATATTTTGCAAGATCTCACCTTATTTTCAATAGAGTGTTACTTCGGGAAGTTGGGTGACAGATAGCGGAAGCAAGAGATACGCTATTCTTCCTTGATGTCATCGGGCCACCAGAACTGTTGCAGTTCGTGGATGATGTCATCCCAATCCTGCATGGTGAACGTACCTTCACCCCTCATCATGATGGTCATGGTGATGTCGTTGTAGGTACGATGGATGTTTGTGTCCCTGAATCCGTTGCACAAATAGAAATTGTGACGACGTTTACGTTGGTCTATGTTCTCACAGACTTGCATTGGACTTTCCATGTCCAGGACGCATGTTTGACCCTTGTACTTTTCTATCAACAGGGTCAGTATCTGTTGACCATAACCTTTGCCACGTAGTTCTTCACGCACGGCAAAGTACCAGTACCAGTTGAAAGATTTACGTGAATATACAATGGTGAAACCAATGAAGTCCTCTCCTTCGTAATATGCTGTAAAATCCAACGGCATTTCCCCGACCAGGCGCATCAAGTCCTTCCAAGGGATTTGTTCGTCTTCTGGAAATGCCGTTTCATAGAGTTGTTTAATTTTTTCATCAGCATTAGGCAATCTTTTTGATAGTCATTTCTTCTTGTATTTTGCCTTTACAATTTCGTATGAGTTTCGAGTCAGTTCCTTCAGCAGATTGTCAGGAACGGTTTCTGGATTGATTCCAATCCAATGCTTGGGTGATTCGTTGTACGGATTTCCGATACACTCATACTGTGCCTTCAGGTCTTCAATGCGTTCTGGCTGGCATTTCAGCGAGATAATTGAGAAATCGTTGCAGTCGAAGAAAGAGAACATGTGTCCCATTACATAGAACACCAATACTCCTACTCCGTTCTTAAACTTCTGGAAAGGCAGTTTTTCTTCTATGTCATCGCCCAATGACAGGCAATACTCACGATAGTCTTCTATATTCATATTTCAATTGTATCTCCCTCTTTGGTGATTTCCCAGAAAGGAATATTCTTTGCATCAGTAAACTCCTTCATGCGCCATGCAGACTTAAAGCCACTGGCAACGAAATGCATAGGAACGAACAGCCCGACTCTGAAACGCTCAATGAACTGTCTTCCACCGAGTGTATAGCCGTTGCCTACTCGTCCATCCACAGGGAACATTACCAGGTCAAAGTTATCCGTCACTTTGCGGATGTCTTTCAGTTCGCCCAAGAACTGTTTTTCGTGGGTAATTGGGTCAATGTCTTCTTCAAACTCTTCGCTATAGATAGTCTGTCCAAGCACTGCATTAGGCAGAAACCTCGCATACCAGTTACAAAGATCACCAGCATGGAAGATACGTTTCCCCTCAGTTTCAACAATCCATGATACTCCACTGTCGTTACTACCCAATGCTTTGACGGAAATCCTTTCATCTGACCATGATGCTCCTTTGGCTAACCATACATCGGCTTCTTCCTTGGTTGCTCTCCTATGCCGGAGTATATCTTTGCTCAGGATATATATGATATTCAGTTTTTGTTTCTTCCACTCGAAGATGTCCCTCGTGAAATGGTCTTCGTGGAAATGACTGGAAAAGACATAAAGTGGTTTCTTACTCTCTAAGATTGCATCAATCACACCTCTTGGATCCATCCAATAATCAAAGATCAGGATGGACCTCTCTGCTTCAAGAGCAAAACCACTATGAAAAATGTATGTAAGTTTCATGCCTTCCTTTTTTTCAAATTACTTCCTTTTGAAAAGCCACAATAGAAAGACTGGAGTTGTTCTCCCATCTGACTCTTCATCATCTCAAATGAATGATTCCCTGTGCAATGACTGGTATAGAAAAGGGTGTCTGGGTATTGACAGCCCATGCTCAGTTCCCAAAGCAGGATTGTTCGTGCGATTATCTGTTAATACTGTCCACTTCATGCGCTTTGTTTTAAAGGTTCTGGATTTAACTACTTCTTTCTCTTTGGCTTGGGTTCAGGAAGACTTCGGCATGTCTGCTTTACCAATTGAGAAAGGTAATCATGGTCATCTACATCTGCTATGTAGAAATAGTCCTTTGCCCCATCGTAGGGCGGACACAATTCTTCCGTTCTGAGCAATGGCTTTACTTCCTCAGTAGGTTTCAGATAGAACCTGTCATCACAAATAAGACCGAATATCTTCCCGTCGCAATATATGCCATAGTCGCCAAACATTTTCTTGGCAACTATTTCACCTGCTTCTGAGCACTGGTCAACAATATACTGTACAAAGTCTATGTTACTTGCCATATAAATTGAAATTTACTTTATTTGTTAAATGGAGTTGGTTGCACGATAGTTGCACACGGTATATACAAAACCGCAGTCCTGACGGACAATTGTGTCAAATGTGAGCAGGTTGAGCGTTTCGGGGGTAAAGAGCGACGGAAGGTCGTCGTTGATGCCTTCGCCTGTCAGTTTCAAGGCAGCCTCTTTCTTTGTCCACAACTTCGTAAACTCTATACATGGATCAGCCGAAGAGGTGATGTG
>CAJOLW010000005.1 GCA_905235525.1 uncultured Bacteroidaceae bacterium
GATGGGCAAGGAAGAACTGAAGGCAATGGATTATCCTAACAAGAATCCTCGCAAGAGTTACATGATTTTCTCAATCGAACCACTTAACATGGATTTAAGACTTTTAGTTAATCATCAACTTATAGAGAAATTGATAGAGATAAATCCTGAAAATGACAAAGGAACTCCTGTATTTATTGAACCATAAAATAGCGGACAAATAAGGACAAGGATTAGAATATGAGTAAATTTGCAAAAGGAGATAGGATCGTCAGCCAGCTTGCAAACGAGAAAGGTTTCATTATAGAAGTCTTTCCACCTCGTCTGTCTTACCTACGATGAAGTCCTCATCGTTGCCCCAAAGAGTCCGATAACTAAAGAAGAATACGAAATGTTAGACAAATAAAAATCACAGAATTATGAAGAAAACAAATTTTGCTTTAATTTCAGCACTATATTCGAATAGTAATCACGGATTGTATTCAGATATATATTTCCCAATTATAAAATATGCTATAACGTGTATATTCTCGCAACATAAAGGAAGCCACCCGTATTGTAGTGCAGATGAGATACATAATTTCATTACAGATAAGTTTGGTATACCTATTCCACATGTTGTTATATCCAAGTCGATATTAAAAATTAATGCTCAGAAATGGGGAAACATCAAATTGACCGTTTATGAAAATGGCGATTCATTCCAAATTCAAAGTGCATCATTTGACAATGAAGATAGTAGGCTAAACGAACGTGAGAGAGAATTCTCAGAAAGCATTTCTTTCATAGAAGAAAAGTATAAAGAATTCCTTAAACGAGAAGGTTCTATAGATGATGGTATATCCTTTGTTCAGTTTATTTCGGATAATACAGATGACATTATTGGATATTTTGAAGAGCAAGATACATCAAAAGTGGATGAGAAATACGCAACAATGGTATTTTTCTTACAGTATTTGAGTGATCATGAGAAGGATTTATTTCAAGTTGCGAACCAACTTTTTTGGGGGTCTATCGTTGCTGGTTTTCTGAAAAGCGAAAAGCCGCTTGTTGAAGAAAGTGAAGATGGAATAAGAACCGAGTATTTCCTTGATACGTCAATTGTCATGGGTGTACTTAATTTATCGAATCTTCAGCGCGAGATATATTCAAAGGAAGTTTGCGAAATAATTAAGGCGGCTGGTGGCATTTTGCGTATAAATCCTATGACTGTTGATGAAATCTCATACATTTTGCAATCAGTAGAGCAAAATGGTCCTAATCCTCTTACAGATATTGCTTCTGCATGCGAAAGATATAAACTTGAGGCAAATGAATTGGCGCAAATTCGTCTAACATTGCCAACAGAGATAGAGAAAAAAGGAATCAACGTTTTTCCTCCAATGAATCCTGCGGAGAGACAAAAAATTATACAGAATTATAAGGGGAAAAGAATTACAAGACTTTTAGGAGAAACAAGAACAAAGAGACCTTCTTCATATAGCAGTGATAACTATAGGGAGATACATGATGTTTTCATGGACGATTATATAAAAGAGAGAAGGGCGAAAAAAAGTAATGATAATCATGTTTTCTTTCTTACCTCAAACAGGGATTTGATTAAATTTTGTAAGACGATGCATCCAACAGTAGATTATATGAAATCAACTGGCAAGATAATTCTGGAACTGTGGATGCATAATACAAAGCCTGTAGATATCTCAGGGTGTATGCTTACGGAGACAATGGCAAGATGCCTTGATTTGCATAGTACAAGAGTTCGCAATAAAATAGCAGAAGTATCACGTCTTTACAATAAGACAAAGAGTAATTTCAATGCTGACGTCTATAAAGATTTTATAAAGAAACTGTATTGTCGTGCAAAACATGTTATTCAAGCGGTTGAAGTTGATCCAGATGAAATTGTAGAGGGGGAATTTGGAAAACTGATTATGGATGCTGTGGCTGCTGATAATCTAGCATACAATAAAGAAGCTGCTATGGTTCGTAATGAAAATGTATTATTAAATGAAAGTATAGCTTCAAAAGACGAAGAGATCAAGAATAAGACAGAAGAAGTGGAGTTGTTGACATGTGAAAACGAGAAGAAACAAGAAGAGATAGAAATTATAATGAATGATCGAGATAGGTTGTCTTCTGAATTAAAGAATAAGGAAAAGGAACGAAAAAAGATTGAAGAAGAGAAACAAAAGGAAACCATAGCAAGAGAAAAAGCAGAAAAAGTAAGCTCTTTATACAAGAGAAAAGATGAATTAAGTAAGACAATAGAACGTCTGCAAGTTGAATTAGCTCCATACGAGAAAGCTTTAGAAAAGTCTTTTCGTAATTGGCAACCGCCACTTTTCTATTTATTAGGTTTTGTATTCATTGTTTGTGTGATTATAGTGTGGATTGTATTCTTTGTTTCAAAAGAGAGTCTTACGGATTCACTTAACGAGAATAAGGAAACTTTAAGTATGGTATTGGTTCCTATTGGAGCAATTTGTGTTGGTGTTGGACATCATTACAACAACGTAGACTTTGTGAATAAAAGAAAAGAACAAAATAAAAAGAATTGGGTAGGCAGAAAAGAAAATGCTAACTATAAAATACTTGTTTCTGACCTCTCCCGTGCTCAAAATGAGTTAAGTTCCATAGAAAAAGAACTAAAAGCAGACTCTTAATTTTTTATTTAATATCTTTTATAATATATAAAGATTTTGGAAAGATAATTCTCAACGATTAGGAATAGTAGGGACAAATGAGTGACTACAGAATAGATCTATGTCTAAATGACATTCAAAAATACGAGAAGTGGGGGAACCTACTTGCAGAACAAAGTTGGGTACATCTATTCAACTCCAATGCTCCTGTGAGTTCATCAGCCATTCACAATGGTTTGGAATGCATCAAAGCCAAGATGAAGTTGAGTGTGCTTCAAGATAGTCGGCATCCTGACGATGAAAAGGAAAAGCGACTGAAGCAAATAGACCTTGACATCCATCAAACAGAAGAGATTATGAGGCACGACCTCGAATATAGAGGGGTATTGATTCCATAATAATGTTAAAGAATCAATTGAAGAATATGGCAAAGGAATATAATCATATTGAAGAAGTGTCTTGTATGGCTTGTGAACCATCATCATGGGGAGGCCTATGGACTGAAGAGAAGTTAGATGCTTTTGAGAAATATGTTAATGCATATCTCACAATAATGAATGTCTCTCGCGATAGATATAACTGGAAGCTGATCTATTTCGACGGCTTTGCAGGTAGTGGTTCTCGCAACGAGAAAAAGAAGGAAAAAGACTCTGTTTTGTTACAAGATTTCTTTAAAGATTCAATCCTACAAAAAGAAGAATTGAATCTCTATAAGGGAGCAGCTGAGAGGGTGTTAAGTATTCCTCAAAGAGGATTTGACTACTATTATTTCGTAGATAAAGATCCTGAGTCAAGTCTTAAACTACACGAATTGTTGTCTCGTTTTGAGAACGAAAAGACATTAGTTTATAGAAATTCAGATGCCAACAAGCAAATAGAGATGCTCGCTGGAGCAATGCAAAAAGACAAGAAACTTGCCTCGTTGGTTTTGTTAGACCCATTTGGTATGCAAGTTGATTGGAGTTCAATAGAAATGTTAAAGGGAACTCGTACAGATTTGTGGATACTGATACCCACAGGCGTTATCGTAAATCGACTATTGGACAGGAAAGGAGAACTTACGCATATTGAGAAGCTAAAGTCCTTCTTTGGAAAAGATGAAGATTTCCTTAGAGATTATTTCTACACTATAAGTCAAGAACAAACTTTCTTTGGGGAGATCGAAAAGATAAAGAAAGTTGAGAAACCAATCCAAAAGATTGCGGAATTGTATATCAAAAAACTTAAGGACATTTTCAAATATGTAACGCCAGAGCCAATGGTATTATATAATTCTCGTAACACTCCTATTTTCCACTTTGCTTGTGCATCTAACAGTAGCGTGGCTGTAAAAATTGCGAATGAAATCATCAGTAAAAAGCAGAAAAGATGAGAACGACAAAGATAGAATGGACTGACAAGACGTGGAATCCCATAACCGGGTGTACCAAGAAGTCGGCAGGTTGTGCCCACTGCTATGCGGAGGTGATGGCTCGAAGGCTAAAAGCTATGCGATTAAAAAAGTATCGCAATGGTTTTGAATTGACACTGCATGAGGATGATTTAGAAGAACCTCTCCGATGGAAAAAACCTCATAACATTTTTGTGTGTTCCATGAGTGACATCTTCCATGAGGATGTACCTTTTGACTTTGTGGATAGAATAATGCAGACAATAAAAAAGACGCCACAGCATCGTTACCAGATTCTTACTAAGCGTGCGGAGAGAATGGCTGATTATTTCACTACAAGAGAGGTTCCTCAGAATGTTTGGCTTGGTGTGACGGTAGAGTGTAGAGCATCAAAGAGTCGGATTGACCATTTAAGGACAATGAAAGTAGGTGTGAAGTTCCTATCATGCGAACCTCTTATAGAAGATTTGGGGGAATTGAATCTTGAAGATGTTGACTGGGTGATTGTCGGTGGTGAGAGCGGACCAAAGGCGAGACCTATGAAACCAGATTGGGTAGTTAATATTAAGCAGCAAGTTGAGCGGCAAGGTGCTGCGTTTTTTTTCAAACAATGGGGAACTTGGGGTAGTGACGGCATTAAACGTAATAAGCATGCTAATGGGAAACTGCTTCAAGGTGAAATTATTCAACAAATGCCAGAATCTAAAACGTAAGCATGACAATGTCACGATTCGGCGATTTATACAAGGCAATGGAAATATTGCGGAAAGAAGCACTCTCTTTGAATGAGGAGCTACACAAGGTCTTTACGTCCTCACTCATAGTAGTACCAAAGAAAAAATGTAGGATATAATCAACAAGACTCTTAACATGGGCTGGAAAATAGAGATAGTGAAATGATGCCACATAGGCTTATAGCAAGCGGGATAACAAACTCGTTTGGAGATGATAGAACCACAGGACAAGTCCAGGACAAGCTCGGAACAAGTCCAGGTTATTGAGCCAAATTGAATACTAAAAACAATACAAAAATATGAAGGATAAAAGAATTTATGGTATGTTTGGCCCGAAGATAAAGGCCATGAGGCTGGAACGAGGGTTGAAGCAATGGCAGTTGGCTGAATTGCTGGGGACAGACAAACCCATGTACAGCAAGATGGAATTGGGAGCACGGCGTGTAAGGCGTGACCAGGTTCCAAAGTTGGCAGAACTATATAAGGTTGACGAGAAGGAGCTGATGACACTTTGGCTAGCTGATGGAGTGTATGCCGCATTGAAGGAGGAAGATGAAAACCTCCGCTTAGATGCCATAGATTTGGCAAAGGAGTACTTTATGGCGCAGAACTAACTCTGCTGAAAGTAACCAAGTAAGTAGGCATATGGGCTGACTGAACGAATCGTTCTGTCAGATACAAATTGCAATCACGGCTCCGATATTGGGAACGCCAGTTATATGGTTAAAACCATCCTCCCAAATTGGGATGGTGGTTTCTCGGAACAAACCGTACCACCGTCGCAAATCGCGACAGTGGTTTGAAGGGGAGTGTTGTTTGCGAGAGGTGCCCCAAGTTTTCACGAAAACGAAATGGTGGAAAATTGCAAAAAGTGGCAGAAAATGGGGTCGAACTCAAACCGATTGTTTTCGCATTGTTTTCGCAAAATGAAAAATCAGCAACTTGGATTTATTCTAAGTTACTGATTTTCAGTGTGGACCAGCCAGGGCTTGAACCTGGGACCTCCAGATTATGAGTCTGTTGCTCTAACCAACTGAGCTACAAGTCCAATAGAGAGAAAAAATGACACCTTTGGTACTTGGAGGGAACCTTGGATGCCTTTTTCCTTGGGTTGTGCTACCAGGATTCGAACCTGGAATGACAGAACCAAAACCTGTAGTGTTACCATTACACCATAGCACAATCCTCATTGAAGCGTTCGGTGCGGGATGTCTCGGTGAGGAGAGCCTCTTTGCCGAATGCGGGTGCAAAGTTAGGGCTTTCTTTTGGATTTCCCAAAAACTTTTGAGGAAAAATGCGGAAAAGTTCTATTTTGTTTGTGTTTTTTAAGAAAATATCTCTACCTTTGCATAATATAAGCGATATTATCATGGCGAAAGAGAAACCACTGATACATAATAAACGAAGAAACAAGATCCGCCTGCATCGTGAAGGAAAGCACACATTGCTCTATACGGGCTGTTTGGGTGCGTTCATCATTTGTTTGGTTTGCAAAAGAATCGTTGTGCTGGGGCTCGTATATCATCATTGCAGTTGTGTTGGTGGTATATGGCATTTTGCTGAATTTTTTCCGCTGTCCCATCCGTATGTTCAATGGACCGACGAACAAGTCAGTTGTCGCTCCTGCTGATGGTCATGTCGTGGTCATTGAGGAAGTGGATGAAGATGAATATTTTCACGACAAACGCTTGATGGTTTCCATCTTCATGAGTTTGACGAACGTACATGCAAATTGGATTCCATGCGATGGCACGGTGGTAAAGGTGGCTCATCAAGATGGTAATTTTCTGAAAGCCAATTTACCCAAGGCGAGTACCGAGAATGAGCGTTCCATGGTGGTGATTCGCACCCCTC
Organism: uncultured Bacteroidaceae bacterium; assembly: GCA_905235525.1. Taxonomy (GTDB): domain Bacteria; phylum Bacteroidota; class Bacteroidia; order Bacteroidales; family Bacteroidaceae; genus Minthosoma. Next base: position 6,600 of record CAJOLW010000005.1, read on the forward strand.
ATGGTGTGGAGGTGATGGCTCGTCAAATTGCCGGTGCTGTAGCACGACGTATTGTCACATATCCGAAGGTAGGTGAAGAGTGTTTCATTGATGACCACATGGGATTCATCAAATTTGGTAGTCGCGTGGATGTATATCTTCCGCTGGATTCGGAAGTGTTGGTGAAGATGGGACAAGCGACTGTGGGTGATGAGACATTGATTGCCCGATTGAAATAATTAGTATTTAGTATTAATTGCCATTTGTAAGTAGAAATGAAAAAACATATACCCAATATCATTACCTGTTGCAACCTCATCTGTGGATGTATCGCAACGTATGCGGCTTTTCATCATGGATATCAGATTGCATTTCTCTTTATTCTGTTGGGCGCATTGTTTGATTTCTTCGACGGGAGAACAGCACGTGCATTGGGCGTAAGCGGAAAAATGGGATTGGAACTGGACTCGTTGGCAGATTGTGTCACCTTTGGTGTGGCTCCTTCAGCCATGTTATTCACATTGTTCAACCATGTGGCTTATCCTACGTTCATGAATGCTGAGTTTTTCTTTCGCGTGATGCCTTTTACGGCATTCCTGATGGCTGCATTCTCAGCCGTGCGACTGGCAAAGTTCAACATTGACGAGCGTCAACACACGGAGTTCATCGGCATGCCGACTCCTGCGAACGCCATTTTCTGGGGTGCGTTGATTTCGAGCAGTGAAGCATGGCTCATTAGTCCACGCTTCAATGCGTTATTCCTCTTCCTTTTCATGGTTTTGTTCTGCTGGCTGTTGGTGTGTGAGGTGCCTATGTTTGCCTTCAAGGGCAAAGCCACGTGGCCTAAAGATATGATGAAAATCATTTTTGTGTGCCTCACTGGCATCATTCTTTTGGTGAGCGGACCGTTATGCGACGATGGTTGGTGGATTGGCATAAGCCGTGGTGCCGCCGCTTGCATCGGACTTTATGTCGTATTGTCTATTGTGGCATCATATTTGCCTAAGTATGAGGATTAAGGAGACTATTCTCCCCTTCATCCCAATGACTGCACAGATATGGAAGCATTCTTAACAGCCCTTATCCTAATCATTCTTCCTGCTCTTATCTTCATCCTCATCGGTTTGTATCTAATGAGCCGTCTGGTGGGTGGCTTTGGCAACTTAAAGGCTCTCTATCGGCTTTTCACAGGACGAGGAGGGCAGAATGCTCGGCAGGAATCTGCCAAATCGTCATCGTCGGACAGTTCTTCACGTACATATAATAGAGGAAGAAAAAGTGGCAGTGATGCACAAACTGGAGGAAAAATGTTTGGTCAGGACGAAGGAACGTATGTAGAGTTTGAGGAAGTGAAAGAATAAAAGCGAGGAGTCAAGTTCCTCGCTTTTATTATGGCCTATCATATAGCGTACCCCTCGGGTACGGCACATCGTACCCGAGGGGTACGCCCTGCCGTAGTCGAGGGGTACGGTTTTTGAAAATACGAATGCCCGATTCGTGAACAAGTGTTTTTACTTGGGGCGCACTTGTCCGTTTCCTTCAATCAGCCACTTGTAGGTGCAGATTTCTTCAAGTGCCATGGGTCCACGTGCATGGAGTTTCTGGGTAGAGATGCCGATTTCTGCACCAAGCCCGAATTGGGCACCATCAGTGAAAGATGTCGGTGCGTTGTGATAGACACAAGCAGCATCTACTTGGGCGAGGAACTGATCAGCCGTTGTGCGGTTCTCTGTGATGATGCACTCGGAGTGTCCCGAACCGAAACGGCGGATATGACGGATGGCTTCTTCTGCCGAGGTGACAGTTTTGATTGCCATCGTGTATGCCTGAAACTCCGTCCCATAACTTTCCACGGTGGAAGGTTTGAGCAGATCGGCGGGATAATTGCCTTTGAGGACAGCCAAGGCTGGTTCATCAGCATAGATGAGCACATTGCTTTCCTTGAGAGGTGCACAGAGTGCAGGAAGGTCAGCCAACCGGTCGGCATGAATCAAGGTACAGTCGAGGGCGTTGCATACACTCACACGGCGTGTCTTGGCATTGTTGATGATACTTGCCCCCTTCTCAAGATCACCATCCTTGTCGAAATAGGCATGACAGACACCAGCACCAGTCTCGATGACAGGCACGGAAGCCTCTTGACGTACGAAGTCGATGAGGCGTTTGCTCCCACGGGGAATGACCAGATCAACATATCCGTTGGCATGGAGCAGGGCACCTGTCGCCTCATGAGTAGCGGGCAAAAGGGTGATGGCATTCTCGTTAATATGAAAGTCCTTCAATACCGACTTGATAAGCCCTACGATGACGCGGTTGCTGTCGTCAGCATCTTTGCCGCCCTTCAAGATACAGGCACTGCCTGCCTTGAGACAAAGCGAAAAGACATCGAACGTGACATTAGGACGTGCCTCATAGACAATGCCGATGACCCCAAACGGAACGCTAACGCGCTTAATGTCAAGTCCATTTGGCAACACCGCATGTTTCAGCACCTTGCCCAGTGGTGAGGGAAGGGTTGCGACATTCCGCGTGTCACCTGCAATGCCCTCGATACGCTTGTCTGTCAGTTTCAGCCTGTCATACATCGGGTTTGCCTCATCCATGCGGCTAAGGTCCTTTGCATTAGCAGCCAGAATGGCGTCGGTTTCTTCGATGGCTTTGTCCGCCACAGCCAGCAACACTTTGTTGATCGTGTCGCCATCAAGCAGGGCAAGATCAATACTTGCATCCTTTGCCTGTTGAAATATCTCTTCTAACATATAAATTCAGTACAGGGTGTATTTTCCCTATCATTCATTAACTTGATGAGTATGTTCTCTCTCTTTCCGTTGGCGATGATGACACTGATGCCAGCCGCAGCCGTCTGTGTTGCCACATTCGATTTGCTCTGCATACCACCACGCCCGGCACTCGACTTCTTTTCCTGAATGTAGTCACTCAGGTCTTTGCCAGGTTCAATCGTGCGAATGAGGCACGATGCAGGATCTGACGGGTCACCAGTATAAATGCCGTCAATGTTACTCAGGATGATAAGCATCTGTGATTGGGTCATGCGTGCGATAAGTCCAGAAAGTTCATCATTATCCGTAAACATCAATTCGGTTACTGACACGGTATCGTTCTCATTCACAATTGGCAAGACATCATTTTCCAGCATCACGCGCATACAATTCTCTTGATTCTTCCGATGCTCAGAATCTGAGAAGTTCTCTTTCGTTGTCAGCACCTGTCCCACGGCTATGCCATACTCTCTGAACAATTCAAAATAGCGGTTAATCAGTTTTGCCTGTCCCACAGCCGAGAATAGTTGCCGCTGGTCAACCGAGTCAAGGTCATGCTGGATATGTTTCAGTTCGCTTCTTCCACTTGCCACAGCACCTGACGACACAAGGATGACCTCGTGCCCTTCATTGCGCAGACAAGCAATCTGGTCCACCAATGCCGACATACGTGTCACATCCAACGACCCATCTTTACGTGTCAACACATTGCTACCTATTTTAATGGTCAGTCTCATCGTTTTTTTGCTATTGGGAATTATATTCTTTGCCCTTTTGAGGCATTTTGTTATGAATCTTTTGCAAAGTTACGAAGAATTTATTCAAATCTGTGTAAATGAAGAGGAAAAATGTGGATAAGGAAGTTTGGAATAAAGATTTTTATCGTATCTTTGCAATCTCAAACCAATTTGAATTGAAAGGAAAAGACAATATGGCACTTAAAACATTGATTATAGGAAGCGGTCCTGCAGGTTACACGGCAGCCATTTATGCTTCAAGAAGTTCGTTGAATCCTGTACTCTACGAAGGTATGCAGCCAGGTGGACAATTGACACAGACAACAGAAGTGGAGAATTTCCCTGGATACCCTGAGGGTACGACGGGACAAGAATTGATGGATGACCTCCGCAAACAAGCCGAAAGATTAGGCACGGACATCCGTTTTGGCATGGTGACGAAGGTGGAGTTCTCCAAGGACGGCTCTGTTCCACACAAGGTGACGACTGATGATGGCACTGTTTTAGAGGCGCACACCGTGATTATCTCAACAGGTGCATCGGCAAAGTATCTGGGTCTGGACGACGAGAAGAAGTATGCTGGGCAGGGCGTTTCGGCTTGTGCCACATGCGATGGTTTTTTCTATCGCAAGAAAGTGGTGGCTGTCGTAGGTGGTGGCGATACAGCATGTGAGGAAGCACAGTACTTGGCAAGTCTTGCCAAGAAGGTCTATCTGATTGTGCGTCGTGATGTGTTGCGTGCCAGTGATGCCATGCAGCAGAAGGTGAAAGACGCCGAGAACATCGAAATCCTATGGAATACACAAACAGAAGGGCTCTTTGGCGACAATGGTGTGGAGGGTGCTCATCTTGTTGAGAATAAGGGCAAAGAAAACGAGCGTCATTATGATTTGTCCATCGACGGTTTCTTCTTGGCGATAGGCCATCATCCTAATAGTGAGGTGTTCCGTCCAGACGTAGAGGTGGACGAACAAGGATATATTAAGGTGCAACATCCCACAACGGCCACCAATGTCCCAGGCGTATTTGCCGCAGGCGACGTGGCTGACCCACTCTATCGTCAAGCCATCAGTGCGGCTGGCAGTGGTTGCCATGCAGCGATTGACGCCCTGCATTACTTACAAGAGAAAGGATTGTGAACAAAGGGGGAACAGAGAAGGATATATGAGAAAGGCACTATCGGCCGTGTTGGCACTTTGTTGTTTCGCAATGGTGCATGCACAGTATCTGAAACCCGTGAAGGTGGAGACCTCTCTGAAGGAGACTTCCCCGACCGAGGCTGTCATCACGTTTGTAGCGAGCATACAGCCAGGATGGCATATGTATAGTACGGAGGAGGTCGATGGACCTACCCCCACTACCCTATCCATCGAAAACATTTCTGGTGCAAAATTAGATGGAGGCTTGCAGCATGTCACTCCACCCATCAAGAAATACGAAGAGATGTTTGGCACCGATGTCTATTATTTTGAGAAATCTGCCACATTCACCCAGAAAGTAAAGTTGTTAGGTGGGAAATATGTGGTGGAAGGATATTTGAAATATGGTGCTTGTAATGACCAAAATTGCACCCCTCCCACATCGGTGGATTTCAGTTTCAAGGGTGAGACGACTACACCGAAAGCAGAGGAAAAGTCTGCTGCGGAGGAGGTGAAAGCCCTTCCTGCCGAAGAGGTACCGGCTTCTGCTGACTCCGTGTCTTCAGATAGCAATGTTGTTGCTGCTCCTGCTTCCACCGAGAGTTCTATCTGGGCTCCTGTCATCGACCAACTTTCGTCTTTTGAGGAAGGTGGCAATGGGAATGCAGCCGATTCCTCTTTGTGGCAAATTTTCCTCCTCGGGCTATTGGGAGGTCTTGTAGCATTGGTCACCCCTTGTGTATGGCCCATTATACCGATGACCGTCTCTTTCTTCCTGAAGCGTGGTACGACCAAGAAATCGACAGATGAAGAGAAAGCCGCAGCCAAGAAGCGTGGCATCCGCGACGCGATTCTCTATGGCATCAGCATCGTCGTCATTTACGTAACACTGGGATTAGTCATCACCGCCATCCTAGGTCCGTCAGCACTCAACGACTTGGCGACCAATGCTGTATTTAACATCCTCTTCTTCCTCATTCTGCTCATCTTTGGCATCTCTTTTATTGGAGGATTTGAGATCACGCTTCCGTCCAAATGGAATACAGCCGTTGACAATAAAGCCAACAGCACCACAGGGTTGCTCAGCATTTTCTTGATGGCATTCACCCTCGTGCTGGTCAGTTTCTCCTGTACTGGACCCATCATTGGATTCCTTTTGGTGCAGGTGATCACTTCCAGCATTGCTGGTCCCGTCATTGGTATGCTGGGATTTGCCATTGCACTGGCATTGCCATTCACGCTCTTCGCCCTTTTCCCCCAGTGGTTGAATTCCGTGCCGAAAAGTGGAAACTGGATGAATGTGGTGAAAGTGACGCTCGGATTTGTGGAACTCGCATTCGCCCTCAAGTTCTTCTCGGTGGCAGATTTGGCATACGGTTGGGGATTGCTTGACCGCGAGGTGTTCCTTTCGCTCTGGATTGTCCTTGCCATTCTATTAGGTGCCTATCTCATTGGCTGGATTCGTTTTCCGCATGATGAGGAGGAATACGACGAGATGGGCAATGTGGTCATGCACCCCAAGACTTCCATTCCCCGTTTCTTCATGGCACTTATCTCATTTGCCTTTGCCATCTATATGATTCCTGGGCTATGGGGTGCGCCCCTTAAGGCAGTCAGTGCCTTTGCCCCTCCGATGAAGACACAGGATTTTAACCTTGCTCCCGAATTGGAAGTGAAACCCATGTTTACCGACTACGAAGAAGGAATGCGATATGCCAAAGAGCATCATCTGCCTGTTATGATAGACTTCACGGGGTATGGATGTGTGAACTGCCGCAAGATGGAAGCAGCCGTGTTCACAGACCCCACAGTGGCTGACATCATGACCAACAAGTATGTGCTCATCCAACTCTATGTGGACGAGAAGACGAACCTCCCGGAACCGATGTTGGTAAGCGATAATGGCACAGAGCGGAAACTCCGTACGGTAGGTGACCGGTGGAGTTATCTCCAATCGCAGAAGTTCGGTGCCACCGCCCAACCCTTCTATGTTCTACTTGACAATGACGGCTATCCGCTCGAAAAGAGTTATTCTTATGACGAGGACATCACCAAGTTTCTCTCATGGCAACAGCGGATTGTCCCACTATCAAACCCCATAACTCCAGGTCCTAAACTCTAAACTCTCAACCAATATGTATTTAGACAGCAATCTTTATATTGCGCATTGCGCTGATGGACCCATCTATTTGACGGGCAAAATGTGTAACCGCCACGGTCTTATTGCCGGCGCTACTGGTACAGGAAAGACTGTTTCACTGCAAGTGCTTGCCGAGACATTCAGTCAGGCAGGTGTACCTTGTTTCATGGCCGACATGAAGGGAGACCTCTCTGGCATCTCTCAGGCTGGCAAACTTTCTTCTTTCATCGAGAAGCGCAAGGATGAGTTTGGTGTTCCCAATCCAGATTTCAAGCCTTGCCCTGTTAGATTCTACGATGTGTTTGGCGAGCAAGGCATCCCCATGCGCACCACAGTTTCGGCAATGGGTCCCCAACTTCTCAGCCGTCTGATGGGGCTAAGCGACGTGCAGAGCGGTGTGCTCAATATTGTCTTCCGCATTGCCGATGACAAAAACCTGTTGCTGATTGACCTTAAAGACTTGCGCCTCATGCTTGACTTTGTGGGACAGAACACCAGTCTGTTCACCACTGTCTATGGCAACATCTCTCCTGCCAGCATTGGAGCCATTCAGCGTGCCGTGCTGGAAATTCAAAGCGAAGGAGGAGACCTGTTCTTTGGAGAACCAGCCTTCAATGTAGCAGATCTCATTGACATGGAGGACGGCATGGGCGTGATGAGCGTTCTTGCTGCTGACAAGTTGATGCTCAATCCCAAACTCTACTCAACGTTCCTCCTGTGGCTGATGACCGAACTCTATGCCACGCTGCCTGAAGTGGGCGACCAAGAACTGCCCAAACTCGTCTTCTTCTTCGATGAGGCGCACATGCTCTTCGACGGCACTTCCAAGGCGATGGTGGATAAGTTGGAGCAGGTTATCCGACTCATCCGTTCAAAAGGCGTTGGCATCTATTTCATCACTCAATCACCTTCCGACATCCCAGATGCCATTTTAGGGCAGTTGGGCAACCGCATCCAGCATGCGCTCCGTGCCTACACTCCGAAGGATCAGAAGGCAGTGCGTGTGGCTGCCCAATCTTTCCGCGCCAACCCCAATTTCAGCACCGAGCAAGCCATTATGGAGTTAGGGACAGGTGAAGCACTTGTTTCCGTACTCGATGAGAAAGGAGCACCCACCATTGTACAATGTGCCAAGATTCTCTTTCCACTCAGCCAGATTGGTGCCATCACCGAAGGTCAGCGACTTGACATCCAAAATGCCCTTCCCGACCACATCAAGGACTATGCAAATTTCTTCGACCGTGAAAGTGCTTACGAGGTGCTCATAGCACAGAAAGAACAAGAAGATGCAGAGGCAGCCGCCATGTTGCGCCGTCAGGAAGAAGAAAAACAACAGAAGGAGGCAGAAAAAGAAGCCGAGCGTCAGCAGAAAGAGCAGGAACGCCAGATGCGTGAAGAAGAGAAAGAGGCCGAACGGCAACGTAAAGCAGAGGCGGTAGAGGAACTGCGCCGCCAGCGTGAGCAGGAGAAACAGGAACGTGAGGCTGCCCGCGAAGCCGAACGCCTGCGTCGCGAAGCCGAACGTGAGGCTGAACGCAAACGTAAGGAAGAAGAACGTCTTGCCAAGGAGAAATCCAAGTCCTCAGGCATGTGGAAACGCACCATTTTTGGAACCCTCGTAGGAGCCGTTCTTGGCAGTGTAGGTCATCAGGTGGGCACTTCTGTCGGAAAGAAAATCACGGGTAACACTTCTTCCACCAAGAAGAAGACCACTACGACCAAGAAAAGTTCCTCGTCTGGTTCCATTCTTGGTTCTGCTGCCAAGAGTGCCGCCAACACCGCCACCAGACGAGTGACCAACGAGATTCTGAAGAACATATTCAAATAGGTTTCTGAAATCGTAGATATTTCAGAACTTGTACGAAATCAAGAAACAGGAAGAGGGGGCGATTGCATTCGTCCCCCTCTTCCTGTTTCTTTTCCTATTTCTTTTTTACTTTTTCTTCGTTGTAACCTTATTCGTAGTTGTCGTAGTCACAGGTTTATAATACTTTTGTGCCTCAGGAATCCAACCTTGTATCTGTTTAATGCGCTTCTCGTCAGAAGGGTGGTCGCTGAAAATGGAGTTGGAACTATTGCCCGCCGCTGCCATGCGCTGCCAGAAAGCCATAGCAACCTGAGGGTCATAACCTGCCATTGCTGCAAAGATGAGCCCGATGTGGTCTGCCTCACTCTCTTGGCTGCGTGAGAATCCCGATGTCCATGCCTTGGTACCTACACCGAGGATGGAAGACATCACATTCGCCGTGTTCGGTCCCATGCCTGCCGCCGATGCCACGCCTCCGATGATCTGCAAACCAGTCTGTTTCTTATATTCATTGCTAATGCGCTCGGCAGAGTGCTTTGCCACCGCATGAGCAATCTCATGTCCCAGCACGATGGCAAGGGAAGCCTCATCTTGAGTGACAGGCAGGATACCCTCATACACCACGATTTTTCCGCCTGGCATACAGAATGCGTTGACTTGATTATTCTGCACGAGGTTGAATTCCCATTTGTAATTCGACACCTCATTCGCCAATCCGTTGCTTCGCAGATAGGATTCCACCGCACTTGCCAATCGTTGTCCACAACGTTTCACCATTGCCGTGTTGGTTGCATTGGTCGAAATCTTTGCCGACTTCATATAACTCTGATACTCTTGATTGCTCAGGCTCATCACCTGTTCGTCACTGACAACAAGCCTTTGCTTGCGTCCCGTTACGGGTACTTGAGAAGTTGTTCCACAACTCGTAAAGATGGCTACTATCACCACCCCCATGAGCAACTTAATCTTTCTCATACTTTTCATTTATTGATTTGATTATATGCGGCAAAGTTACAAATATTTCCCCTATTTACCAAACATTTATGCCGCTTAACACAAGAAAAAGAAGCACTATTACACTTTTTTTATGACTTTTATTGTGAATGTGAAAGAAAAAGCATATATTTGCCGATAAGAGGCTTTGTAACTCTCCTACTAATCATGATAACAAAGAAAAACATACGAAACCTGGCAGTAGCAATGTTGGCTGCCTTTTCTATACCGGAAGGTCAAGCACAAAACCCTACCGATACATTTCCTAATGCAACGACAGACAACACCATCTCGGTCACACCGGAGAAGAAGAGAGTCACCCGTACTCGCTCATACACAGAGAAGAACCCCTTAGTGTATGAGGACATGTGGGATTTGTGGCCCTATGCATTCCAGAATAACGAAGGAGAGCCAGACGGTTTCAACGTAGAACTGATACGCATGGTGCTGGACGAACTCGACATTCCCTACGTCATCAAACTGAAAGATCAACAAGAGGCATTTGAGGATTTGCGTGACGGTAAATCTGACTTGATGCTGGGTCTTTCAGCAGGTTTCCATGACGCATACGGGCTCTATAGCGAGAATCCCATCACGCTTTTCACCCAAAGTGTGGCATCACCCATCGACAAGCCTGTAGATATTCGCACTTTCAAGGATTTAGGCAATCATAAGGTCATTGTGAACGACAGCAGTTTATGTCACCACTTGATGATTGACTATGGATGGGCGGACAACGCCATCCCCTACAGTGACATGAAGAGCGCCTTGCAAGAAGTGAGCACCGAGGGCGAAGGCATGATTGTGTGGAACACCTTGTCGCTCAAGTGGCTGATCAATAAATACCACATCGAGAATTTGCAAATCATCCCAGTGAACATGCCACACGGTGAGTACAAGTTCATGTCAAACGACCCCGTACTGCTACAACGGCTGGACAGCATCTACAGTGTGCTCGACTCATCAGACAAACTGGTGAAACTCCGCAACAAGTGGTTTTACCCCGAACGGCAGGACACGGGAATCCCTTCATGGATCTGGTGGGTGGCTGGCGCTGCCACTCTGCTGGCACTCATCATGGGCATTTATGCTGTCATCTATAACATTCAAGGCAAGCGACTCACCAGACGTAACGACAGGAGCAACAAGCGTCTCGCACTCATCATGGAAACGAGCCACGTACGCATCTGGACGTATGAAGTGGCGACACGCACCTTTACCTGGCGTAACGAAAACGGACAGGCAGCCTACACCTATACAGCCGAGGAGTTTGCACACCGCTACCATCCGGAAGACTTTCAGCGACTGACCAATGCCTTGCAACTTCTGGCTGAGAAACCACCTGTAAAAAGCAAGGAAGAAGAGGAGGAAATCACCCTCAATATCAAGGCAAAGGACACTGAAGATGGTGATGCCGAGGAACGTGACTTCATCATCGTCCTCTCTGTATTGCGACGCGACAAACGTGGAAATGCCACATTCATTCTTGGCACCAAAAAGGATGTGACCGAACAGACACTGCATCAACGACAGGAAGAAGACAGCATTCAGCGCTATTGGGCCATTTTCAACATGCCAATGATGGGCGTCATCTACTTCACCCACGATGGTGATATGATCAACATCAACGAGAAGGCTTGCCAGATGTTCCGTTGCAATCATGACGACATACTTGCCCAGCACCCTTCCTACAAGGATTTCCTTCAACTTGATGAGGTGGATATCGATAACGCCAACAATCTCACCACGACCAAGACTTATCCAGAAAAAGGACTTTCGGTCAATCTCAAGTTCTTACCTGTTGACAGTGGTAACGTGGATGAGAAAAATCTGCTTGTTGTCTGCCACGATATTACAACCTGGCAAGAAAAAATCAAAGAAAAGGGACTGCTTGCCGAAGAGGTAAAGGCCGCCAACGAGGAATTGAGACTTTACTTCGCCCGTATCGACGCATTGCTTCACGATGGGAACATCCGTATGGCGAACTACTCCCCTGACTCCCACACACTCACCATCTTCAATGGCACTCAAACGGTACAACACGCCCTTACCCAAACAAGATGCATGACGCTGGTGGACGAGAAAGTACAGAAGAAAGCGATGCACATCATCAGCGACATGGACAGCCGGACTGACAAGAAAATGCGCTTCGACATCCGCACCACCCTTTATGTTCATGGAGACTACCCGCTCCATTTGCTGTTCAGTTTCATCCCAATCCACGGATCAGAGGGTGAGGTAACGGAATATTTCGGACTCTGCCAAGACATCACCCTACAGAAATCCACCGACTATAAGTTATTACAAGAAGCCAACAAGGTACAAGAGGTGGAGAACACGAAGACCAGTTTCATCAATAACATGGTGCAAGAAATTCGTACCCCGATGGACACCATCGTGAAAACTGCCGAGGATCTTTGTCCACAATTAGAAAGTGGAAAGAACTGTTCACATTGTGATGTCATCCTACAGCACTCCACTTATCTGCTTCATCTCATTGACAACATCCTTTACCTCTCACGCCTGGAGGCTCACATGATAGAAATAGACGAGAAGCCTATAGATTTTGTGGACACATTTACCACCTATTGTGTGCCTGGACGCCTGAACAACAGTAATGTCACCTTCACGACGGAAAGCCCCTATGACCAACTTGTCGTCAACATCGACGCACAAAAAATCGGCAACGTCATTGAACGTGTGGTGGAAAATGCCATACAACACACACGTAATGGTTTCATCCGTGCCCGATATGACTATATCGGTCGTCAACTGATGATTTCCATAGAAGACACCGGTGACGGCATTCCACAAAGGGAGTTGGAACAACTGAACGCGCAAACAGCCAACGATGCACGTACCAGTAGTGGACTCGGCATTCCTATTTGCAAGGAATTGCTTGCACAGATGGGCGGACACCTAGAGATCAATTCGGAGGAAGGACTTGGCACCACAGTATGGATTATTATCCCATGCCAAGCCACGACAATCAAGAGAAAGAAGATGGTGTAAAAAAAGAAAAACACATGGTTTATATGAATAGTATAAAAAGAAAACTGTTGACAGCACTATACGTGTTCCTTCCACTTGCTGCAAGTTGGAACGGAACTCTTCATGCACAACAAAACAACAAGATTACCCACCCCATTGTCATTGTAAGCGATTGGGATAAACCGCCCTATGAGTTTCGCAATGACAAAGGAGAGCCTGACGGTTTCTACATAGAGGTGCTCACCACCATCCTCGATGAACTTGAGGTTCCTTATCAGTTCCAGATGATGGAGGCAAGCAAGGCTGTCAATCTCTTTGAACAGGGCAATGCAGACCTTATCTTTGACAATGTGCGAAAATACAAGGATCCTCTATATGCACACACAAGCAACATTGTCAGTTACTACCGCATCAGTGTTGCCACCGCCAAGGACTCTGCCAACATCATCTCGCTCAAAACCCTCGACAATCCAAAGGAGGCCGTCTTCTACCACGGCGGATATGCCGCTTATTTCTTCCACCATGAAATGCCTGACCATCAAGCCATCAATTACCAATCGCCCAAGGAAGCGTTGGCGGGCATTGTGAAGGGTACATACAAGTATTTTGTATGGAACGAAGCCGCTTTGCAGTGGAAACTCAAAGAGTTAAACCTGGAAAATGAAATTACACTACACGAAGTGAACATCCCAGTCGGAGAGATACACATCATCGGCAGAAACAGTCAACTCATCGAAGAAATCGATGACCATTTCTCACGCCTGAAGCAGAGCGGTGAACTGGAAAAAATCTACGACAAATGGTTTCACCCCGAAAACAAGCATGACGACACCTCGCCCATCGCCATCTTCATTACAATAGGCATTCTGGCCCTCGCACTCATCATTTACCTCTTCGGGCGCCTTGCCAAGGCTCACGTCAACAGCATTACACAAGGTTCCACTGACATCAACCAGATGATGTACAAAGCCCTCCATATGGGTAACTTCCACGTGATGGAGTATGACATACACCGCAACCTCCTCACCAACCGCTATGGCACCATTCTCCCAGAGAAAGGCATCACGCTGGAGGAGTTCACAGCACGGATTCACCCCGACGAACAAGCAGAGTTTACAAAAAAAATGAAACTCCTCCTCGGCGGACGTGAACGGAAGTTCGAGATTGAAAAGCAATGGAATGCTGGCACAGAAACTGAGCCTCTGTGGCTCCGCTTCAACGGACACGCCATCGTGGAAGTTGACAAGGAAGGACAACCCGAATACGTCATCAACGTCATCCACGACATCACTCACAATGTAGAAACTGATAAAAACAGCAGTGGCATCCTGCACCGTTTCGAACGGCTTTTCAACATTCCTGAACTTGCCATGTCTTTCTACAACAAGGATGGCTGGCTCATCACCCTCAATGAACGGATGAAAACCCTCTGCGGTTTCGAAAACCCTGATAACGAACGTTTCTGGACCACCATGAACATGTATGATATTCCCCTCTTCCGTGATGCCTATCCACCAGAAAGAAAAAACGAAGACCTACAAGTATGTCAAATCATGGAATATCCAGAACTCGGTATCAAGAACTACATCGAGTTCCACGTCATGCCCGTCCGTAACAAGCAAGGAGAAACCACCCAGTTCCTTGACACCACCCTCGACATTACTGACGAGCATGCCATTTACGTTGACATTGCTGCACAACAGAAAAAACTCAGTAGCATACGACAACAGATTGAGCATTACGAACAACGGCTTCACCACCTGCTGACCGACAGCAATATCTACATCTATGAAATAGACCTTGCTACACGTACCATCATCTTTTCCCACTCGCTTCGTCAGAAAGACTACACCATCACTATTGACGAATACCTCGACATGGTGGATGATGACGAACGCGAAGATGCCGAAGGACAATTCACCACCTACGATAATCTGACCGTCCTCACTCATCACCTCAAGCGCACGTTTGTCAGCGACGACCCTCAATGGCTCACTTACATCGGGCGCAAGAAATACGATGAGCAAGGCAATCAGGTCGGCTTTACAGGTATTGTAGCAGTCACCACAGACTTGGTTGAGACGGAGAAACGACTGCGAGAGACAACTGCTATTGCTAACGATTCCATCCGCCTGAAGAGTGTATTCCTCGCCTCAATGACCCACGAATTGCGTACCCCACTCAACGCCATCGTCGGTTTTGCCACAGTGCTCAAAGCCACCGAAGCACCCGACGAGCGCAAAGAACTCATTGACATCATCAACAGCAGCTGCGACATGCTACAGCGACTTATCAACGACATTCTCGAGGCATCTTCCATCACCAAGAATCTGCCAACAACCATCAAGCCTGAAAAGATTGACTTTGTCTATTCGTTTGAAAACATCTGTTTCATTCTTGAACAGCGCATCAAGCAATCTGGACTGGAGTTTATCCGTGAGAATCCTTATGAGAATTTCTACACCACACTCGATATCGGACGCGTACAGCAGATTCTGACAAACTTTGTCACCAATGCCGTCAAGTTCACCCAACAGGGGCACATCTGCCTAGGCTACCGCTATGAGCGGCATGGACTTTACATCTACTGCGAAGACACTGGTGCCGGTGTGCCTCAAGACAAACAAGAAGTCATTTTCGAACGTTTCATTAAACTTGACGAATTCATCCAAGGTACAGGCATGGGACTTGCCATCTGCAAAGCCCTTGTTGAACGCATGGGCGGCAAAATTGGAGTGGACAGTGCAGGGCTCGGCAAGGGTTCGACATTCTGGATTTGGCTACCTTGCGAACGTCGTCTAACGCCCGAGAACGAGGTTATGGAAGAATCGGGACTTAAAAGTTCTTAAATATGCAGATCAATCACTAATAATGATTAAATAGACCCCTGTATGTGAAAGTGAAGATGTAACTTTGCAAAAAGTTACGACATCACTCATATTCTTCATGAACTTAAAGTCCTTCTTTGCATTGCTTATGCTGACTACCGCATTGACAGCATGGGCACAATTCTCGGCGGTTTCTGTTTCTTACCCTGCCGAGGAAGCGTCAAAGTCTAAAGATGATTCAACGAAAACGGACACACGAAGTCTGGCTGTTTACTCTGACATCGAGGACCACCTGACACACGACCCCATCAAGGGTGTGAAGGCCGAACTGCTATGGGCTGCCGACAGCACACATGCCGACACCGTGCATGTGGAGTATCATGAAGAAGAATATTACAAGAGTTCGTTCATGGAGTTTCCCATCAAACAGGCGGGGAATTATTTGGTCAAGGTCGAGGCAGAAGGCTACGTGACGAAGTATGTGCCTTTTGAAGTGAAGAAGATATACAAACGTGAACGATACCTGACCATGAAAACCGTCTACCTGCGAACCATTCCAAAGAAAGACGACATCTTACTGGACGAGTTTGTGGTGACAGCCACGAAGTTAAAGTTCTACATGAACGGTGACACACTCGTCTATGATGCCGATGCCTTCAACTTGGCGGAGGGTTCGATGCTGAACACCCTCATCAAGCAATTGCCTGGCGTTGAAATGGAAAAGGGAGGTGTCATCAAGGTGAATGGCAAACAAGTGGATGCCTTGCTGCTGAACGGCAAAAACTTCTTCGACAGCGACCGAGAACTGCTGTTGGAAAACATGCCATCTTATATGGTGAAGCACATCCAGTCGTATGAGCGTGTGCCTGAAAGCGTGAAGGGTTCGCCCCAGGAGAAGATGACGAAGAAGGAACTGGTGATGAACGTGAAACTGAAACGCGAGTATGCCACAGGATGGATTGCCAATGCAGAAGGAGGTGCAGGTGTCACATTCTTCCGCAATCAGGAGGGGAAGTTGGACACCAAGTACATGGGCAGATTGTTTGGCTTGCGCTTCACGGAGAACTCGCGCCTCAATGTTTATGCCAATGTGAACAACCTGAACGACACCCGAGGTCCTGGTTACGATGGTGAATGGGAACAATTGGCACAGTCGGGCGGACTGACCACCAGTTACAGCGCCGGTGGAAACTATATGATAGAAAAGGAGGACCGTTACCGATACATGGGCAGTGTGAATGGGGCCTACACCGATACCGACAATAGTTCAAACACCAGCAATGCCACTTTTCTCGAAGGAGGTGACACGTATGGTCGTTCGTTCCAAAGCAGCCGTAACCACACTTGGGACATCAGAACCGACCACGACTTCACACTGTTCGGTTCACGAGGCTTGGGCGAGACATTCAAACACTACTACCTGATTTTCCGTCCGTCATTCAACTATCAAAAATGGAACAATCGGGGCAACAGCGGCAGCATAACCCTAATAGAGGATGTAGCGTCTCAACTGGGCAAGGCTTGGATGGACAGCATTATGACACCGAATGCGGGAGATTTGCTGAAACAATACGCCATCAACCGTACCCTTTCGTCCAGCAAAGGAAAGGGGCACAATGTGGATGGCGGCATAGATGGTTTCTTCTCTTTCACCCCAGCCCACAACGACTATCTGGGTCTCAATCTCAGTTATTCCTATCGCTTTTCTGACAACAAGAGCGACCAGTTTGAACATTATCTGCTGGACTACCCATCATCAACCACGCAGACGCTGGACTTCCGCAACCGATACACCCCAACAAAGACCCGTTCGCAGCAAGCCAATTTGGGGGCAACCACAAGGATTGTACTGGACAGGGACCAAAAGAACAGTATTGACGTAAGATACCATTTCAGTTACAACTATAACGATAACAACCAGTCGCTCTACCTGTTGAACAAACTAAAGGAGTGGAACACTCCCCCGTCAGGATATGAGACACAGCATCCACTGGGTTCCCTACCTTCTGTGGACGAGATGCTCACCACGCTCGATGCCGAGAACAGTTCGCATTCCAAGACTACCACACATGCCCATCACACAGACATCGACTACAACTTCACCCAAAGCAATGACAGCATATTCAGTCAGTTGACATTCACCTTGGGAATTCCCATGACACATGAAAGTATGAACTACCAACGAGGCACACAAGTGGATACACTGATGAAACGTAACGAGGCATTCATCAATCCAGGAATCAGTTTCAATCACGAAATGTACAGAAAGAATCGAGGATTCAGAATCAATTATAACATGGAAAACTCGGCACCAAGCATGACAAGCCTGCTGAATATCCGTGATGACAGCAACCCACTCTACATCACCTTGGGTAATCCGAATCTGAAGAACACCCATACCCACAATTTCTTTTCACAATACCGTGATAAATTCGGCAAGATGTTCTTCAACGCATCGCTGAATGCCAGCATCACGGAAAATGCAGTGGCGTCGGGCTACATTTATAATAAGGAAACAGGCGTAAGGACTGTGACCCCTGACAATGTGAACGGAAACTGGAATATCGGCACAAACATAATGGGCAACCTTGCTCTGGACAAAGATGACAAATGGCGGCTGATGGAACAAATCGGTTACAGTCACAACAACAGCGTGGACCTTAGCGGCACAAACGAAAGCCTGTATGCAACCAAATCCATTGTGAAATCAGACAATATCAACGAGAACCTGTCGCTGACGTGGCGTCCTTCAAGCAAGTATGAATTTGGTGCCAGCGGTAGCCTCAACTATCAGCACTCCAGGAGCAATCGGGACAGTTTCTCCAACATGAATGTCTATACCTTCAATTACGGTGCAAGAGCACAACTGGAATTGCCATGGGACATGCAGATATCAAGTGACATCACCATGTACAGTCGCCGTGGATACAGCGAACCATCCATGAACACCAACGAACTGGTGTGGAATGCCCGATTGGCAAAACGGGTGATGAAAGGCAAACTGACCATCATGTTTGACGGCTTCGACCTCTTGGGCAACCTCTCGAATGTACAGCGCTATGTAAACGCACAGGGGCGTACCGAGACCTTCAACAACGTGATACCCTCCTACGGCATCCTCCATGCCATCTATCGTTTGAACGTACAGCCCAAGAAAAAAGGTGCGGCAGAATCTCCCACACCTTAAATTCTAAACTCCAAGCCCTAAACTCTCATCTCTAAACCCTAAACCATTCACCCCTTATACTTAGCAGGTGTACAGCCGTACTGCTTTTGGAAGCACTTGGCGAAATAGGAAGGGCTGGAGAAACCCACCATGTAACACACCTCATTCACTCGATAATCGCCTGTCACCAACAGAGAAGCAGCATGTTTAAGGCGAATAATCTGAATCATTTCATTAGGAGTGATGTCGGCAAGTGCCTTGATTTTACCAAAAAGTCCAGAGCGGGACACCCCCAATTCCGAGGCGATATAATCCACAGACAGGTCTGGATTTGAGAAATTCTGTTCGATAATCTCTTCCATTCGTTCAAGAAAAGCCTGGTCTTTCTCATTGATGGTGATAAACTTGATGCGAGCATCATGCACTTCTTGTTCCCGTTGGGTGTTGAGTTCCTGTATTTCATGCTCTTTCTGGATATTCAGTTTCTGCATCTCCTTCTCATGTTTCAGTTCCTTCTTTCTCAACAAGTGGTGTATCAAGAAAGAAATGATTGCAACAATAATCAACAGATAGAATGTCTTGGCAGGGGTGTTCCAATAGAACGGAGGCGTGATAACAATGCGCAAAGTGGCATCATCTGACTGCATGCCATAACTGGTTGTAGCCCGAACATGGAGGGTATAGGTACCTGGAGCAAGATTGGTATAGGTCACACTGGCCTGAGTGCCCGATGTGGGAGTTTCATCGAACCCTTCAAGATAATAACTGTAAAGAACATCGGAGGGTTGTATATAACTCATTGCGGAGAAATAAATACGAAAGACATTCTCACGATAACTGAGATGCACTTCCTTGAGATATGGGAGTCGCTCTGGTAAGATTTCACTACCCACAGCAACAGGAGAGTTGAACACATCCATTCCCGTAAACACCACCTGAGGCTTTATACCAACCTGATGCATCTGTTGCGGATGGAAAGTAATGAATCCGTTGGAAGTGCCCATATATATTCTGCCATCAGAGTCTCGGAAAATAGCATCTGGTAGAAAGTCTGTACTGACAATGTTGCCACCACCTTTATAAATTAGGGTTACCTTGCCTTGCTGCAATGAATAACACAAAATGCCAGCAGAAGTGGTAAGCCAAAGATGGTCTTCCTCTGACATGACACCATATACACAGATGTCATTCTTCACCAATGCAACTTTTTCAAACCGATCCTCCTTAGGAAGATAATGATACAGACCATTATCCATACCGATCCATAGTTCTCCCTGCGCATCTTCACAAAGACTATAGGCTGTCACAAAAGCACCTTTACCGCCACCATAATGTTTCCATTTCCGATTCGTACCATAATACCACAAACCATTCCCGTTCGTCGCAATCCAAATCCCACCGGCATGATCCTCCCTGATGTCCATCACGGGCTTTCCC
The DNA here is from genome assembly GCA_905235525.1 of uncultured Bacteroidaceae bacterium. GTDB lineage: Bacteria > Bacteroidota > Bacteroidia > Bacteroidales > Bacteroidaceae > Minthosoma. The sequence continues at coordinate 26,597 of CAJOLW010000005.1, forward strand.
ACTTTTTTAACATCACTAAGAGTATGTGAATCCAGAGAAAAGACACCAACCTCTTGACACGTACCCACCCAGATACGGTGTTGGCTATCACTGAAAATGGCATAAGACGTAACATCCAAATATGCTCCATTTTCATCATTAATCGTAGGTACATGGGTCACCTCCATCGTGTTCATATCAAGAATGTACAAACCCTGCGAGTCTGTACCCACATAAAGATAATTGCCATTCAAACTAAGAGTATGCACATGGTTGTTCTCAGCCTCATTGGCAAAAAGCCTCACTTTGGTAAAGGCATGAGTCGAAGAATCATAATAACACAAACCACCATCATCACTGGCAATCCATAGCCGGTGGCGATGATCTTCACAAAAGTGGTTGATGACATTTCCCGACACCGAGGTCGAAATACTGTTGTCCTGTGACTGCTGTTCTACGACAGAAGTGAAATCACTAATTGTAGGATGCGTATAATTCACTCCCCCATAATAGGTGCCTATCCATGTACCTCTCTCCCGGTCCTGAATCATTGGATAAACAAAGTTGTCACTAATCATCCCCATCGGTCGTGTGCCACGATGATGCCGTTTGACCCTCATCCCTGGCACATCCACCACTTCAAGACCTTCATCACTGCCCAACAACAAATAACCTTCCTTCAACTCCATGACACTATGAATATGACGCATCTGGGTCTCAGCCGAAGAGAACATTATCTCTGCACGATGATTTTCTGCATCGAAGCGAACCAACTCGCCGTTCCATCCACCCAGCCACATCCAACCAGACATATCTTCTAACATCGCAACACAAGGCAGATATAATGGAATTTCTGAGCCTTTCAAATATAATGGATATTCCTCAAAATGATTCTTGGACGCATTGAAACGGATCAGATTGGCCTTTCCGACATTGCTGGATGCCCACACATTTCCCTTCTTATCAATATAAAGATGTCCATAGGCAGTTCCATGTTCTGGGGTTTGAATGACATGACATGCACCACTCTTGGGATCGATACGTAAAATGCCCAGTCCTTGTGTTGCCATCCACAACTTATTTTGATGATCCATCTTCAAATCCACAACATCCAAACTCTCTTGCGACAAAATTTGTTCTGCAAGCACATATCTTTTTATCTCATCTGTCCTTTGTGAATACAAAAAAAGTCCATTTTCTGTCCCGACCCATATCGTATCACCACATTCTGCCAACGCTGAGACAGACATGGAATGTGTTCCTGCAATCTGCGACATACGCAAGCCATCATAATTGTTTAATCCACGGTTCGTACCAAACCACAGAAATCCCTTCTTGTCTTGCAATAAGGCACGTACCGTATTTGACGAAAGCCCATTATCTTTCGAAAGACTTGAAAATGTTATAGAAACTTCGTATGGAGATGATACTACGCCCGTAGACGATGTGTCTTGTGCGAACAAAATAGTCACACATGAAAACAAGAGCCAAATGGAAAAGATATAATGACGAATAGCCAACATGACACAATAAAATGAACGAAAAATACAATACAACGAGAATCAAGAATCCCATTTCGGGTGCTAAGTTAATGAAAAAAAAGTACAATTCAACAAGAAAATCATCCAAAACACACCATTATTATGCTTGTTTGCATTATTTTTTCACCCATTTGGACTTTTCTTGCATGTTAATACAAAAGAAAGTCGTTACTTTGTAGCGAATTTATCACACGTCTAATTGATGAGATAGCGAATAAATCATAAGATAGATAAGAATTTGTTAGATTGGTTATGAGATCCCAAAGAAGCAGTTAGTAGAAATTCATATTAAATGAGTAGTAAAACTAAAAGAAAAAAATCAAATAGTAATAATATTTAATAGGTGAAAAATGCACGAGCGCGTGCTGTGTCCCCTCTCAACAACACCTGTTGCAGGGAGGAGGACTTTTAATAAGGGAGGACAGAGCGTGAGTTTTGTCCTCCTTGCTTTTATATACAAGGAGGACAAGCCTTCAAAGTTTATTCGTTAGTTATATCATTTCCACCTTCTTCACCACGGGTTTTCCGTCCTCAAATTTGATGGTGATTCTGAAGTTGGCAAAGTCGCTGTAGATGTAGAGCGGGATGGTTTCATCCTGTTTGGGTTCATAGTCGAACTTCAAACGGATATTGGAGCCTGAGAGGTAGTTTTCTGATGGACGTACCGCCTTATCCTTGTCGTTGAGTTGATGGAGGGAGAATACGGGATCGATGAGGGTGAGGATGCGCGGCAGTTCGATGCGCAGTTTCTTATCCTTACCTGTCACGAGGTTCTTCACATCGCGCTTCATATCGTTCCACAGATTACCATCGCTCACAGTTCCATATACCTTCATTCCTTCTTGGATGATGGATTGGAGTTTACCGTTATCCACATTGAAGTCTTCAAGAAGTTGCTGCTTGGCAGGCATCACGAACTTGCCGGATGGGGAGGTGCTCCCTGCGGCCTGAGCAGCCTTCATGTACTTGTAGTTTACGTTGTCAATCCAGCAAATCTTGTCATCGGTCATGGCGATGGCACGAATGCGCGTGATGTCGTTGTATTTCTTGTCTTCATAGTTGAGTTTCACGACGCCAATCTCGGTCTTGTCGTTGTGCTTGATGATATTGACCGAAGGGAGTTTCTGCACATCGTATTCATCCTTGTACATATCGGTATAGTGGAGGCAAAGGAAGATGCGCACATTCTCCAAATCGATGTCGGAACGGTTGTTGATGGTGACCTTGATTTCATCTTCCTTATCGGCAAGCGTCCAGTTGGTAGTTGGCTCCACTGCCACATCAAGGAATGACTGTTCGAGTAGTATCTGCCTGAAACTGCTGTACATGTTCTCTTCACAGTACTGCATGTCGCTGAGCAGACAGTCATATACACCTTGATTGCCTCGACGATAGAAATGGTTAAAGATTTCCTCCTTGCTCTTCTGCGTATCACCTTTCTGGGCATAGTAGTTTGCCTTGAGCAGATTGGGGCTGAAAATACCAAAGCCCTCCATCGTAGAACGGTAGAGCCGCAGCAAATACTTTCCTTCTGCAGACTTGTTTAGGTAGGTACGCGCCTTGTAACTGTCAAGCAGGTCAGTCAGTGCCGCAGCCTGTCGTGGATACTCCATCGATGCTTGGTCGAAATAAGATACGGCTTTGGCGATTTCTCCTTGTTCGCGATAGAGCAAACCCTTCAGCACTAAAGCAGGGGCAGAACGGGATGGATAGAGCTTCACATATTGGTCAAGGGTGGCTTCTGCCTCCATCTGCAATTCAGTCCGTTCATCAGGAGCAGAATGTTCGGTTACCACTCCTGCAAGCACAGAATCAGCCAAAGCAATGGCTTCATCAGCCCCCTTCAAACTCTGCGAAAGGTCATATTCCATAGAAGAGGACAATATTTCAGAATTACCAACCTCACTGCTCATTTGGATTAGTGACAGTCCTTTCAGCAGCAATGCCTCACGGTTAGTCGGATACTCTTTCAGAATCTCCTGCGACTGGTTGTAAGCCGCCATCGGTTGCCCACCATACAGGTCAATGTATGCCTTATCCTTTTTCAAGCACAAAGCATCCCACTCCTGCATATACTTATAATAAACTGGTGCATAGTCCTCCAAATACTCCACATAGGACATTCTCACCGCCTCTATTTCCCGTTCCAATTGACGTTTCAGTTCCTTTTGCTTCTCATATTCTTCAAATGCCGCCGTCTTCGCCTTGTCCATGCCGCTGCCTACCGAAACGGTGCTCAGGGTGGCATCGCCCGTCAGCATCGAGCCGATTATGCCCACAGGATTCACCTCCGAAGCAAAGGTGGTGGCTCCGCTTGTGGCACTCCGCATCAGCATCCACACGTCGTCCAGTTCTTTGTACTCCTTCTGCAATTCATACAGCCGCTGCAAGATGGGGAACAACTTCTTTTTTTGTTCCAACACTTCGGGTGCCACACGACTAAAATCCTGTTTTGCTACATATTCTAGATAAGACATGAAGTCCTCCGACTGACACTGTGCCACCTCCAGCGCATTCATCGCCCGCACAGTCTCCTCGATGTAGGTGACTTTGCCTCCATTGCCTCATAAGCCGGTTCGAATTCTTCCGAAGGTGTATAGTTCTCCAAATTGATGGGCTCTACAGGCCAGAAACGCCATGCGACAAATCCGGCGATGCCCAGCACCACCAACAGCACAAGCGTCCAAACAATAGTCTTTTTCATAAGTTGCAGGTATTTTGTGTCGCAAAGATAAACAATCTTCTACACCTCTGCAAACGATTGGGGGAAAAACTGCTTATCACAAAAAAAACTCTTCTATGAAAGGCAAGGAAAAAGCAAAAGGAGAGGATGTGCCCATAGGACACATCCTCTCCTTCTTTTATGAATCTATGTATTTTGTTTAGAAGTCGTTGTCGAACGAAGAGAACACCATATCAGCATCAAATGGATGACGCTCGATGGTTTGGAAGTCTTCCTTCGCACCCACAATGATCTTCTCAAAGTCACGCATACCCGTACCTGCAGGAATGAGGTGACCAGAAATCACATTCTCCTTCATGCCTTCGAGTGAGTCGCTCTTGCCACAGATGGCAGCCTCGTTAAGCACCTTCGTGGTCTCCTGGAATGATGCAGAAGACATGAAGGACTTACTACCGAGACCTGCACGGGTGATACCTTGCAGAATCTGTACGGAAGTAGCAGGGATGGCATCACGGGTCTGAACCAACTTGAGGTCACGACGCTTCAGCATCGAGTTCTCATCGCGGAGTTTGCGGGCTGTAATGATCATACCTGGTTCAAGTGTCTCTGAGTCACCTGCATCGATGACAAACTTCTTGCCCCAGATGCGATCGTTCTCCTCCAGGAAGTCAAGTTTATCCACGATACCCTCTTCGAGGAAGCGAGTATCACCAGCATCTTCAATCTTCACCTTGCGCATCATCTGACGCACGATAATCTCGAAGTGCTTGTCATTGATGGACACACCCTGCATACGATAAACGTCCTGCACCTGGTTCACGATGTACTCCTGCACTGCAGTAGGACCCTTGATAGCAAGGATGTCAGCAGGCGTGATAGCACCGTCGGAAAGTGGTGTTCCGGCACGTACATAGTCGTTCTCCTGCACCAGAATTTGCTTGGACAGTGGAACAAGGTACTTGCGAACATCACCCACCTTGGAGGTCAAGATGATTTCACGGTTACCACGCTTCACCTTACCCATAGTTACCTCACCATCGATTTCTGCCACGATGGCTGGGTTAGACGGATTACGTGCTTCAAAGAGTTCGGTCACACGTGGAAGACCACCCGTGATATCGCCAGCCTTGGCAACAGAACGTGGAATCTTCACAAGGATGTCACCAGCCTTGAGTTTCTGACCATCTTCCACAATGATGTGACCATTGATTGGGAATGAATAGGTACGAAGCAGTTCACCCTCCTTCTTGTCAAGGATGTGGCAGTATGGCACTGCAGCACGGTCTTTTGCTTCTGTAACGATGAGGTCACGAAGACCTGTGGTTTCATCGACATCCACACGGTAGGTAAGACCCTCCTTCACACCTTCGAACTGTGCCACACCATCGAATTCGGTGACGATGACAGAGTTGAATGGGTCCCAATCAGCAATGACCTGACCAGCCTCAACTGTATCGCCAGACTTGGCGTAGAGATTTGCTCCATATGGTACTGGGACAGTTGACAGGATGATGCCTGTATTGAGATCGAGGAAGCGGAGTTCTGCCAGACGACCTACGACCACCTGACCTTCAGGATGCTCAGCAGTAGGACGTGCAACAGTACGCAATTCGTCAATTTCTATCTTAGACTTGTTCTTCGCCTTAATCTGTGCATTAGCAGCCGCATTACCTGCAACACCACCAGCGTGGAATGTACGGAGGGTCAACTGCGTACCAGGTTCACCGATGGCTTGTGCAGCGATGACACCGACAGCCTCACCCTTCTGCACCATACGCTGGGTAGCAAGGTTACGTCCGTAGCACTTCATGCAGACACCCTTCTTGCTCTCGCAAGTGAGAACGGAACGAATCTCAACGCTCTCAATACCGCATGACTCAATTTCGGCTGCAATGCGATCCGTGATTTCCTCACCACTGGCAACGATAAGTTCATTGGTCTTCGGGTTGACAATGTCGTGAACAGAAACACGACCAAGGATACGTTCTGCCAAAGATGCCACAACACGGTCGCCATCCTTGAGAGCCGTACAAATCAGACCACGAAGCGTACCACAATCTTCCTCGTTGATAATGACATCGTGAGAAACATCGACCAAACGACGGGTCAGATAACCTGCGTCGGCTGTCTTGAGGGCGGTATCGGCAAGACCCTTACGGGCACCGTGGGTAGAGATGAAGTACTCGAGCACGGACATACCTTCCTTAAAGTTAGAAAGGATTGGGTTCTCGATGATGTTATTGTCAGAAGCACCAGCCTTCTGAGGCTTTGCCATCAGACCACGCATACCTGCCAACTGAGAAATCTGGTCAGCAGAACCACGGGCTCCAGAGTCAAGCATCATGAAGACAGCATTGAAACCTTGGTCAGCCTCAGTCATTTGCTTCATGAGGGTCTTCTTGAGTGAGTCATTCACCTTAGTCCAAGTCTCGACTACCTGCTGGTAACGGTCTTTGTCAGTGATAAGACCCATCTGATAGTTCATGGTGATTTGGTCAACGGCATCGTGACCATCCTGAACAATCTGCTCTTTCTCTGCAGGAATGATGATATCATCAAGCACGAAGGACAGACCACCCTCGTATGCCTTGCTGTAACCAAGGTTCTTAATGCCATCGAGGAACTCGCAGGCACGTGCCATACCAACACTCTTGATCACACGAGTGATGACTTTTTTGAGCGCCTTCTTGCCGATAACTTCATTGACGAAGCCAATTTCTTCGGGTACTACATCATTGATAATGATACGACCAACAGTCGTTTCTACAATATGCTTGTAGAAATTGCCATTCTCGTCAATATCACGAACAACACACTTGATCTGCGCGTGTACATCCACCTTACCTTCATTATAGGCAATGATTGCCTCCTCTGGACCATAGAAAGTAAGACCCTCTCCCTTTGCTCCTGGACGAATCTTGGAGATGTAATAGAGACCAAGTACCATGTCCTGAGAAGGAACGGTGATAGGTTCTCCACTGGCTGGAGAGAGGATGTTATGTGACTGAAGCATCAAGAGTTGTGCTTCAAGAATTGCTTCATTGGAAAGCGGAAGGTGAACTGCCATCTGGTCACCGTCGAAGTCTGCGTTGAATGCTGTACATGCGAGTGGATGAAGTTGGATGGCCTTACCTTCAATCATGCGAGGCTGGAATGCCTGAATACCCAGACGGTGCAGCGTAGGTGCACGGTTGAGGAGCACTGGATGACCTTTCATCACATATTCGAGGATGTCCCAAACAACAGGGTCACGACGGTCAACAATCTTCTTGGCAGATTTTACAGTCTTCACGATACCACGCTCAATGAGTTTGCGAATCACGAATGGCTTGTAAAGTTCTGCTGCCATCAGTTTAGGCAGACCGCACTCACCCATGTTGAGTTCAGGACCCACCACAATCACAGAACGTGCAGAATAGTCAACACGCTTACCGAGGAGGTTCTGACGGAAACGTCCCTGCTTACCCTTGAGGGCATCAGAGAGAGACTTCAAAGGACGGTTGCTCTCACTCTTCACGGCACTGCTCTTGCGAGAGTTGTCGAAGAGAGAATCGACAGCCTCCTGAAGCATACGCTTCTCGTTGCGGAGGATGACATCTGGAGCCTTAATCTCAATGAGTCGCTTGAGTCGGTTGTTACGGATGATGACACGACGATAAAGGTCGTTGAGGTCGGAAGTGGCAAAACGTCCACCATCCAGTGGCACGAGCGGACGGAGGTCTGGAGGTGTCACAGGAATATTGTGCATAATCATCCACTCTGGACGGCTCTTGCCCTTGCTGGCGCGGAAAGATTCCACCACCTGTAGACGCTTGAGTGCCTCTGTCTTACGCTGAACTGAACCATCCTTATCGGCTGCTGCACGCAGTTCGTTAGCAAGGTGGTCAAGGTCGATGCGCTTGAGCATATACTCAATGGCCTCAGCACCCATCATTGCGATGAACTTGTTGGGATCCTCGTCTGGGAGCAACTCATTATTGGGGTCGAGGTTGTCAACAATGTCGTAATACTCTTCTTCAGAAAGGAGTTCACCGTCAAGAATGTTCTTATCTGCATCCTCTGCAGCACCTGCCTGAATGATGATGTAACGCTCGTAATAGATGACAGCGTCGAGTTTCTTTGTTGGAAGACCAAGAAGATAGCCAATCTTGTTAGGCAGTGAACGGAAATACCAGATGTGAGCAACTGGCACAACGAGTGCAATGTGACCCGTACGCTCACGGCGCACTTTCTTCTCCGTCACCTCCACACCGCATCGGTCGCAGACGATACCCTTATAGCGAATGCGCTTGTACTTGCCGCAATGGCACTCATAGTCCTTGGTCGGACCAAAGATACGTTCGCAGAAGAGACCATCGCGCTCGGGCTTGTAAGTGCGGTAATTGATGGTTTCTGGCTTCAGCACCTCACCATAACTGTTCTCGAGAATTTCCTCTGGAGAAGCAAGACTGATGGTAATCTTGGTGAAATTATTTTTGATTTTTGATTCTTTCTTAAAAGCCATGTTATATATATCTGTTTTTACGGTTTGAGGTTTTACGGTTTGAGGTTTTACGGTTTGAGGAACCGCATGACCGCACGACCGCACGACCGTATGACCGATGATATTTATTAATCCAATGAGATGCTAAGACCAAGACCACGAAGTTCGTGAAGGAGCACGTTGAGTGACTCAGGAATGCCAGGAGTTGGCATTGGGTCGCCCTTCACAATGGCTTCATAAGCCTTACTGCGGCCGTTGACATCATCTGACTTAATCGTAAGGATCTCTTGAAGAACGTGAGCAGCACCGAATGCCTCGAGTGCCCACACCTCCATCTCTCCAAAACGCTGACCACCAAACTGGGCTTTACCACCAAGTGGCTGCTGAGTGATGTAAGGACCGATAGAGCGTGCGTGCATCTTGTCCTCAACCATGTGACCGAGTTTCAGCATGTAGGTCACACCGACAGTTGCCGGTTGGTCAAAACGAAGACCAGTCTCACCATTGTAGAGGTAAGTACGACCATAGCGTGGAAGTCCTGCCTTGTCAGTCCATTCACAAAGGTCTTCCAGACGAGCACCATCGAAGATTGGCGTAGAGAACTTGACATTAAGTTTCTTACCGGCTGCACCCAACACGGTCTCGAAGATCTGACCGATATTCATACGTGAAGGCACACCCAGCGGGTTAAGCACGATATCCACAGGAGTTCCATCCTCAAGGAATGGCATATCTTCCTGACGAACAATCTTTGACACGATACCCTTGTTACCGTGGCGACCTGCCATCTTATCACCCACACCCATCTTACGCTTCTTGGCAATGTAAACCTTTGCCATCTGGATGATACCAGATGGGAGTTCATCACCAATAGTAAGGGCGAACTTCTTACGATGAAGTTCAGCAGCCAGAATCTTGTACTGCTTGAGGTAGTTAATGACCAACTGACGAATCAGATCATTGGTATGCTCATCCTTTGTCCATCCAGACAACTGAACGGCTGTATAATCGATGTTGTGGAGAGCACCTGCAATGAACTTGGCACCTGCAGGGATGATGTCGGCACCCATATAATCCTTCACGCCTTTAGAAGTCTTACCCTTTGTCAGTGTAAGAATCTTGTCAATGAGGATTTCCTTCAGACCATCCATCTTGTCTTGATACTCCTGATCGTACTTCGGCAGAATCTTCTTGTCCTCAGCCTTCGAAGCACGAGTCTTGATAGCCTTAGAGAAGAGTTTCTTATCAATCACGACACCGGCAAGAGATGGGGTCGCCTTGAGAGAAGCATCCTTCACATCACCAGCCTTGTCACCAAAGATGGCACGAAGCAGTTTCTCTTCTGGGGTGGGATCTGACTCGCCCTTTGGCGTAATCTTACCAATGAGAATGTCACCTGGCTCAATGCGAGCACCGACACGAACAATACCGTTCTCATCGAGATCTTTGGTTGCATCCTCGCTGACGTTTGGAATGTCGGCAGTAAGTTCCTCTACACCACGCTTGGTTTCACGCACCTCGAGTGAGTATTCATCCACATGAACTGAGGTAAGGAGGTCTTCACGAACAACACGTTCGTTCAGCACAATAGCATCCTCATAGTTGTAACCCTTCCACGGCATGTATGCCACAAGGAGGTTGCGACCTAATGCCAACTCACCATTCTCAGTCGCATAACCTTCTGTCAGGATATCACCCTTCTTCACCTTCTGACCACGGTCACAGATAGGACGGAGGTCTATGGTCATGTTCTGGTTGGTACGACGGAACTTGGGAATCTTATATTCTTTCAGTGCCGGTTCGAAACTTACGAACTCCTCATCTTCTGTACGGTTATAGAGAATGCGGATGGTTGTTGCATCAACATATTCAACCACACCATCACCTTCTGCAACAATCATGGTACGTGAATCCTCACACACCTGCTTCTCAATGCCGGTACCGACAATAGGAGCTTCCGTACGAATCAAAGGAACTGCCTGACGCATCATGTTAGAGCCCATGAGTGCACGGTGAGCATCGTCGTGTTCCAAGAAAGGAATCAGTGCTGCTGCAATAGATGCAATCTGTTGAGGAGCCACGTCCATGTAGTCAACCTCTGATGGCGGAACCACTGGATAGTCGGCATCCTGACGGCACTTCACAACCTTACGGATGAAATGACCATCATCCTTCAATGGCGCATTCCCTTGTCCTATAATCTTGTTTTCTTCTTCCTCTGCAGAAAGATAAACAATATGATCATTATTGATATCAGCCACACCATCAATCACCTTGCGATAAGGTGTCTCAATGAAGCCAAGATCATTAATCTTTGCATAAACACAAAGAGAAGAAATCAGACCGATGTTTGGACCTTCAGGAGACTCGATAGGGCACAAACGACCGTAGTGCGTATAGTGCACGTCACGAACCTCGAAACCTGCACGTTCACGAGACAGACCACCAGGACCAAGGGCTGAAAGACGACGCTTGTGAGTAACCTCGGCAAGTGGGTTGGTCTGATCCATGAACTGAGACAATGGGTTTGTTCCGAAGAAGGAATTGATGACGCTTGAAATGGTCTTTGCGTTGATCAAGTCCGTTGGAGAGAACACCTCATTGTCACGCACATTCATACGTTCACGAATGGTACGACTCATACGAGCAAGACCACTGGCAAACTGGTTGGAGAGTTGCTCACCGACTGTACGTACACGACGGTTGGAGAGGTGGTCGATATCATCGACAACAGCCTTTGAATTAGCCAACTCAACGAGATACTTGATAATCTCGATGATGTCTTCTTTCGTCAGAACACGAATCTCTGGGTCAATAGAAAGATTCAACTTTCGGTTGATGCGATAACGACCCACATCGCCAAGGTCATAACGCTTGTCTGAGAAGAACAAGCCATTGATCACTTCACGAGCAGAAGCATCATCGGCAGGGTCTGCATTACGAAGTTGGCGATATACATAAGTGATTGCCTCCTTCTCTGAATTACTTGGGTCTTTCTGAAGAGTGTTGAAAATAATAGAGAAGTCTGCCGTGTTAGCATCTTCACGCTGCACAAGAATTGTCTCAACACCTGAATCAAGAATTTTCTCAATGACATCATCGTCAATGACATTGTCACGGTCAACCACAATCTCGTTACGCTCGATAGAAACAACTTCACCAGTATCTTCATCCACAAAGTCCTCATTCCAAGACTGGAGGATACGAGCAGCGAGTTTACGACCTTTTGCCTTCTTGAGATTCGTGGCATTCACCTTAATCTCATCAGAAAGATTGAAGATGTCAAGGATGTCCTTATCATTCTCAAATCCGATAGCACGAAGAAGTGTCGTCACTGGCAATTTCTTCTTGCGGTCGATGTAAGCGTACATCACATTGTTGATGTCGGTAGCAAACTCAATCCAAGAACCCTTGAATGGGATGATACGAGCAGAGAAAAGAGGAGTACCGTTAGCGTGAACGCTTGAACCGAAGAACACGCCAGGAGAACGGTGCAACTGAGATACGACAACACGTTCGGCACCATTGATCACGAACGTTCCGTTGTCTGTCATATAAGGAATCGACCCCAGAAACACATCCTGAATGACGGTGTCGAAATCCTCATGGTCTGGGTCTGAGCAATAAAGTTTGAGTTTTGCCTTCAATGGAACACTATAGGTCAAACCACGTTCCAAACACTCTTCAATAGAATAGCGTGGAGCGTCGATATAGTAATCCAAGAACTCAAGCACAAAGTTATTGCGAGTGTCTGCGATGGGGAAATTCTCTGCAAAGACCTTGTAAAGTCCATCCTTCTTACGCTTCTCAGGTGGAGTGTCCAACTGAAGAAAATCCCTGAACGACTTGAGTTGCACGTCCAAGAAGTCAGGATATGGCATCGGGTTCTTTACGGTTGCAAAGTTTACTCGGTTGTTGATGATTTGAGACATCTTGTATATTTGATTTGAAAAATAATTCAGATTATAATGATAGATTGCCTAACGTTAAGCATTAGACATCTGATAGCAGGAGAGGAATCCTAAAAGACACAAAAAGGTTAAGAACCCTCAACCTGAGGATTCTTAACCATCGTATTCAAAGGTGATAACTTACTTAATCTCAATCTCAGCGCCAGCTGCCTCGAGGGCTGCCTTAACTGCTTCTGCTGTAGCCTTATCAACGCCTTCCTTAACATTGCAAGGAGCACCGTCAACAAGATCCTTAGCCTCCTTAAGACCGAGACCAAGAGCTTCCTTAGCAGCCTTTACGAGCTTAGCAGCACCTGCGCTCTTGAGAACAACATCGAATGAAGTCTTCTCTTCAGCAGCAGCCTCACCACCAGCTGCAGGACCAGCAGCAACAGCAACAGCTGCAGCAGCAGGCTCAATTCCGTACTCATCCTTGAGGATAGTCTTAAGTTCACTTACTTCTTTCACTGTCAAGTTAACCAACTCTTCAGCGATAGCTTTAACATCTGCCATTTTCTTAAATGTTTTTTATGTGTTACTATTATTTTTTAATTTTTGTTTGATTCCGGGAAAACCAGCAATGATTGTTTACTGATTTTCGACAGGATGCGGGGATTACTCACCCTTCTTCTCAATTGCGTCAAGCAATCCATGGATAGTCGTGCCACCATCGAGTGCTGAAAGCACACTGTTGACAGGACCTTCGAGCATAGAAACAACCTCTGCGATGAGTTCGTTCTTGCTCTTGATGGATGCGAGAGCACTGAGTTGGTCTGCTCCGATGTAAACACTTTCCTCAGCGTATGCACCCTTCAGTGCAGGCATGTCACCATGATCCTTACCGAAAGACTTGATCAGTTTAGCAGGCTGGTTAGCAACCTGACAGAACATAATACCAGTCGTATTCTTGAGGATTGGCTTCAAAGCCTCAAATTCAGAGTTACCCACTCTCTCAAGAGCCTTGATAAAGAGTGTGTTCTTCACAACCTGAAGTTTGATGTCATTCTTGAAACATGCACGACGAAGGTCGCTTGTAGTCTGAGAGTCAAGAGCCGTTACATCTACAATGTAGAAATGCGGATAGTTGTTGATTTTCTCAACAAGGCTATCAATCAATAAAGCTTTATCTTCTTTCTTCATGATTCTGATCTAAATTTATGATTCAACAGACTTAGGGTCAATCTTGATACCCTTACTCATAGTACTTGAAAGATAAATGCTCTTGATGTAAGTACCCTTCGCTGTAGCAGGCTTGAGTTTGATGATCGTGTTGATGAACTCCTGAGCGTTCTGAGCAATCTTCTCGGCAGAGAATGAAACCTTACCGATGGAAGCGTGAACGATACCAGTCTTGTCAACCTTGAAATCAATCTTACCCTGCTTCACCTCACGGACAGCCTTAGCAACGTCCATAGTCACAGTGCCGCTCTTGGGGTTTGGCATCAAACCACGAGGACCGAGAACACGACCGAGAGCACCAATCTTACCCATGCATGATGGCATAGTGATGATCACGTCAATGTCAGTCCAACCACCCTTGATCTTGTCAATATACTCTTCAAGACCAACATAGTCAGCACCTGCTTCTGTAGCAGCAGCAGCCTGGTCAGAAGTAACGAGTGCAAGGACACGAACTTCCTTGCCTGTTCCGTTAGGGAGAGACACGACACCACGCACCATCTGGTTTGCCTTACGAGGGTCAACACCAAGACGGATGTCAATGTCAAGCGATGCATCAAACTTGGTGAAAGTGATGTCCTTCACCAACTGAGATGCCTCTGCAAGCGTGTATTCCTTCCCTGCTTCAACCTTGTCAGCAACTGCTTTCTGATTTTTTGATAGTTTACTCATTTGATTGAATTTTTAATTATTTACCAGGGAATTCTCCTTTTACTTTAATACCCATACTTCTTGCTGTACCTGCAATCATAGACATTGCAGACTCAATTGTAAAGCAATTCAAATCAGGCATCTTATCTTCTGCGATAGTACGAATCTGATCCCATGTCACCTCGGCAACCTTCTTACGGTTAGGTTCTGCAGAACCCTTCTTTACCTTAGCAGCCTCCATCAACTGAATAGCAGCAGGTGGAGTCTTGACAACGAAATCATAAGACTTATCAGCATAGTAAGTGATAACAACAGGAAGAACTTTTCCCGCTTTATCCTGAGTTCTGGCGTTGAATGCTTTACAGAAATCCATGATGTTGATTCCCTTAGAACCCAATGCAGGGCCTACTGGAGGGGATGGATTAGCGGCACCGCCCTTAATCTGCAATTTGATTAATCCAGCAACTTCTTTAGCCATTTTTTAATTCTGTATTTAATAATTTAACGATAAAAAGACCTTGTCTGCGTAACATCAGGCAAGTTCCTTTGAAACCTGCGTAAAGGCCAATTCGAGCGGTGTAACGCGTCCGAAAATCTTGACCGAAACCTTGAGTTTTTGCTTGTCAGCATTGACTTCTTCGATAACACCATCGAAACCGGTGAAAGGTCCATCATTCACTTTGACAGATTCTCCCACCAGAAAATCAACATTGACAACTGCATCCGCAGTTACCTCCTCTGCTTCTGCTCCAAGACCCAGCATCCTGTTCACCTCTGCCTGACGGACAGGAGAAGGCTTATCAGTGCCACCAAGGAAACCGAGCACATTAGGTGTATTGCGAAGCATGTGTGTAATCTCGCCATCGAGAGCAGCCTCTACAAGAACATAGCCTGGAAGAAGATTCCTCTTGGCTGGTATGCGCTTATTGTTAGCACCTACCTTAATGATGTTTTCCTGAGGGATGAGAACCTGAGACACTCTATCCTCATAACCGTGATTCTTCATGTCAAGTTCAATGTATTCCTTGACTGAAGCCTCTTTACCACTGATGGCTTTGAGGACATACCATCTCAAAACAGGTGTTTCTTTAGATTTGTTCGCCCAAATCTTCAGACCTGTTTTCTCATCAATTCTTACTTCTGATTCTGCCATATTCCTCCTAACAATTAATTAAAGAGTGAATAAACGAGTTTCATCAACTCCTCGAAAGCAGTATCCACAACAAAGACCAACAGGGCGATAATGATGGAAGCAGATAATACAAGTATCGCCTGTGCGGTCAACTCTTTGTTGGTTGGCCAAGTCACCTTATGAACAAGTTCATCGTAGGATTCTTTGCAATATGTGATAATACTATTCATATTCTTACATGATTTTTGCACGGGAAGAGAGGCTCGAACTCCCGACACCTGGTTTTGGAGACCAGTGCTCTGCCAACTGAGCTATTCCCGTAGATTAGGTGTCAAGCGACAAGAATGCCACCTGACACCATATCTTGAGTATTGTTAATCAAACGATTAATCAAAAACCTCTGTAATCTGACCAGAACCAACGGTACGGCCACCTTCGCGGATAGCGAAACGAAGACCTACGTTGATGGCAACAGGGTAGATGAGTTCAACCTTGATCTCAACGTTGTCACCTGGCATCACCATCTCGATTCCGTCTGGAAGAGCGATTTCACCAGTACAGTCCATTGTACGGAGGTAGAACTGTGGACGATAGTGGTTCTTGAATGGAGTGTGGCGACCACCTTCTTCCTTCTTGAGGACGTAGATAGATGCCTTGAAGCCCTTGTGAGGAGTGATAACTCCAGGGTGAGTGATCACCATACCACGCTTCACTTCCTTCTTATCGATACCACGGAGGAGCAGACCTACGTTATCGCCAGCCTCACCAGTTTCGAGGATCTTACGGAACATCTCGACACCAGTAACGACAGACTTCTTGTCCTCACCAAGACCGAGGAGCTGAACTTCGTCACCAACCTTAACAACACCAGTCTCGATACGACCAGTAGCCACTGTACCACGACCTGTGATTGAGAACACGTCCTCAACAGGCATCAAGAATGGCTTATCGATGTCACGAACAGGCTCCTGAATCCAAGTGTCGCAAGCATCCATCAACTCCATTACCTTGTCTTCCCACTCCTTAACACCATTGAGGGCACCAAGAGCAGAACCACGGATGATAGGAGTCTCTGCCTCGAAGTCATACTGAGCGAGGAGATCCTGCATGTCCATCTCAACGAGTTCAAGCATTTCCTCATCGTCAACCATGTCACACTTGTTCATGAACACAACCAAACGAGGCACGTTCACCTGACGAGCGAGCAGGATGTGCTCACGAGTCTGAGGCATAGGACCGTCCACGATGATAGCACCGTCCATCTGAGCAGCACCAGTTACCATGTTCTTCACATAGTCGGCGTGTCCAGGACAGTCAACGTGAGCGTAGTGACGCTTTGCAGTCTCATACTCCACGTGTGCAGTGTTGATAGTGATACCACGCTCTTTCTCTTCTGGAGCGTTGTCGATCTGATCGAAAGACTTAACTTCAGAAAGGCCTTGCTTAGCAAGCACTGTAGTGATAGCAGCAGTAAGAGTAGTCTTACCGTGGTCAACGTGACCAATCGTACCGATGTTTACGTGTGGTTTGGTACGAACGAATGTTTCTTTTGCCATAGCTAAAAAATATTCTTTAGAGTTATTAATTTGTTTTTATTGTTCTCTTTTGTCATTATTCTATATCACGAGGAGAGCTGTTACTGAGACTTGAACTCAGGACCTCTTCCTTACCAAGGAAGTGCTCTACCGCTGAGCTATAACAGCTTGTCAGTGCTCGAAGCACTTTCTCCTTATAAATATATAAATGTGTATTCCCTCTTTTTGAGCCTCTTGTCGGATGGACTTGCGCCGAACCGCCAAAGTCTCTTTTTTGATTCTTTGAGCCTCTTGTCGGATTCGAACCAACGACCCCGAGATTACAAATCACGTGCTCTGGCCAACTGAGCTAAAGAGGCTTATAAAACCGTTCGCACAGACGAATCCATGCGAAACGGGTGCAAATTTAGGCATTATTTTGCAAATGCAAAACTTTTTTACAGACTTTTTTAAATATTTGTCTGTTTTTCTTTGTATTTGCCGAGCTGTTTTTCAATTGCAGCCAGCGATTCCATTACTGCTTCTTCAAATGTGTCGCAAATCTTCTCGGCAAATAACTCCGTTTTTGGCAGCACTACTGTCAGGCTTGCCTGCTTGTTCATCGCCGTCTCTGGTTTCACGACCTTTAATGACACCTCAACCTTTCTTATATCATTGCAATACTTATCCAATTTTCCAACTTTCTTCTGAATGAAGTCTTGCAATTTGTCTGTTGCGTCGAATTTGATTGTCTTTACATTAATGTCCATAGTCACTGATATTTAAGTTGAACAATATTTTTACTTGCGCGGATGCGCATTCTTATATTCACTTTTCAGTTCTTCGAACGAGACATGTGTGTAGATTTCTGTCGTAGCAACGCTTTCATGTCCGAGCAACTTCTGGATAGAAGTCAAATCGGCATTGTTGTTCAGCATTGCCGTGGCAAACGAGTGGCGAAGCACATGAGGACTTCTTTTCTTGATGGTGGTCACCTTCGACAGGTTTTCCTTCACGATTCTCGAGATCTGCGTCTCTGACATTGCGGTTCCCTCTTCGGTCACGAACAATGTAGGGAAATGTTTCTGCCCCAGCAACTCTTCTCGAGCCGTCCAATAGGCATCAATCTCACACTCCAACTCTTCGCCAAACGGAACGATACGTTGTTTGTTACGTTTTCCCGTCACCTTGACTTGCTTGGCAACCATATCCACATTGGCGTCTGTCATGCCGAGCAACTCTGCGCGTCTGATTCCCGTTTCATAAAACATCATCAGGATAAGCCTGTTTCTGATGCCCTCGAAACTTCTGTCCTCTGCGGTCAGTTCGAGCAGCCTGTCCATTTCCGACTCCCTCACAAAATATGGCAAGGGGCGTTTCTTCTTCGGAGCAACCACTTTTTCCATCGGATTGATGTTCACTCGCCCCACTCTACGCAGATATTTGTAGAAGGTGCGCAAGGCACTCAGTTTCCGATTGACCGAAGCGGCTGACATTTTCTGCTCGTCCAGCAGGTAAATCACCCATTCCCTCACATCATTTGCCTCAACGGCAGTCCATGAAGCGTCTGGGGTCAGTCCCTCGAGGAATGTCTGAAACATCGACAAGTCTTTCGCATAAGATTCGATGGTTGCCTTCGAATAATTTCGTTCTGCACCCAGATATTCCAGAAAAGAATCAGTCCACAATTCCATGTCTCGTCGTTTTCTGCGACTAATTTAGGACATTTTAGTCAAACGACAAAATTTTCGACTGAAAACTTTGTTAATCTTTCTTTTTTTCTTGATTTCTCAAGACTTTTACGCCCTCAACGGATTTTTACTCCTCTTCTTGGTGGAGTTTGTTCACATAGATGGCATGCTGCATCTTCTCGCGCTTCACAACAGATGGCTTGTTGAACTGCTTACGGTTGCGAACTTCCTTAATGATGCCAGTCTTTTCAGCCTTTCTCTTGAACTTTTTGAGAGCTCTTTCAATGTTCTCGCCCTCTTTTACAGGTACAATAATCATTACAATTCTTTTTAGAAAATGTTTATAAAATAACGTTAAAAACCGCTGGGATTTTCCCAACGGTCGGCAAAATTACGGCAAATTTCTTTAAACACAAAACTTTACAGCATTTTTTTCACAAAAACAGGCAATTATATCCATTTTCTTGCCCGTTCTTGCAGTTTTTGGGCACGTTCAAAACCCATATTCGCTGATTTTTCGATCAACTCACGCGCCACCTTATTATGGTTGTCGGCCTCACCCAAAATGCGGTGATAAATACCCAGCCAATAAGTTGCCTCAGCATTACCTTTATTCGACTTCTCTTCCAATTGTCGATTGATATAATTGATGTAGTCGTCAATGTTTATGTGCGAGTTGCCATACTGCTCTGCAATCATGTTCATCAGTGTACAACTTTCCTGTTCCGAGAACACCTCATTCTTACCCACGCAGAAATGACTCACATAATCCACCTGCTTCTTTGTGGCATAGAGACCGAATGTGCTGGTCAGCGAATGCACCACGAGATGATTCACCGCAAATACAGCCACAGTCAGCACAATTCCCACCCAGAACCACACATCACTTTCATAGTAGCCATACAACATCAATGGCACCGTTCCTATCAAGAAATAAGGAATCGGCGTACTGAAATAACGCTCAATGGCAATGCTATAGTAACTTCTCTTCATTACACATTATTATATATGTAGCAATATTCAGCACGTTCTCGAAATATTGCGGCGACAAAGATACGACTTTTTCGGCAACGCATCAAGAAAAAAATCCATAAAAGAATGATTGGAATATATCATCGGCGATTATTGGCAGAATTTTATTATCTTTGCGCCATAATTGCTGAAACAAGATGAGTGATAAAACACTACAACGGGTAACGAGCCACTTTATGCATGACCTGTATGATAATCAGGACTGTGGACAACGAACTAGCGACGGACTGCTTTTCATCCGTCGTTTGGGCGACCGGTCTTCAAGAGTATTTAGCAGCGGAAGGCCATTCCAAATAGACCAACTGCACATCGGCATCGTCACGAGTGGTGAACAGGACGTGACAGTTAACTTGCGGCAGTACCACCTGACAAAAGGCCTCCTATTGGTGGCTTCGCCAGAGAGCATCATGCAAGAAAACAGACGCACGGAGAACTTCGACATGCAAGTCATCCACGTGAACGACGAGTTGCTGCGCAGGTTGTTCGGTGACCAAATTCCTCTACTTTTCACCCATCGTATGAACAACCTATTACTATACCTTGACGAGGCTGTATTTGAACTCCTGCAGACCATGCTCAACACTCTGTGGAAGGTCATCCACACCGATTTCGAATCCAGCCGCGACCATTTGTTGGTAGCCATTCTCAGCCTCATTACAGACCTCTCAAAACGTGACAAGCAGAATTATGGGAACCACCAGCCAAGGAACGTGGCAGTGTTCAATAGGTTCCTTAGTCTCGTGGCCGAGCACTGCGACAGCCAGCGCACACTCAACTTTTACGCAGACAAACTCTGTCTGAGCAAGCAATATTTAGGTAACATCATCATGGAGGTGAGCCATCGCACCGCCCACGAGTGGATAGACGAGGCCACCATCGCCCGCATCAAGGTGATGCTACTGCACAGCACAACTACGCTCAACGAAATCAGTGAGCGTATGTCGTTCGCTGAACCATCCCACTTCTCCCGTTATTTCAAGCGTCTAACGGGTTTCACACCCATTGAATACCGCAAGTCGAACAAGAATTCCATGTAGCACAAACTTGAATCTATAACTGTCCTGTTGCCTTACGATATCTCGTTATAGCGAGCGAAAGTTGGCAACGAGCTTCCACCTGGCTTGCCAAGGCTTTCTGATAAAGAGTCTGAGCCTCAAGAAGGTCGGACAGAGACTCCATACCTGCATCATAACTTTTGCGTGCCATGCGGAGGTTCTCTGTGGCTTGCTCCAAACTGCGGGTAGTGACCTCCAGTTCCAAACGGGCCTCATCTACGTTGTTCGCTTCACGGGTTACTTCGAGCCGCATCTGATCCAACATGTCCTGTTGCTCCACACGAGCCTGTTCCGCCTCCATACGTGCTGCACGCACCTTGTTGCGCCCCTCGCCGAAATGGTACAGAGGGATGCTTACATTAAGCAATGCTGCAAAGTTACCAACGTCAAATAGATGGCTCTCGTTCACTTTAACACCATAAAGGTAACTATATCCTGCCATAATCCCAACTTGTGGAAGAAATTCTGCCCGTTCAATGCGCACCTTCTGATCTGCTAATTGCACCTTTTGGTCTAACATTATTGCCTCAGGGCGCATCGTCTGGAAATCTATGCCAGCAGCAACAAACTCTGTTCCTGTCTCAACTTGAGAGGGAGATTGTGTAACTGCATCTATTGGGGTGTCTAACGGCAATGCTATCTGCCGACACAAATTCATACGTGCCAGTCGCAGAGCATTCTCGGTCTGATGCAGTTGCAGTTCCGCCTCATTCTTCTTCACATCCACCTTGAGCACATCATTGTATGAAGCCAAGCCGTGAGCACGTGCCGCCACAACATCATGCTTAAGCGTTTGTAACAGACTGTCATACAGCAAAGCGACAACACGCATTTCCGTAGCACGCACAAGTAGAGCATAGGCCTCCTCTGTATTGACAATGACCTGAGCCTTAGTAAGCCGTTCATTCTGTCTTGCCATGCTACTTGCCAACTGGCTCATCTTGTAGCCAGCAGTAATCTTGCCACCCATATAGATTGGCTGTTCCACAGAGATACCAGTCAGTATAACATTTCCTATCTTATATTTGTATTCCTTTCCAGGGAAGTAGGCGTATTGCTGAAAAACTGGTGTTACACCATCTGCTTGCATCATGGGTTGCCCTGTAGCAGGATTGGTCATGACATTCGGTTGCATGGTACCATCAGTGCCTGGGATGAAAGTTGGCAGATAACCCGAAGAGAGATTGAGCGAGCCATCCGCAGAACTATAGAGGTCTCGTGCCGACACTTTGAAATTAGGCAGGAAGTTAGCCTTCATAGATGCCATAGTGTAATCGCGCTGGCGAGTTAGCAGGCGTGCATTCTCAATCTGTCGATTCGCTCTGAGTGCCATACTGATGCAACTGTCGAGCGAGAGAATCTGAGCCGAAACAAACAGCGTGAAGAACACTGCGGAAAATAATATTGTAAATCGTTTCATTTTAGTCTGTTATATGGAAAAAGAGTGCATAGAGAACAGGGATAATAATAAGGGTGATGATGGTACCCATGAAGAGACCACCCATAATTGTGGCTGCCATAGAACCAAACATGGCATCGGGCAACAGAGGCACCATACCGAGGATGGTGGTGGATGCAGCCATCATGACAGGGCGCAGGCGCGAGAGCGAAGAGTCGATAAGAGCCTGACGCGGTGGCTTCCCTTCGCTTATCTCCAGTTTTATCTCATCCATCAGCACTATGCCGTTTTTCAACATCATGCCGATTAGTCCGAGCACACCCACTATTGCCACAAACCCGAAGGTTGTGCCAGAAACCAGTACGGCAGGGATGACACCGATAAGAATCATCGGGATACAGCAGAAAAGGATGGTTGGCGTTTTGTAGTCCTTGAAGAGCATGATGAGAATGACAATCATGAGGATGATGGATAAGGGGAAATTCTTGAAGAGATACTGCTTTGAGTGGTCAGAAGCCTCCTTCTCACCAGCCCACGAGAGGGTATAACCCTCTGGTAACTGCATCTTCTGCAATTCTGCATCCACCACTTGCCGTGCAGCCTCTGTGCCCATACCCTCAACAGGTGAGCACTGTACGCGCTGGGCACGCTGACCGTTAAAACGGATGACCAACGGGTCTTCCCACTCAACTTTGACGCCATCACCCACCTGTCGCAGCGGTGTACTGGCAAGCATGTGCTCTAAAAGGTCGGGCACTCTTAACCTACCAGAAATTACACCCTCCAGAGTTTCACGATTTGCCACACTGACAAAATTGGGTAATAGGCTGAAAACACTGGCTTCGCTAAGGTCATCGATAGGCTTTCCGTCAGCATCAAGAGTCTTCAGATAAATGGGCTGATTGTGTATGCCATCATAGAATGAGCCAACAGGTATGCCATCGGTGGCACTCAACAGAGTGGTACCGACCTCCTGACGTGAGAGTCCCTGCTGACGTGCGTTCTGCTGATTATAGTCAGCCACCAGTATAGGCACCGGTGGAGCCCAGTCTGTAGTGATGAGACGTACAACGCCCGTACGTATCATGGCAGCCCGACAAGAGTCGGCGAGTTGATGAAGAACAGCGGGATCTGGACCAGAGAATCGTGCCTCGATGGGGTATTTCTTGTACATCAGATTGTAACGTTTCAGTTTGACGTAAGCATCGGGGAAGCGCTCACTGATTTGAGTTTGCAAACTTTCCATGTTTTTCACCAGTGCATCAGCATCTTTGAAATCAATAATAAGTTCACCATATGATAACGTGGGGGTAGCAATGCTGCGCACAAGGTTATATCTTGATGGCGTACCACCGGTTGAAGACACGATATGGGTCACGTCAGGGCATTGGCGCAGCAGCGACTGAATGCTGTCCAAATCACGCTGCACACGGGTTTGCTCCATACCTTCGGGGAGTCTGTACTCCATATACAACTGATTGTAAGTCATGTCTGGAAAGAATCCTTGCGGAAGGAATCGGTAGCAGAAGACACTCCCGATAAACATGGCTACAAGTATTGCCAGCACTGACCACCGATGCCCCAAACTGTAGGTCAAGATGGTGCGCAGGACACGATTCATTAAGGGTTCCTTCTTATCCTTATTCGCATTTCCATGGTCTGTGTTTGACTTTACCAGTGAATCGGAGGAAGACTCCCTGAACAGATATCTGCCTCCCATCAGAGGGACATGTATCAGTGCAAGAATCCAACTTAATAAAAGTGAAACTGCTATGACGATAAACAAGTCGCGCACGTAGATACCTGTAGTATCAGGCGACATGAAGATAGGCAGAAAAGCCAAAATGGCTATGAATGTGGCTCCCAACAGCGGCATAGCAGTTTTTCGTCCAATGGCAGTGAGGGCTTCCATACGAGGCTTGCCAGCGTCCTTTGCCACCAAAATGCCATCTACGATAACAATGGCATTATCCACCAGCATACCCATTGCCAGAATGAAAGCCGCAAGCGAAACACGCTGCAATGTTCCGTTCTGTGTATAAAGCACCAAGATACTGCCCAACACAATAACCACCAGTTCAAGTCCAATCATGAGTCCACTACGCAAACCCATCGAGAATATGAGTATGACAACCACAAGCAGCACCGATTCCAACAGATTAATGAGGAATGTGGAGAGAGCCTCTGTGACACATTCCGGTTGGAAAAACACCTTGTGGAACTCCACACCGGCAGGCAAGCGGTTTTTGCGAATACTCTCCATACGTTTTTGTACGGCGGCTCCCACTTTGGTGACATCGTTACCAGTCTGTACAGATATGCTCAGACCTAAAGCACGCTGTCCGTCATACTGCATTGCAGCACGTACAGGTTCGTCATAACCCATATTCACATCTGCCAATCGCACCTGATCTTTCTCATGCCCCTGAATGATGAGGCTTGCTATGTCCTCAACAGTTCGATATTTGTCGTTGACAGTAATGCGGATTCGGTTATCACCAGCGTGGTAGTAACCACTATATACACTTGCATTTTGGCCATTTAGCGTCTGGATCACTTCGAGGGGGGCAACACCGAGATTGGTAAGTTTGTCTTGATGAAGGGAGACATTGATGCACTCAGTACGCTTACCATAAATGTCAATGCGCCCAACACCGTCAACAGAACTCAGTTCACGCTTGATAAACTCGGCATAGTCAGACAACTGACGGTCAGTCAGCCCATCTCCAGTGACGGCATAGAACATGCCAAACACATCGCCAAAATCATCACGTACAGTAACACTGCTCACACCTTCTGGCAGACGCGTGGCTTCCACCTTGCGCCGCATAATGTCCCATTGCTGTTCCAGTTCCTCTACTGGCACCGTATTCATCAGTTCCACAGTAATGATGCACATGTCGGCATAGCAATAACTCTCCATGGTATAGACAGTGTTCATCTGTTTGACACTCTTCTCAATTGGATCCACGACCTCCAGTTCCATCTGATGAGCAGATGCGCCAGGATAGACACCGATAATCAATGCCTGACGCACCTTAATCTCGGGATCCTCGAGTTTTGGCATTTCATAATAAGCAAATATGCCGCCAATCACCAGCACGGCAATCAGAAACGAAACAAGTTTGCTATTTTTAAAGGCCCAACGGCCAAAATCTATTTCCATATATGACCATTAAAACTTTAACGTTAACCCTAACGTTACCTTAAACTCTATACTTTAACCCTAAACTCACAATAATCCTCCCACGTTGGTCTTACTGGGTTGTGCAGCAGGTCGCACAGCCTCTCCGTCTGTGAGTGTATTTACACCTGAAACAACAATCTGATCGCCAGCCTTGAGACCTTTGACAATCTCCACGTTTCCATTGTTGTGGACACGTCCCAGAGTCACCGCTGTACGATGTATACGTCCGTCAGCATACACAAAGACCGCAGAAGCATCTCCTGTACGACAGACTGCACTCAATGGCACTAATGCTGGTTTTGAATCGTCATCTCTGAATGTTATCTGCACCATTGACGACATACCTGGAGTGATTTGCGGATGGTCTCCCTGCAGTGCGAGACGTACCTCGTAAAGTTGATTTACATTGGCTTGGCGGGCTATACTAAGCAACGTCAAGGGGAACTGTTCTCCTGGCAGCACATCGAAGCGGGCTGAGAACGATGAAAACTGGTCACTACGCAAGTTCTCGGAGGCTGGAATGTTGATGACAACCTCAGTCTGACCTTGACCAATCAGTGACAAGACAGGCATTCCGCTGCCAACAGTCTCGTGAGCATCGTGTAGCACGTTCTGAACATAGCCATCGAAAGGTGCACGCAACAAACAGTCGTTCAACTGATCCTTGCAATGCTGAAGTTTCTGAGTAATCTGCTGTAAACCATAACGAGCCTTATCATAATTGTTGGCTGTTCCCACACTGTCTGCATAGAGTGCCATCACACGGTTCGCTTCTGCCTTCACCTGTGTGTATTCCGCCTCGGCTGCAGCCAGTTGCACACGGTAGTCGCGGTCGTCCATTTGAGCAATCACCTGTCCGCGACGTACATGGTCTCCTGTATGTACAGACACCTTCAGCAGTGTGCCAGACACGCGAAACGACACATTGGCTTCATTGGCGGCTCGGGTGCGTCCCGGGTATGTCGCAACATTGGCAACATCATTCTCCTTTACTGTCTGTACGAGCACCAAACGTCCGTCGGTCGTCTGATTCTTCACTTTGTCGCACCCTGTCAACAGCATCAAGACAGTACACGACAGCATGATAAAACACGTCTTTATTCTCATATGTTTTTAAATTAACTTTTAACTTATTCTATAGATGTTCATGACATTTTCGAATGTCCGATTTAGAAAGTCACCTGTGTCACATTTTTTCGAATCAGATTACAAAGTTAGCAAATCCTATAGGGTTTATCGCTTTTTCTCTGCAACCAAAAACGTCTCGTTCTTAAATAGAACAAAGATACAAACATTTGTGACATTAAAGAAAAGAAAAATGTATAACATTGTAATCAGAATCAGAAAAATGTGTATCTTTGCAGTCAGATTCTCTTCAGAGCGAAAAAAACATGGAGTATCAAGGATTAAATTACACTGATGGCGATGTCATCGTTTTCGAACAGTTTGGAGACTTTTTCCAATCAGAAACCAACAGTGGCCAATGGACTATGCAGCAACAGTTCTCTGCCATGAACATGGTGGTATTGCTGGTGTGCTATCGGGGAACAGTGCAACTTCGTCTTAACGGACATGACTACAAGACCACTCCCGGACAGGGACTGGCTTTGCTGCCATCAGCAATCATCGAGCGGCTGATGGTGTCGCCCGACGTGCATATACGTGGTTTCGGCTTTGCGGTGACAGCGATGGAGAACATGTTCTATATCTATCGGCGAACGTGGGAAGAGGCTCTCTCGTTGAACGACAATCCACTGGTTTGCCTCACTGAAGAACAGATGCAAGTGGCTGAACACCTCTACCAGATAGCACAATTGGAACGGAGGATGACAGACTCTCGGCATTACCGCCCCATGATGCGTTCGCTTGCACAGTCATTGCTCTACATGTTAGCCGATATCATCAGCAGCACATCTGCCGAATCCGACATGTTGTCCTCATCCAAGGAACAGCAGTTCAAACGTTTCGTGCAGTTGCTATGGGCCAGTGGGGGCAAGGAACGCAAGGTTGCGTACTTTGCCAACCAGATGTGCATCACACCCAAATACCTCTCTGTCATCGTACGTGAGTCATGCGGAAAAACACCCATACAAATGATTCATAGTTACACGACCAACATGATTGCCCAGCGGCTACGAGCCACAGACTTGAGCATTAAGGAAATTGCCCATGAACTGAACTTCAGCAATGAATCTTTCTTTGGTCGCTACGTCAAGCAGCATCTGGGATATTCCCCTGGTAAATACCGGGAAAGAATGCACAAGGAAGGATGGAAGAGTTGAAAAGAAGGAAGAATTGAAGAAAAGAACTACCAATAACATTTATTCGTTCTTTTAATCAGTTTTCTTGTAAGATTGTCGTATCAATCAAGTCTTTTTTATATATATGTAAAGATCAATTTCGGAAAAATCATGAAGAAAGGAGATAAAGTCAGATTCTTAAACGATGTAGGTGGGGGAATCATCACAGATATCCGACCGGGAGGCATCGTGATGGTGAAAGATGCCGACGGGTTTGACATTCCCATGCCACAGAGTGAAGTAATAGTGATTGGAACAGAAAAAGAGAAACCTGAAGCAGGGAAAAAGCAGGCCGTGACGAGAATGGAAAGGCAAGCCACGCCCCCACAGACAGAGAAGCCCAAAGAAGAAAACCTCAATGGGATGGAATACCTCAAGTCGAAAACTGTCACCCGCAATGAGGACGAAGACAGTTCCATAGATGAGAATCTCGAAGCGCGCATTGTCCGGCTCGAAATGACCATTCAGAAACTCGAGACACGCATTGCCCGTCTTGAAGCAGAGAACAACCTGCGGAAGAACGAAAGAAGCATGAAACGAGCCACTCCTCCCAAACCTTCCAAACCCACCACGCTGGAAGACCTTCAGATACTTTAATCTATCACTCATTCAACAACTAAAAGACACCACCGAGTTTTGGCAAAAGCAAAAACGAGATTATTCAAACCTACCGACACCTCCATCATCGGCATGATGGAGAACACACTCAGACAGAACTGGAACCGTCCGTGCGTGACGAACTACGGCACGGATGAGAGTTACACATACAGCGATGTGGCAAAAATGATTGCCCGGCTCCATCAACTGTTCCGACAGTTGGGCATTGAGCCAGGCAGCAAGATTGCCTTGTGCGACAAGAACAACGCCCATTGGGCTCTCTCGTTCTTTGCTGCTTTCAGTTACGGCGCTGTCGTTGTACCCATCCTCTCAGAGTTCTGCATTGAACAGATCCAAAACATCTACGAACACTCTGATTCCTCGCTCATCATCTGTGGCGAGAAGTATGCCAAGGGACTCAAAGCCCGCATTCTCAACATCAACGACTTCACCATGAAGGATGAGCCACTCGCCATCGACATGACCGCCTTCACCGACCTGAAGCCCGACGATGTCAGTTATTTTCGTGAGCGACCCGACGACCTCGCCATGCTCAGTTACACCAGCGGTTCCACGGGCAGGAGCAAAGGCGTGATGCTCCCCTACCGCTCCATCTGGTCCAACTGCCACTTTGCCGACGAAGTGCTTGACTTCATGCCTGGCGACAATACGCTGTCCATCCTGCCGCTGGCACACCTCTACGGCTTTGCCTACGACTTCTTCTTCGCCTTCACCATCGGTTGCCACATCCACTTCCTCACCAAAACACCCTCACCTCATGTGGTCATCAAGGCATTCGGCGAGATTAAGCCCGTGGTGGTCATCGTCGTGCCCCTCATTCTGGAGAAAATCGTACAAAAACAGATATTCCCAATTCTGCGCACACGTCACATCCGCGCTCTTACCGCCATCCCCATGCTGCGGCAAGTGGTCTATCGCCAGATTCGCAACAAACTCTACTCTGCCCTTGGTGGCAACTTCTACGAGTGCATCATTGGCGGAGCAGCCTTCAACAAGGAGGTGGAGGACTTCCTTCACCAGATTCGCTTCCCCTACACCGTCGGCTATGGCATGACAGAATGCGGTCCCATCATCGGGTACGAGGACAAGCACATCTTTGCCAAAGGTTCTTGCGGAAAGCCAGCCCCACGCATGGAGGTGAAGATTGACTCTGCCGATCCACATAACCAGCCTGGTGAAATTCTCACCAAAGGCACCAACGTCATGCTGGGCTATTACAAGAATGAGGAGGAGACGCTCCAAGCCATCGACAACGAGGGGTGGCTCCACACAGGCGACCTCGGCACCATCGACAGACAAGGCAACATCTTCATCCGTGGCAGAAAGAAAACCATGCTCCTCGGTGCCAATGGACAGAACGTCTATCCCGAGGAGATTGAAGACGTGATAGCCACCCACACCATTTTCGAGGAGAGTGTGGTGGTGCAGCGAGGCGAAAAACTTGTCGCCCTTGTCTATATCAGCGACCCTGCCTTGGAGCATCACGGACTCACTCGCGACACCCTCATGCAGGAACTCAACACCTACAAACGCCACATCAACTCCTACCTTCCCGCCTTTGCCAACATCGCATGCATCGAGGTACAAGAACAGGAGTTTGAAAAGACCCCTAAGCGAAGCATTCGCCGTTACCTCTACTCATAACCGTACCCGAGGGGTACGATGCAATGTACCCCTTGACTACGGCAAGGCGTACCCCTCGGGTACGACATCATCAGACATAAAATAACTCCGCCTCTTGCCATCGCGACAGGGGGCGGAGTTATATGTAACCAGAAGAGGGTTTCCTCCCCTCTGTCTGCCTTTAATCTTTTATATAAACTTTTCTGGAAGAGCCATCGGCAAATTTCTCAATACAAAGCCCATGAGGATGGTCGAGGCGTCGTCCCTGCAAATCGTAATAGGTCTTAGGACCATCATCCTCTGACTGTGTCAAGTCGTTGATGGCTGTAGTCTGATCAATCATGAAGATATAAGTATTCAGACTATTGGCAGGCATGCTGACAACCACTTTATTCACTGACTCATCAATGGTGACGCCCTTTTCCTGACAGAGATTTTCCTTTTCATTACCAGTTGACAATAAGTGTGTACCGCTCTTCACATAGAAAGGCAACCTAATCTCCAAATCGTGGGAAGTTTTTGTACTATTGATAGCCATGACAATGACAGAGTCGCCTTTGATGAACGCAGAACTTTCAAGTTCTGAATTGGTGCTCGTAGTGAAAGTGGCCTTGCTGATATCCAGACGGGTGGAGCCTGTGACATGCTTGGCAAAGTGCGACATGACATAGGCACGAGGCAGCAACGTGTTCTTCTTGTTAGCAGTACCATACTTCGTCTCTCCCGTACCCACAAAAGCCCAATGAGCACGCATATACCAATAGATGTAGCCTGTGCAACCAGCCAACATACATTCATTCAGTTCGCGGGCAAACTCCAGTTGCTCCGACCAGTTGGGCAGACGATCCTTGAGTCCATCAGACACAGAGTGCTCCGTCATCCAAACCTCTTTGCCATACTTGGCAGCAAGGACTGCGGCATTCTTCATGTTACCCAATGGCGGGTGTCCATAGAGGTGGCCCGCTATGATGTCTATTTGCTCACGTGCCACAGGGTCATTGAGCAACGCATCGGAATATTTCGGGTCGAAGCCCAGAGGTTCGGCACTGATGAGACGCACCCCTTTATAGGTTTTCCTGTCGAGTTTGTCAGCATAGTTCTTTACGAGGGTGAGTTGCTGCTGAGGTGTGTAAAGACAACCCGAATAGTCCACCCACCAATCAGGTTCGTTCTGAATGGACACAGCATCCACCTTGACACCATTAGTCCTCATATAGGCCAAGAACGTGTTGAGCCAAGGGAAGAATTTCTCATAGCAATCAGCACGCAGTTCCCCGCGCTTGTTACCTTGGCTGTCACTATTGCCGCCCTGAGCCGTGTTCCATTTGTTTTGTATTCGCCTGGAGGTGACCAAGGTGTACCGAACACAATGCCTCCCCGTGACTTCGCTATCAAAGCAGAGGGCAATGAACCATGCCAGTCGTAGTCGCCCCAGCCATCACCCTGAAAACTTGGAGATATCTCCATGCGCATGATATTCAGTCCAATGTCAGATTTTGAACCATAAAGTAATTTGACAGGTTGCGTATCGTCACCAAACGGCTTCATGGCACCGTCACAACAAGCAGCACCAAAACCTGTCACGGTCTGATAGCGTGTGTCCTTCACCACGAGGACATGCTTCATGGCATGGATTGCCGTAGCAGCCATCAATACAAAAACAGAAGTAATAATCTTTTTCATTGAGACAAATAAAGGTAAAAAGTGTAAATCCAATTGCAAAGATACAGCAAAAAGGAATAATAACAAACAAATTAAACATTTTTAATCCACATAACCCACAAAAGAGAAAAATAAAGTCAAAACGACTCTACTTCAAGGGGGGAAAACACCAAATATAAAAAAAATCAAAGTATGTTGTTATCGAATCCCCAGATTTTCACTACCTTTGTATCTACTATTTACAATGTTCATCCTAAACATCACACTTACAAACCTATGAAAAGGAACTTCCTTCTAATCCCTATGGGCACAGTCCTCCTGATGGGCTGCCTCCTTTCTTGCACGGGCAACAAAATCCAAGGCAACGCCCAAGCAGAAGATTCAACCCTGACAGCAACCGACAGCCTTGTACAAGAAAACTGGCAAGATGTGAACAAAGAAGATGCCATCGCCTTTATTGAAGAATTTTACAGTCATGCCCCCAAGGAAGAGGGCTCATACAACAGCCATCCTGCACAAATACCTCGCACCCGCCGTGCTCGATACGCTCCATGCAAGGGTAGCAACGGCAAGCACCGAATTAGATGGCACAGAGAAGTATGCCACATGGCTACTCACAGGCATGGACAATTCCCAACAGATTTGGGTCAGCAAGCAGAACTTCGCGGCTACGGCAGAAGAAGATGGACGCTATCGCAAGCACTTTGAAGTCTATTATTGGGCAGACGGCATGCTGGATGGTGTACAGGAACTTTACTACACCGTCAAGAGTGATGGAAAGCAACTCTTTATCACGAAGATAGACAGCCTTGACGAGAGCGGTGCCCAGCAGGCTTGGGACATGTTGGAAGAGCGTAACCGCTGGCGCGAGGTGGACAGAGCGGCAGATGAAGTGGGTGGCTATGAAAACCTGACAGAAGACCAGATTGACAGCATCTACCAACATGCCCTCGAATGATTGAGTTCCAAGACTCAACAGGACGATAAGGACAAATCTAAAATACATTATCAATTCTAAACTCTATCTTTCCAATGAAAGAATCCATTCTTACCCTCTTGGCAGGAGCCATTCTCACCCTCGGTCTCCTCGCCTCGTGCCGCGGCAAGGTGACCATCAGCGACGACAATGGCACCGACACCCTTGAGTTCAACACCGACAGCATCCGCACAATCAACATCAACGTGCAAACCAACAACGCCACAACAGGGGACACCGTAGCACGGATGGATGGTGTACTGAAGATCAATAAGATTGAGGAAGAGAACTAACATCCGCTAAAACTGAACAGACATAAAGTGACCACGATGCCATCGGATTATCGACCGCATCGTGGTCATTTGTTACTGAGCCCCGTTTTGCTTTCTTTCTATCGTAAGAAGCAGGTCTGCAATGAAGTCCTTCTGAGCATAGACCGTACATCTGGACTTCCATGTGCCAAGCCCCCTGACTACCGTATTGAAGGCGGTGTCGCTCATACCCTTATCCGCTTGGGAACAGATGTATTCCGACATGCGGTTCAGAATTTTGTCTTGTTGCGCATACGTCGATTCATTCCTCCATTCCTGATAGTAACTGTTGATGCGGTCCGCTATCAATTGTTCATCCACAACTTCGCTTTGTATTGCCAGCGCCTTCTTGCAATTGGCGATGAGACTTCGATGGGTGGGTGATGGGGCATCGCGCTGTTCCATTTCCTCCACGATAGCACATCCCACAGCCCTCTCATTATCTGTTATCAAACCATCAACCCGGACACGGACAAAATTGAACATATCAACCAGCAAGGCATCGTTCATTCCATTGGGTTCACCCGTGTAATGGTCGCGATAAAAGGTCATGCGCGTAATGAAGTCAGCATGAATATAATCCGCCTTCAAGTCCTCCACCAATGTGTCCGCCCTAAGCGTATCTGCCACCATGTATGGCACCGCCATGTCTCCACGTTCAGTCGTTGCTCTCACATAGTCTTTGGGGCCTTCTATCTCGTAGAGTGAGCCTGTCACATTGCCTTGCCCGTCCTGTTTCCATTCTGTCGCCACCACGATGCGATGGTTGGCGCGTTGCGACTTGCTGCGCAACACCAGCACGTTGTAGGTGGTGTTCGCCCCCAGCACGATGGGGTCATCCTTGACGTTGTAGCGTACAACGGTCTTCTTGTACTTCGCCTTGTCCTCTTCAGAGGCATTTTCAGGCAGTCCCCTCATCTCTCCAAAATAGGTTACGTCGGGGTCTTGACGGTCCCGCTCGAAGGCCGCCTGCAACTCTCTCATTTGGAGCGAAGCACCATAAACCTTCGACAACTTGAACTCCACCATATTATATCGCCATGCAAGGGCGGCACTTTCATTCTCCCAGCCCTGTTCGCGCATCGAATTGACAATGGTCACCCCTTTCGATTCCTTCAGTTTCTCAAACGCCTTGAGCACGTTTTTCTGTGCCGACACGTTCAGGCTCAATGCCACTGCCAACAATAATGTGGCATAACGGATGTTTCTCGTCTTCATATTCTTGCTGTTTTTGATTGTTATATTTCAATATTATTTCTGCTCTCAGCGAGGTATTCCTCGTATTTATTGTTCAAGGCAGCAGTGGCGGCATCCTGTTTCAACTGCTCCATCAGCACGGTCTGCTTGAGTTGCCACATCTGATAGTCCCTTTCCACCTTCTCCAATTCTTCCTTGCTCACCTCTGGCAGCACATCTGCAAAAAGCGTTTCCTCCGTCAGAGCCGTTTCTGCCTCTCCCACAATTGGCGTCGTGTGTCTGTGGTGCTTCCTCTTCATGCGTTTTACAGGAGGCGTGTACGCCACTTGCTCCACAACAGGCGAGACAGGAATCTGCACGGCTGGCTCTTCTTTCTCCTCTGGCACTTTGGGCTTCACCACCTGTACGGGCTGCTGGACGATTTGATGAGTATGCTCTTGCTGAGGAGTCTCAGAGACAAGTTTGCCCAATACGAACCATAATGTCAGACAGGCTGCCACCGCCGCCACACTCCATCCTATATAATGACGACGCACACTCTTGCGTTTCCGCTCAGCCATCGTCTGGCCATAGAGTGCTTCGCCCAATGTCAGTTCTCCCAGCATCTCTGCGATGACCTTCCATTCCTCTGGGGCATCGGGACGATTGACCTCCACTGCCAATTGACGTTCCTCCTCTGGCGAGGTCTTCCCTTCCAGATAGTTGTCAATGAGTTGGTTGATTGCTTCCGTTGTCATAAGTTCATCCTCCTTTTCATTTCGTTAAACACTTTCTTTCTCGCCATCGCCACCATGCTCTGCACAGAGGCTTTTGCAATGCCTGTCTGCCGGGCGATTTCTTCGGTCGAGAATCCTTCCTGCTGTCGCATCTCAAAGAGTTGGCGTTCACGGGGCTGCAACTGTCCGATGGCTTCCTCCAGCGCACTCAAACCCTCCTTATGTTCCACCTCTTGGTGCGGGGAGAAGTGTGGAGACGGACTCGTATCACCCATGCTGTCCGCCCCTCTTACCAACGTCAGATGTTGCCGTCGCTTCAGGTTTACACAGCAGTTCTTCGCCACTCTCACAGCCAGCGCCTCCACGTTCCGACCCTCATCCAACTGTTCACAATACCGCCACAGTTGAACCAGCGTCTCCTGTGCCACGTCCTCTGCATCATCCGCTGAACCGAAGAAATCCCGTCCGATGCGGAGAATCAGAGGACGCAATCGCGCTGCCGTCTGTTCAAAAGTAGTTTTGTCCATGCTGTCTCCGAGTTGCTTTTACCCTCAATACGTATGAAATTGGAAAAACTTAAGTTGAAAACAGGACTTTTTTTCATTTTTCACGTTTTTTCTTTCAATCGCTTCAAAATAACCAAGAAAGTGGGCACCAAGAAGCAATCGGCTGCCAACCATGCGGCAGGGTCACCGATACAAACGCCTGTAAAGCCGATGGCGGGCACAAGAAAGAGGCTGACTAAGGCACGAGCCACTAACTCGCTCACACCTGACCACATGCTGAGTTTGGTCTTGCCCACTCCCTGCAAGGAATAGCGAAATACACACAACGTGCCAAGGAACACGTAGCAACAACTAGAGAGGCGGAGGAACTGTTCGCTGTAGTCGAGGATGCGCGTTTCGTCTTTATATATAAATAAGGTGGAAATGTCGCGGGCAAAGAACCAAAGAATGAGGAACGTGACGACACTATACACCAGCATCATTCCAATGCCGTCCTTCAGTCCCGTGCGAATACGGTCATACTTCTTTGCCCCAAGGTTCTGCCCGCAATAGGTGGCAAGTGCCACACCGAGATTCTCGTAGGCACAGAGGAAGAACATCTTGATGCGCATCGCCGCCGTGAAGGCAGTGGCGCATTCTGTGCCCAACGCATTGTTGGCACTCTGCAACATGATGGAGCCAATGGCTGTGATGGAAAACTGCAAACCCATCGGTACACCCATGCAAAGCACAATCCACGCATCGAGCCATGACACTCTTTCTTCGGGCACATCTGCGTCTTGCTTCAGAATCGGGAACGCCCGTTTCATGTACACCATGCACAGCAACAGGCTCACCAACTGCGCAATCGCCGTCGCCAAGGCTGCACCGCCCACTCCCATGCCACACACGAGAATGAACAGGAAATCGAGCACGATGTTCAGCACCGCCGCCAACAAGAGGAAATAAAAAGGAGTCTTGCTGTCGCCCAACGCACGGATGATGCTTGCCAACAGATTGTAAACAAGATTGCAAGGGATGGTGATGAACGTGATGAGCAGATAGGTGTAAGCATCCTCGAAGATTACCTCGGGAGTCTGCATCCATCGCAAAATATGGGCACAGAGCAACGAACACACAAACGCCAAAATGAACGAGAAGAACGCGCCCCACATATAACTCACCTTCACGTAACGCCTCACCTGAATATAATCCTGCGCACCAAAAGCCTGAGCAATCGGAATGCCAAAGCCACCCGTCAATCCGTTGCAGAAGCCCAAGATGAGGAACAACACGCTGCTGCTCGCTCCCACTCCAGCCAGTGCGTTCATGCCCAATGTCTGTCCCACAATCGCTGCATCAATCAGGCTGTATGCCTGTTGCAGCAAGTTGCCCAACAGCAATGGTGTCGCAAAATTCAGAATCAGCGGGAACGGCCGCCCCACCGTCATGTCCTTCGTCATCTCTTTCCCTTAAAAAAATCTTTCATAAAAGTGGCACATTCCGTTTCAAGCACCCCATTCATCACCACCGTCTTGGGGTGCAATGCCTGTGGGGCAAACCGTTGGAAACCACGCTTTTCATCGCTCGCACCATAGACGAGCCTGCCCAACTGGCTCCAGCCTATCGCCCCCGCACACATCACACATGGCTCCACCGTCACATACAACGCACACTTATCCAGATACTTTCCACCCAGATACTCAGCCGCCGCCGTAATCGCCTGCATCTCAGCATGCGCCGTCACATCGTGCAGCGTCTCCGTCAGGTTATGTCCCCTGCCTATCACCTGCCCGTCAGCCACCACTACTGCTCCTATAGGAATCTCCCCCTGAGCCAGTGCTTTCTGCGCCTCATCGAGAGCGAGCCTCATATACCGTTCGTCTGTAGTCATCTGAATGAATAAACGATTTTAGAAAGACTATTTCAAAAGCCATGCAACAGGACTTTGGATAGCACGCAATCCTTTTGCCACACTTTGGGCATTGAGTTGTGCGCCCTTGAGGGAGGTGTGGGTGTGGTCGTTCTTGAAGTAGGCGGCGGCTTTCTTCTGTCCCATTTTGTCAAGAGCATCGGCAGTGATATTGTGCACATCGACAAATTCGCACCCTGTCTCACGTGCCACGGCACGGCACCAAGAGCCATAGGTCTCGTTGCGACGCTCTATGTAGGTCTTGCCCTGCTTCTCATTGACAGGATAGACGAAGCCACGGGAGTGACCATTGCCTTCGTGCCACTCATTGCGTGGCGTGAGCGACAGCAACACAGGATAGGCTCCCTTTTCCTGCGCATCGCGTATCATTTTCTTGAGATACCAGCGGAGTAGATGACTTCATAGGCTCCACTGGAGTCCATGCGATAGACGGCACTGGAGTCTTTGGCGGTGGCAAGCACGCCACGTTCCTTGCCATCCTTGATGCCTCCGATGTCATTGTGACCGAACTGAATCAGCACCACATCCCCCTTCTCCAGAGAGTGATAGACTTCTTCCCAACGCCCCTCGTCAATGTAGGTACGGGTAGAACGACCTGCCATGGCTTGGTTCTGGAAGACGCACTTGGCAGGGTCGAAGACGGTGTAGCCCTGACTGCCCCATCCCCACATACCGTCGGGGTTGGAGTCCTCGTTCTTGCCAGTAGAGTCGCCGCAGAGGAAGACCATGGGCTTACCCTCTTGACGGTTTTGGTCACATCGCTTGGGATTGACCTTGTCGTTGAGACACGATTTGAGGAACGCCACCTGTGGGTCGTTGGAGGCAAGAATGCCCTCGGCGGCACTCTGTGCATTCATGCGAGCACCGTATGCAGAGGAATGTATCTTGTCAAGATAGAAGTGGTAGTTGGTCTTCCAAGGGCCATACGTTTCCAACTTGGTGGCAGAGATGTCGTTAAGGTCAATAACAGGTGTGTTTGTTTCCTTGCCGATGGCAAAGATGGCAGGCGTGAAGTCGGTGAGTTTTCGCTGAATACGCTTCGGATTGTCTGCTTCGTAATCGTTTCTGGGAGTCAATGTGAAGAGGATTGGGGTAGCGCCCTTAGCACGTATCTCATTGATGAAACGGCGCATGTAGCCACCATACGTATAGACGGTTTCTTGCTTTTGCGTCACCTTATTATAAATGGAGATGGAATCTTCCCTCACTTCCAGTTTCCTATCAGGACGATAACTGGAACGGGCACGAACAGAGTCAATAGAACCATTGTCGTTGTGTCCCAGTTCGAGGAACACATAGTCACCCTTTTTCACGGCTTCGAGCACTGGTTTCCAGAGCATCGTGTAAAAGGTGCGCGGTGACATGCCACCCAATGCATGATTCTCCACTGTAATCTTTTCTTCATCGTAATAGTCCTGGACATAATATCCCCATCCCCACTGACCATTCCTACCATTTCCGAGAGTGCCGGTACGCATGGTGCTGTTGCCCACAAGGAAAAGCACAGGGTTGTTTCCATTTCTGCTATTGCCAGGTATTGGACGCACTTGATTGGCGATGTCGATGGAATCAGATGTGAAATCACGTACTCCGTTGACGCCAACCCTGATGTCGCGCTGAGCATAAGAAACGAAAAGTGAAAAACTAAAAACTAAAAGTGAAAGTATCTTTTTCATATCTGCCAATTATTTTATCAGTTGTACACGTTCGAGTTCACTTTCAAAGTTTGGCGTAAAAATGCCTTTGCCCAGATTCTCCTTGATTTCCTGCGGTGTCCAAAAACGCCCCCCGTCTAGTTCGTCAGAGGGAGTGATATCACCATCATAGAGGGTCTTGTGAACAAACACCAGTTCCTTTTCGCGGGCACTCTCAAAGACATACTGTGTGAGGCGTTCTGGGGTGAAGTCCGTAATGCCCAGTTCTTCACGCACCTCACGTTTCAGCGCATCCTCGACGCATTCACCGAGATCGACATGTCCACCCACAGCGGTATCCCACTTGCCAGGTTGGATGTCTTTCCATTCAGGGCGTTTCTGAAGGTAGAGTTCGCCCTTGCTGTTGAACACATGCAGATGCACCACGGGATGCAGCAACTTGCTGCCGCCATGACATTCGCCACGTGTGGCGGCACCTGTGATGTTACCTTCCTCATCGACAATGGGGAACATTTCTTCATGATTATCTTTCATAAGCATCAAGGTATCAAGAGGGATGAATCGCCATAACTCAAGAAACGGAAATCGTGACTGAGGGCATAGTCATACACCTTTCGCCAATCGCCTTTCAGGAAGGCAGACACAAGCAGCAACAGGGTTGACTGCGGCTGATGGAAGTTGGTAACCATGCGTTTCACGATATGGTAGTCGTATCCAGGGGCGATGATGATTTGTGTGGACGAATGGAGGACATCTATCTGATGCTTGTCCATATAGGCGAGAAGCGATTGAAGGGAGTCGAGCGTTGACGGTTGAGAGTTGACCGCCTCATAAGGCATCCATTGGGGCACGTGGAGGTCTTCTTCGCCTTGTTGGGCAAGGATGCCCATATAGTAGAGGCTCTCAAGCGTACGCACGCTGGTGGTTCCCACCGCGATTGCCTCTCCACCATGAGCAATCAGTTTCTCGATGGTTTGCCGACGCACGGCGATATGTTCCGTGTGCATGTCGTGCCCACCAATCTCTTCGCTCTTCACAGGCTTGAAAGTACCTGCACCCACATGCAACGTCAGTTCTTCACGGTCAATGCCTGCCACATCCAATGCCTTGAGCACTCGTTCCGTGAAATGGAGCCCTGCTGTTGGTGCAGCGACAGAGCCTTTGATTTTGGAATAGACCGTTTGGTAAGTCGTCTTGTCACTCTCCTGTGTCTCACGATTGAGATAGGGAGGAATGGGCAGTTCACCTACCGCATCCAGCAGTTCCGCCCATGTATAATTGCCGTTCCAAGAAAATTCGACGATATGCGAAGTGCCATGCAACCCTTTACGTTCACAGGCAAGAGTGAGGGCCGTTCCATCTTCTCTATTTCACGGAAAAGTTTGCCCTCTTTCCATTTCTTCAGATTGCCCACCAGACAATACCACTGC
Source organism: uncultured Bacteroidaceae bacterium (assembly GCA_905235525.1). GTDB lineage: Bacteria > Bacteroidota > Bacteroidia > Bacteroidales > Bacteroidaceae > Minthosoma. The sequence goes on from CAJOLW010000005.1 coordinate 66,979, forward strand.
ACACTTCCCTTTTGGGAGAAGTTCAACTGATAGTCGTTGGGGAGAGCAGGTTCGAGGCAAAAGACCTCTATCAAAGCCCCCTGCACACCCTCTGTGGAAGCCTTGCGGAAATGCAGACGTGCCTGAATGACCTTTGTGTTGTTGAACACCATCAAGGCTCCACTGGGCAGATACTTCGGCAGGGAACTGAACACGTCTTCAGTCACCTGACCGTGCTGATAGATGAGCAACTTGCTGGCATCGCGCTCTGCCAAGGGAAACTTCGCAATGCGCTCATCGGGCAAGTCGTAGGAATAATCTTGTATATGTATATTCTTGGGATTCTGCATTTTTCAAGTCTATTTTTAATCAGTCAGGAAACGTACTTCCTTGAACTCGTAACGCGCCACATTGCCGTTCTCGAAACGGAGACGAAGATGCCCCGTCGGCTCCACCTCTGCCATCTCTGCCATGAACTCACCACGTGCATCGCTGTATCGGTGAAAGCCCTCACGGCGGTAAAGATGCTGCATATATAACTGGCGGACAGTATCTTCCTGCCCCTCCTGCAACAAGGCATACAAGCGTTGGAAATGATGGAGAAGCGAGGAGAGGATTTCTTCCCTGTCATGTTCCCTTCCTGTCAGCAGACACAAGGAAGTGGGATTAGGAGCATCACTTCGGAACACCGTCTGGTTGATATTGATGCCCACCCCAATGATGCAGTTAGAGATGTGCTTTCCCTGAAGGTCACACTCTATCAAGGTACCGCTAATCTTATGCTCATTTATATATATGTCGTTGGGCCACTTCACTTCAACTCCTTCCACATACAGCGACAAAGTCTGCTGAATGGCAACCGCCATGCACTGCGAAAGTAAAAACTGTTGAGATGCCAAAATAAAGTCTGGATGACACAGCAAGGAAAAGGTCAGATTTTTGCCTTTTTCAGTCTCCCACGCATTACCTTGCTGTCCTCTTCCCCTTGTCTGGTCATCTGCCACGACTAATGTGAAACCAGATTTTGAATTCTTCGTCATCCCATATCCTGCCCCATCTTTCTGCAACATCGCCCGTATAAAGGAATTGGTTGAATCGACGGTAGAAAGATTCATACGTGAAATGCTAATCATACTTTGCAATTTTCATGCAAAGTTAGCACAAAAAGCAGGAAAAATATCCTCAAAAATCATTATTTTTCCTCTGAAATGAGAAAAAAACGATTTATATTTGTGTTTTTACCAAACAATTCCTTACATTTGCCATTCGATTATCAATTAGTGAGAGAATTACGACCTATTTTTAACAAAATAACTTACATCCATTAAAAATTATGCGGCTAATCCGTAGTATCATATTATTACTATTATTAAACTGTCCTCTATCCCATTTTGCTCAGAGCGTAAACTTCAGCAAAAAGGATGTGGAAGGTGTGTTATTGAAATTAGACAATGCCATTGAACACAAAAAAGATTATCAGACCATACGCAGAACGTATGCAGATAGTTTGGAACAAGTGGTCAATTCATGTCCTGTTGATGTTTACGTGGATAAATGCAAAGAATTATATGAGGCTTTGTCCAAATTCGATGGAAGACAAGCACTCAAGACTTTGCAACGCATTCAGAAGACCGAAGAATACGAAAACGACCCCAACCTTCAGGCATGGGTCAAACTGAATGCGTCAAACACCTATGGAATCATGGGGCTATATTACAAGGCTGACAACCTGACGGCAAGCATCGAACCCACACAACTTTCAAGGGAGGAATTATTACATTATTACTTCACATGCCAGAGCAACTACAAAAAGATGGTAGAGTACATGGCAGACATCAGCATTGTGATGGATGAGGAAAAACAGATGATGACCTACTATGACAACATCATAGATTTATTGCCTGAAGGTAATAAAAAAGACATCGTGATTGCAGACCAAGACGTCTATTTCAATCACCCCAAGGAAGCATTAAATGTTCTTTCCGATAAGTTTCCGAAAGCAAAAGGAGAAGACCTCGACATGATGTGCATCACATTGGCTTCTGCTCATCAATTGCTGAACCATCGGCAGAACTACATATACTATCTTGCCACCACTTCCATCCACAACATTGAGAACGGCAATACACAATACGAGGCTCTACCCTATCTCATCCATGCTCTATATGACGAGGGGGATATTGACCGCGCCTACACCTACTTGATGTGTACAATGGAAGATGCCAACGCCTATCCTTCCAGAAGGCTTGCCTTAGACGTGTCAAAATACTTTCCGCTCATCAATTCTGCGTACAGTTCACACAAAGCGTACCTTATCCAGAGCAGCAAGGTGAAGCGCAATTCACTCGTCATCACCCTCACATTGCTGGCATTGGCTCTGGGTGTTGCATTCTTCCTTGGATGGAGACAAAACAAAGCAGCAGAAGAGAGAAGACGAGCCAACCAACTCCAGAAGGCACTTGATCAGGCTGCCATTGCCGACCGCATCAAAACCGTGTTCATCCAGAACATGAGACACGAGATTCGTACCCCACTCAACGCCATCATGGGATTTGCCCAGTTGATGTCCAATGATCTGTCCGACGAAGAACGTGCCACCTACAACGGTTACATCCAGGAAAGCAACAACCAACTCCTCTCCACGCTTGATGACATCATCGATGTAAGCAACATGGAAGTCGGAACCTTCAACTTCCGATTTGAAGAGATGGATGTTGATGAACTTTGTCAAGAACACATAGAAAATAATCAAGAAATGCTGCCTGCTGGGGTCAAATTTATTTATGAACCTATGGAGAACGGCATGACACTCTTCTCTGACAAGAAACGCATTGGACAAGTTATCCACAACTTGATTTCCAATGCCTGCAAAAATACAGCAAGTGGAACCATCACGCTGAACGTTGCCCACTGCATTGAGAATAACAGTTTACAATTCATTGTAACAGACACTGGCACAGGCGTTCCACCCGAGAAAGCCGATGTAATTTTTGAGCACTTCGAAAAACTTGATCACTACAGTCCTGGACTTGGACTCGGACTTTACGTGTGTCGTCTCATCGCACGTGCCCTTGGAGGAGACATTCATCTTGACACCTTCTATACAGATGGTGCGCGTTTTGTCTTTACCATCCCCAATTACCAGATGCCAGAAGAAGAGGAAGAAAACATTGAGCAGGAACTGATGCAAGAGGTCAATTTATGAACAACCCTCCAACATCAGCGAGATTCCTCCAACAAGTAGAAGAATGAATCTGCGACGTACCATACACCTCCTATTCACCGCACTCCCCCGCGCTCTCCATCGACGTGGGTATGGCATCCAGTCACCTTGGGCATACGAACTTGTCCGTGATGTTCTCTTCGAACCACTCCACTACTATGCCTATGAAGAGGAAAGGCTCAACACCCCATTGGAACGGCAACTCTACCGCATACGCAACCACTATCAGGGATGCCCCATCATCATCATTGGCACAAAGGGAGAGGCGGCAGCCCTCCAATATGAAGAGACACTACAAAAAGCCACCCCCGACACCGTTCTTATTATAGAACACATCCATGATGAGAATGCTGAACTTTGGACCTGTATAGTTCATGACCAACGAGCCATCATCACCTTTGACATGAGACAACGAGGCTTGGTCTTTTTCGACAAAAAACGCATCAAACAAAACTACCTCTTATAAACTTAAATTCTTTTATTCTTATGAAAATATACACCCGCACTGGCGATCAAGGAATAACCTCTCTCGTCGGAGGGCAGCGAGTCAGCAAAACCTGTACAAGACTCGAGTCTTATGGAACCATTGATGAACTCTGTTCACACATCGGGTTGCTCATCACTTACTGCATCGACACCCATGACCAGAGTTTCCTCACCGACATCCAACGCGCCCTCTTCAAAGTGGGGGGCTACCTTGCCACCGACACCAGTCAACGTGAAGTGCGACCTACCAGCATCGTCACTGCCGACATGGTGACTACGCTCGAACAAGAAATCGACCGCATCAATGCCACCTTGCCCCCCTTCCGTTGTTTCGTTCTTCCTGGAGGTTGTCTGGCTGCCGCACAAAGCCATGTCTGCCGCACTGTTTGCCGACGAGCAGAGCGCCGTATCCTTGCCCTCAGCGAAGAAGGCGCACAAGTTGATTCACAAGTAGTTGCTTACGTCAACCGACTCAGCGATTACCTCTTCGTTCTTGCACGCAAACTCAACGTTGAAAAAAATCGTCCCGAAATTATTTTGTAGAAAAAAAAATAAGTTGTACTTTTGCACCCCAAAACAAATAAACACTAAAACTATGTATTGGACACTCGAATTAGCCTCAAAACTGGAGGACCCTTGGCCAGCAACCAAAGAGGAGTTGATTGACTATGCTACACGTTCTGGTGCGCCTCTCGAAGTGATTGAAAACCTCGAAGAAATCGAGGACGAAGGTGACATATACGAATCCATCGAAGAGATCTGGCCCGACTATCCCTCAAAAGAAGACTTCCTCTGGGACGAGGAGGAGTATTAGACTGAATGTCTAATACGACGACTCGGGGTGCAGTGCTCGGCTGTCGGGAGGGCAACGAAGGAAGACCGAACCAACTGACGCAAAGCACAAAGGTGGATCAGGAGGAGTATTAGACTGAATGTCTAATACGACGACTCGGGGTGCAGTACTCGGCTGTTGGGAGGGCAACGAAGGAAGACCGAACCAACTGACGCAAAGCACAAAGGTGGATCAGGAGGAGTATTCGGTGCCTAATTAAATCACAGCAATTAAAAAATCAACGAGGTGTGTGAATCCTGATATTCGCACACCTCGTTTTTAATGCCCAATTCAAGTGAAATCGGTGGAGGATTTTGAATTATTGCCTAACAATTGCTAACTTTGTACGTCTTTTACAAAAGAACTCTTTGAAAATGATGACAGCATCATGAAGAAAGCGTTGATAACATTGGCATTGGGCACGTTTGGACTGGGCGTGACAGAGTTTGCGATGATGGGGATATTGCCTTTCATCGCATCGGATTTTGGTGTCAGCATTTCTGAGGCAGGGCACCTCATCTCCAGTTATGCCTTAGGCGTGTGTGTAGGTGCACCACTGATGGTGGCATTCATGCGCACATGGCGGCTGAAGAAGATTGTCGTTCTCCTCATGTGTGTCTATTTCTTGGCTTCTTTGGGCATGGCTTTTTCGCCAGAATACTATTCCATGCTTGCCATGCGTTTTATGGCAGGATTGCCCCATGGCGCCTATTTCGGTGTGTCCAGCATCATTGCCGACCGTCTGTCAAAAGGAAAGAAATCGGCCACCGCTGTTGCCATCATGTGCTCGGGCATGTCCGTGGCGAACTTGATTGGCATTCCCTTTGGCACTTTCATCTGTCAAGTGGCATCATGGCGTTATATCTTTGCTTTCAGTGCTTTATGGGGACTAGTCACCTTACTCGCCATCTGGCGTTTCATTCCCTCAATAGATGCTTTGCCAGACATCGGTGCAAGAGGACAATTCCGTTTTCTGAAATCACCTGCCCCTTGGCTGTTGATTGCAGCAACACTACTTGGAAACGGTGCTGTGTTCTGCTATTTCAGTTATTATGCCCCATTGCTCACCGAGTATTCGGGCATCAGCACCACCCTCTTGCCACTCATGTCGGTCATTGCCGGAGCGGGAATGGTGGTGGGCAACATCACAGGAGGGATGCTCAGCGACCGTATTGGTCCAGGACATACAGGCAGATGGCTACAAATCATCATGTTCGGAAGTCTTTTGAGCATCTTCTTGCTGAGCCACATCACATGGCTCAATGTGGTACTGATGTGCATCACCACCTTCTGTCTGTTTGGTGTGGGTTCTCCCCAACAACTGCTTTTACTCCGATTCAGCAAGGGAGGTGAACTATTAGCAGGCTGCATGGTACAACTTGCCTTCAATTTTGGCAATGCCGTTGGCGCATATTTAGGCGGTATCCCATTGACGGAGGGATACACTTACAACTATACAGCACTACCAGGATTCATCATGGCAGCCTTCGGCATCATTTGCTACACCATCTTTTGCCATCGGTACGAGAAACTGGCATCAAGAAGTCTCCAATAAAACTAATATTGCCATATAGAAGGATAGTTCGGCAAGAAGACATACTGCCCCACAACAATCACCCGTATAACCATGAAGTTTTCGCCAGATGAAGATGAAAAGGAAGATGACGGTGAAAATCGGTGCAAGGACAGCAAACCACCATGTCGTATTGGTGAAAAGAATGAACGGCAAGGAGGGCAACAATCCCTGAAGTGCAAGGCTCACCGTGGAGAGGAAAGAGATGGGACGATAGACGGTCTTGTTCTTGGCTTCTTCCTCACGACGTGCGTATGGCATAAAGTTGACAATCTGAGCCGAGAACATCTTTGCCAAGGGATCGGCTGCAAGAATGGCAAACACTGCAGTCATAGGGGGCAAGGAAGTGAGGATGCCCACCAACAGCAGGAAATAAAAGATGAGGGCGATGACCCCGTAAGTACCGATATGGGAGTCCTTCATGATGGTCAGAATACGTTGGCGGTCTGTTCCTCCTCCGAAGCCATCGAAGAAGTCAGCAAGTCCATCTTCGTGCAAAGCACCCGTCAGGAACAGGCGAACGATGATGGCAAGAATCACAGCAATGGGGAACGGCAGAATGTGGCAGGCGAGAAAGAGAGTGCCCGCCATGATGCCACCCGTCAGCCAGCCAACCAACGGCCAGTGTTCAACCACTGTGGCATAGGCTTCCTTGGGGGGCTGATAGAGTCGCCAGAAAGGAAGACGGGTGAAAAAGATGAAGGAGGCGAAGATATTTACCATTTGACTATTTACCATTTACAATTTTGATCTCCAGCCGGTTAAAAGTATTTTGTGATTTGGGCATTGTGGAAGTTGTTCATCTCGTTCATCATACGGACAGCGGAGTCAACGATGGGGAAGGCACAAAGGGCACCTGTTCCCTCTCCTAATCGCAATCCCAAAGAAAGAAGCGGTTCCACATGAAGGGCATCGAGCATACGACGGTGACCACTCTCGTCACCACAATGTCCGAAGATCATGTAGGCCTGGGCTTCGGGATAGAGTTGGCAGGCGGCTAAAGCACAGGCTGTCATGATGAAGCCATCAACCAAAATGAGCATCTTCAATTCGGCAGCACGGAGCATGGCACCGATGGCAGCCACCATCTCGAAGCCACCGAAGTAACGGATGACATCTGTTGTTGGAGCATTGGGGTATTGCTCCTCGAAATGAGCAAGCGCCTGTTGGAGGATGGCTTGCTTGTGACCGATGCCTTGGGCATTGAGACCCGCTCCTGCACCGATACATTCGGAGAGAGGAATATGGCAGAAAAGGCTCATCCAGATGGAGGAGGGAGAGGTGTTGGCAATACCCATCTCGCCGATGGAGAGGAGGCGGGAGCCTTCGGTGTGGGTGGCATCGACTAAATCGATGCCCACGGTGAAGGCGCGGGTGCATTCTTCTTCGGTCATGGCAGGTTCGTGGAGGAAGTTGCGGGTGCCAAGGGAAATCTTGCAGTTGAGGATGTCGGGCACTTGGGAGAGGTCATGGTCAACACCTACATCAACGATGCGGAGGTGGAATCCGTGCTGACGGCAGAACATGTTGACACCTCCCCCACCCTTGGTGAAGTTAATCATCTGCTGCCACGTAACTTCGCGTGGAGAAACACTCACTCCTTCACGTTCAATGCCGTGGTCACCGCCAAGGAGGAGGTGGCAGGGATGAGCCAAGGAGGGGGTGAGGGTTTGCTGGGCGAGGCACACCTGCATGGCAAGAGTTTCGAGACGTCCTAAAGAGCCTTTGGGTTTGTTGAGGTTGTCTATCTTTTCTTGGATGAGGGGACGTAGAGCCTCATCGGGGGCTTGTATATTGAAAGTTTTCATATCACTTGATTTTTACGGGAATACCGCTGACCATTAGGATGACCTCGTCGGCATGTTGGGCAACATATTGATTCATCCATCCTTGCAAATCAGTGAAGCGGCGCTGCACAGCGTTTTCACTCACACCACCAGAACCGATTTCGTTGGTGACAAAGATGAAGGTGGCATCGTGGTCGGTGAACTGGTCGAACTCGGTCTTGAGGGCAGAGAGAGCAGCATCAACGTCTTGCAGATCGAAGAAGAAGTTGGTGCACCAGAGGGTGATGCAGTCGATGACAGCCACACGCCCCGTCAGGTCATGACGGCTCAAATAGCGTTCTTCCTCGATGTTGTCCCACTCGGATCCGCGCCGCTCTTGGTGTTTGAGAACACGCTGACGAAACTCATCGTCCCAGATATGGGCTGTTGCCACATAGACGGGGTTGGAACTGAAGGAGAGGGCAAGACGTTCGGCATATTGGCTTTTGCCAGAGCGTTGGCCACCAGTAATCAAGATAATCTTTCTCATATCATAACATATATCATAAGCAGCAAAGCCATAGCGATGCACTCGGATGTTCGGTTTATGCGGATGGCCGTCTGCATGTCAGCGGTAGTAAGGAGGCGGTCATTCTCACCAATGTAGGGTTTGTCGAAAAGTTGACCGAAATAAGTGTGTGCCCCCCCAAAACGGCAGTTGAGGATACCAGCGAGGGCGGCTTCTGGATAACCGCTGTTGGGGGAAGCGTGGTGGGCGCCGTACTTGAGGACGAATTTCAGCAGGGTAAACCTGCCTGAGGCAAGCACCATAAGGAAGGCTGTGAGGCGGGCTGGGAGGTAGTTTGCCACATCGTCAAGATGGGCAGCAAAGTAGCCGAAATCCTTGTAACGGTCGGTGCGATAGCCAATCATGGAATCGAGCGTGTTCACCATCTTATAGGTAAGCATGGCAGGAACACCGCCAATGGCAAGCCAAAAGAGGGGAGCAATAACACCATCGCTAAGGTTTTCGGCGAGGGTTTCGAGGGCGGCCGTACGGATTTCTTGGGCAGACAGTTCGGAGGTGTCGCGCCCCACGATGCGAGCCACTTGCTTGCGACCCTCTTCAAGGGAGCGATCAACGGCAAGAAAAGTTTGGCGCACCTCACGGATGAGGGTGGTGCCAGCAAGACAGAAAAAGATGATGAGGGAGGAGAAGAGGGTGGAAAGTGAAAAGTGAAAAGTGAAAAGTGAAAAATCAAAGTTACCTGACAAGAGGGATGCCATGTAAAGGAGTGCCCATGTGACGACAAAGACGAAAGTGACAAGGAAGAGGGAGAGGAGGGCACCTTTCAGTTTGCGGTGCTCACCTTTATTGAGGCGTTTCTCGCCAAAGGAAATCATCTTGCCGAACCATACGACGGGATGCGGCATCCACTGCGGGTCGCCAAGAAGGAGGTCAAGCAGCCAACCTATCAGCAAAGGCAATATGCGGGTCAGGGCTATCATTGTTGCTGAAGGAATTGAGTGATGGCAGCCACCAGTGCGTCGTTCTCTTCTGGCGATTGAGAGGCAATACGGAAATGATGGGGAGTGAGACCTCGGAAATTGGAGGCATCACGGATGAGAATGCCATGATGCCGTGCAAGGTATTCTTTCAATTCAGAGGCTGTACCTCCATTCTTGATTCGACAAAGCATAAAGTTGGTTTGGGTGGGCAATAGTTCCAAATTAGGAATGGCGTTCAAAGCCTGCCAAAGACGCTGAACTTCTGCAAAGTCAGGACGTACACGAAACTCCTCATCATGCTCCAACAGAAACTTTCCTGCCTCAATGGCAAAGGAATTGACTGCCCACGGATATAAATGCCTCCGAAGACTTCTTGACAGTGACAAGGGAGCAATGATATACCCCAGACGAAGACCTGGTATTGCATAAGTTTTAGTCATGGAATGCACACGAAGCACATTCTCCCCATTCTTCATCTTATCCCTTTGCGGTGGAGCGATGGGTTCCGATGTATAATGCTCATAGGACTGATCTATTATCACCAAATTATAGCGACGACATGCTTCATCGATATACGCCTGCTCATATATTTTTCCTGTTGGGTTGTTAGGATTACAAAGCCAAAGTGTGGTGGATTTGGGATGAGATAGACAATTGTCCCAACAGGCATCCTCATACTCGCGGAAGGTCGGAGAAGGAATGACAGGTTTGCTCCGGAATGTCTTTGCTATCAGGTAGATAGCCTCAGTAGCCCCATTGGTGACTATGACATTTTTAGGAGAGATATTAAGACGCTCTGCCAACATTTTCTCTAAAGACCATGCCTCAGGCTCTGGATAACGACTTATCAATTCTTCTCCACGAGCAAACAGGTGAGCCAGCAATGCATCATGACCTGAAGATGGACAAATATTTGATGAAAAATTCATCTTTATGTCCTCTGAATAGCAATAGATATCGTCTCCGTGTCCTTTAATCATTATCTTGAAGTATTTTATAAAGCAAACTCATATTGAGATGCTGACGCACATGGTCAGCCAGTTTGTCATATTGCTCGTCTTTGAATTTTTTGTAGTCGAATGCCTGTGCGGTCTGTTGCATCTTTTCTTTGAAAGGTGCCAGCAGTTTCTCGATGAAGGGCTGATTGTCCAAGATGCCATGCACGTAGGTTCCCATGCAATGGTCATCCACGTAGTAGCCATCCTCTGTGCCATCGTTCAGATGCAGGAGCGGAGATGGAGCAGCACCTTCGATGGGCCGTGTTTCACCCATGTGTATCTCATAGCCACCACCATACTCACAAGTCACTTGGCGTGTCACCTTCTCGCCCGACATGGTCGTAGTGGTGGGCAGCAATCCCAATCCCGGCAAACGGGCGATATTCCCTTCCACATGCTGGGGGTCACACACCTCCCTACCCATCATTTGATAGCCGCCACAGATGCCCATGACGGTTGTACCCTCCCGATGCGCACGGATGATGGTCTGTGCCACTCCGTTACGGCGCAGTTCGTAAAGGTCGGAGAGGGTGGATTTCGAACCCGGCAGGATGATGATGTCGCTCTTGAGAAGGTCGTCGGTATTGTTCGTGTAGAAGAGATGCACCCGTGGGTCACGCTCCAGTACGTTGAAATCGGTGAAATTGGAGAGATGACGCAGGAGCACCACCGCCACGTTCACCTTGCCCAGTTCTGCCTGCATTGATTTGGTGGCAAGATCCACGCTGTCTTCCTCCTCGATGTGGATGTCCTTGTAGTAAGGCACCACACCCAAGACTGGCACTCCACAAAGATCTTCCAACATCTTTCTCCCCTCATCAAAAAGGCGCAGGTCACCACGGAACTTGTTGATGATGATTCCCTTGATACGCTTTCGGTCTTCGGGAGTCTGCAAGGCGATGCTGCCATAGACGGAAGCAAACACACCTCCACGATCAATATCCCCCACCAGAATCACGTCGGCATTGGCATACCGTGCCATCGGCATGTTCACAAGGTCACTATCGCGAAGATTGATTTCGGAGATGCTGCCCGCCCCTTCCATCACGATGGGATTGAAGCGTTGGGAGAGACGGTCGAAGGCGGCACAGACTTCACGCCTCAGTTCCTCCCTACCCTCCTTGCGGAAGTAGTCGTAGGCATCGCGATTGCCGATGGGTACGCCGTTAAGCACCACTTGGCTGGTATGGTCGCTTTGGGGCTTTAGAAGGAGGGGGTTCATGTCGGTGTGGCAAGGGATGCCTGCCGCTTCTGCTTGCACGGCTTGGGCACGACCTATCTCCAATCCCTCGGGAGTAGCGTATGAGTTCAATGCCATGTTCTGTGCCTTGAAGGGGGCGGGATGGTAGCCATCTTGCAAGAAGATACGGCACAATGCCGTGGCAAGAATGCTCTTGCCCACGTCGCTACCAGCCAACATGATGGGGTGAAGTCGTTTCATGAAATGCAAAGGTAGGAAAAAATGAGAAAATGAGAAAATGAAAAATTGAAAGAATGAGAAAATGAAAAAATATTTTTATCTTTGCATATAAAAAACCAAACGCTCATGTGGGAAATATACAACCCCTCCATTCCTGATTTCATCTGCCAGTTAGCAGAAACACCCGCCATGCAACGCCTCAAGGATGTAGGCATGCACTGCGGATGTGAATACACTTCCTTTCCACTGTTCACAGGACTTGACAAATATTCAAGATACCAGCACAGCGTAGGCTGCGCATTGATTGTGTGGCGATTCACCCAAGACATACGCCAGACCATTGCAGCGTTGCTGCACGACATTGCCACCCCGACCTTTGCCCATGTGATTGACTTCCTGAATGGCGACCATTTGAAACAGGAATCGACCGAACGGGACACAGTTTCCATCATTGAGAAATCAAAGGAAATCACAGCAGTGCTGGAAACACTGGAAGTCACATTGGATGAAGTCGCTGACTATCACCAATACCCTATCGCTGACAATGATTCACCCCGATTGTCGGCTGACAGGCTGGAATACACCTTATCCAATATGGTGAATTACCACATAGCCCCGATGGAGTCTGTCAAACTGTGGTATGACAGTCTGATAATAGGAAAAAATGAAGAGGGGGAAGAAGAACTGATGTTTCCCAATATGGAAACGGCTGAGCCTTTCAGTAAAGCGGCTCTTCACACTTCCTACATCTATGTGGCCGACGAGGACAGATTTGCCATGCAGACATTGGCAGAACTGCTGAAGAAGCACATACAACGAGGGGTGTTGGGGATTGCCGACCTCCACAAGACCGAATGTGAGGTTATCACTATGCTAAACAGGGATGAGGAGGCTCGAAGAGACTGGAGAAAATTCCGGGCTTTGCGACATATCCACAGAGGCGACCATGCCGAAGCCAAAACAGTGCATTCGAAGAAACGGTACATCAATCCCTACGTACAAGGTATAGGACGGGTGAAAGACTTGTCAGACACGTATGCCCTGGCACTGAACCAATTCTTGGCAAGCCCATTGGATGAGCCTTTGTGGGGAGAATAACCGTCAACGCTCCACTATTACCCCCACACTTTGCACTTCGTCTAAAGGATTGAGTCGCATGAGATGGGTGACACGCAGGGTGTAGTTGTGATGTGCCTGCATGTGGAAGGGTTGAGGTTTGGAATAGTTCTCGTTCAAGAGCACGCCTTTGCGAAGACCATTCTCATCGTTATAAAGCGCCAAGTTAAGAGGGGTCACCGAAAGAACAGAATCTCCCTCCAACACTTCAACACGGGCAACAATATCCTTATAACGGAACGAGGTCGTGGTTCGGATTCCAAGGGTAACCGTCACATCCATATCTTGCTCCGACGGAGGAATGCTAAAAAAAATGGCATCATTGCTGTCCCATTCATTCTTAGACAAGTCCTGATAGAGCGTATAATACAAGTTGTCCTGACAAGCCGCAAAGACGGCAAGGCAGAGACAACCTATATATATAAATAATGTATGGACCCGTTTCATCCTACAGGGTTGGTGTCGTTGCTATTGTTACTACGTTTCTTTTTCTTCTTCTTGTGACGTTTGTTCTGGCTGTCGAAACGGTTGATGTTATCTTGGTCAAGAAGATCCACGGAAACTGGCGCGACCTTACGTTCCTCTTCAGTCAGAGATACAGGTTTCTGTCCGTTACGGTTCATCTGAATCACATCAAAAGCACGACGTGCAGAGATGGTCTTTTCGTTCACCAGCATTTTCTTGTCGGTGGAATAAGTCACCATGCGGGCAAGGATGTCTGCCTTAAAGAAGAAATACTCCTCATCTTGTGTGTGAAGCGTGATTTCGCGAGAAGGTAACTTCTTTAGCGACTCCATATACTGATCCACCTCGTAGTTCATGCAGCACTTGAGTTTAGCACATTGTCCTGCCAACTTCTGCGGATTGAGCGAAATGTCCTGAAAACGGGCAGCCGCCGTGCTGACTGATGAGAAATTGGTCATCCAGGTGGCACAACAGAGTTCACGACCGCAAGGACCTATACCGCCTATACGTCCCGCCTCCTGTCGAGCACCAATCTGCTTCATCTCAATGCGTACTCTGAAACGGTCGGCAAGCACCTTGATGAGTTGACGGAAATCGACACGCTCATCTGCAATGTAGTAGAAAATCGCCTTGTTGCCATCGCCTTGATATTCCACATCGCCAATCTTCATCTGCAAACCCAGATGGAGGGCTATCTGGCGGCTCTCAATCATCGTCTCGTGTTCACGCTTCTTGGCTTCGTTCCATTTGTCAATATCCGTCTGACGTGCCTTGCGGTAGATTTTCTTCAATTCTGTGCCAGGCTTGAGGTTAGCCTTCTTCACCTGCAAGGGGACAAGACGCCCTGTCATGGTGACAGTACCAATGTCGTGCCCAGGACTTGCCTCAACAGCGACCACATCGCCCTTCTCCAAGGGCAGTTTGTTCACATTAAGGAAATAGCCTTTACGCGGTGGCTTGAACTGGACCTCCACCACATCACATGCAGCCGCATTGTCAGGCAAGTCAGCAAGCCAGTCGTATGTATTGAGTTTATCTGCATGGCGACTACATCCTTTCGCACAGATGTCGCCACAACAATTTCCACATTTGAATTCTGTCATACTATTTTATTTTATTTTCGACATCGCCCTGACGGGCAAATATAACGAATCGTCATCTGTTTTTAATCAACACTATCATTTTCAGTGCGAAATCGAAAAAAACGATTTTGGCACTGGTGTTCTGTGCAATGTCGCGTTGAGCAAGAGAAAGTTCTTCCATGATGCCAATCACATTACGTTCGTTGATGAACGGAGCAAACTTGACGGCAAACTGCGACTCCTGCTCGGTCATGTAATTCAGTTCAGACTGACGTCCGAAGTTGTAAATGAAGTTCTCACGCACCATCTTCTGACAATAGTCGAGAAATGCTTTGATGCGTTCACGTCCCATACCTGCCACACGCTCGCTCCACAAGCGCATCTCCTTCACCCTTCGAGCATACGACAGACGCATCAGTTCGACAAACAAATCGAAGAAGTATTCACCTTCAGAATCGTTGGTGATGGTACGTAAGGCTTGTGCCATATTGCCATTGCACGAACGAGCAATGCGCTTGGCTTCTGCTGGCAGGATATTGTAACGCTCTGTAAGTGCCTGTTCCACATCCTGTTCTGTCAGTCGGGGCACAGCCATCATCTGGGTGCGGCTACGTACAGTCTGCAACACCTTATCAGGCTGTTCACTGACAAGAAGGAAAACCGTCTGTGCTGGTGGTTCTTCCAACAATTTCAAAAGTTTGTTGGCACACTCCGTATTCATCTTCTCAGGTAACCAGATGAGCATGACCTTATAGCCACCTTGACTGGATTTAAGACTGAGTTTACGCAAAATGGCCTCACTCTCGTTGGCATAGATGACCAACTGCTGGTTTTCCGCACCCGACATCTCCATCCATTCCGACATGCCGAAATAAGGGCGTGTCAACAACTGCTCACGCCATTCCTTCAGAAATTCATCGCAATAGGAATCTTTGCCGCTGGATTTCTTATAAATCGGGAAGGCAAAATGGAGATCGGGATGTTGCAACTTCTCCGCCATCGCTCCACCACCCAGCAATTGCTGAGCGTATGCCACCGCAATAGGTAAGGCTCCACAACCCTCAGGGCCATACAGCATCAAGGCATGGGGCACCCTCCCCTGCTGAAGTTCATCGAGCAGGCGTTGCTTCACGGTGTCCTGTGCTATGATCTGGTCGAAGGTCATGGGATTTAAGAGTTGGGAGTTAATAGATTACTTTTGCAATTTCCCGGATGCTCTCTGTGGCACCCATCGAATAGAAATGAATGCTGGGTACATGGTGCTGCATCAGTTCACGACACTGACTGATGCCCCATTCGATGCCCAATTGCTTCACTTCTGCATCTGTGGTGCACTTCTCCATCTCTTTCGAGAGTGCCTCGGGCAAATCAAGATGGAAGGTCTTAGGCAGCACATTGAACTGGCTGAGTTTCGCCATCGGCTTGATACCCGGGATGATAGGAATAGTGATGCCTGCCTGACGGGCCAATTCCACAAAACGGAAATATTTCTCGTTGTCGTAGAAAATCTGCGTCACGGCATAATCAGCACCCATGTCCTGCTTCTGCTTGAGCACCATCAGGTCAAACTCCAGATTGGGTGCTTCCTCATGCTTCTCGGGATAAGCCGCCACACCGTATGAGAAAGGTGCGCCTGGGGTCTTGATAGGAGTGCCGTCAACAAACTTTCCCGCATTGAAAAGGTTCACCTGCTCAATGAGTTCAGTGGCATGGCTGTAGCCATCTTTCACGGGTTGGAAACGAGCCTCATCCTTTGCCTTGTCACCACGCAGGACGAGGATGTCCTGAATGCCCAAAAACTGAAGGTCGAGCAACATATACTCAAAGTCCTCTTTCGTCATGCCACTCACCACCACGTGAGGCACCACCTTGATGCCATATTTCTGCATGATGGCACTCGCCACCGCAACCGTACCGGGACGGCGACGCATGAAATGACGGAGATATGTGCCATCTGGCTGCTCCACATACACATACTCACTGCGGTGAGTCGTGATGTTGATGTATTCGGGACTAAACTCTTTCAGTGTATCAATCGTGCTGAAAAGAGCAGACGTACCTGTCCCCTTCATTGGTGGCAACACCTCAAAGGAGAAGGCAGTCTTTTCGGTCTTATTGATTAATTCTGATACTGTCAAACTTGTAATGATTTAATGATGAAACGAGAAGGCATCATTTATGGGCACCTTCCCGCCCCTTGTGATTATTGCAAATTGCCTTTCAACTGATAGTAAGCGGCAGTCAAGGCAAACAACTCGATAACCTCTGCAAAGAAAACACCGATGCAGCAACAGCAGAAACCCACAATGGCGATACCAACGATAATGATACCCAAGCCCAACAGTGAGAACGTGTTGCCCGAGGACATGTTCCACGATGCACTGATTGACTCAAAGACACCTGCCTCGGGATGCTCCACCTGATACACAGGTGCAAAAATGATGCGAGGAGCCACGAAGAACACAGGAATGATGCAACACAATGTGGAAACAACGATAATGATGCTTGTGATCAAATCCACCACAAAAACCTTAAGATACGTTGCAAAAGGAAGTTTGAAAGCATCAAAGGTCACCTCTGAGAAACGTCCTGCCATCAGTCCGAGAGCCAAATTGTAAAGTCCCACACTAACGATGAGTTTCAAGATGGCACCAAAGATTCCACCCACCTGGAAACCATTGAGTGATTGTGTAATTCTTCCAGCACTTTCCCAGTCTTGCCGTCCCAGAGCCTCACCAAGAGCCCGACACGCCTCTTGAGTCACAGCAGGACCCGAAATCTGACCCAAACCACCTGTCAGCAAGTCCATCAACAGATAAATGACTGCAATGAGCAGACCATACTTCTTGGCATATTCCCAAGCAGAGTTGAGCGCATTACCTATTTCTAACGAAAAATAATTTGCCATGTTCTTTATGTTCTATCTTAAGTTTTACCAAAATTACAATTGCTCATAACGATACGCAAAAGTATTGCCTTGGGAGATGTCACCTGTAGTGAAACCACGCTTGAACCACTTCATGCGCTGCTGGCTCGTACCATGATTGAAGGATTCGGGCACCACATAGCCTTGAGCCTTCTTCTGCAAGTAGTCGTCACCGATCACTTGTGCCGTACTGATGGCTTCTTCCAAGTCACCCTCCTCCAACGAACCAAACATGTTCTGCTCATGGTATGCCCAGACACCTGCAAAACAGTCAGCCTGCAACTCAATCTGCACACTCACCTTGTTCGCCTCGCTCTGCGAAAGTTTTGCCATCTGAGCATGTGCCTTACCTAAATTGCCCAACAGATACTGCACATGATGACCCACCTCATGTGCAATCACGTATGCGTATGCAAAGTCACCATCAGCACCTAACGATGACTTCATGCTCGTAAAGAACGAAAGATCGATATATACGCACTGGTCGGCAGAACAATAGAAAGGTCCCGTGCTGGCACTTGCGCCACCACAACCCGACTGCACCGATCCATTGAAGAACACCAACGTAGGTGCCTCATAGGTCTTGCCCATCTTCTTGAACTCTTCGGTCCACACGTCCTCCGTCGAAGCCAGCACCTTCTTCGCAAACGACTCCAACTCCTGCTCCTCAGCCGTGGGCTGGTATTCGCCACCGCTGGTAGTGCTCTGCCCTGTGATGACACTCGTCACGTCACTGGTGTTGCTTGCCACTTGGAACGCCTGATTCAGGTCGCCCGTCGCACAATAAGTAATCAGACCTATCACGATTGCTGCACCGATGCCAAGACCACCCTTGCCACCGAGTCTGAAACCACCGCCCCGGCGGTCGTCCACATTGGAACTCTCTCGTCTTCCGTCAAGTCTCATAGTTTTTTATTTTAAATGGTGAATAGATACAATAAGCATGCAAAGGTACAAAAAAGTTTAGAGTTTAGGAGGTAGAGCGTACTTTTTTTGCAATTCAAGACCTACTTTTTCATGAAAAAGGGGTGATTCCCTACCGTGAAATCCCTTTCCCCCACCAAAAAACTCCTAACACCTAATTCCTAACTCCCAAATTTTCACTAACTTTGCCCCGTAAAACCTAAAAAATGGATGAATATGAGACTAAATCAATTATTGATGATGCTCGTATTGAGCACCATGGCACTCACAGCCAATGCACAAGACGTAACTGACAAATTGAAAGCCGCCCAGATGTCAGGTTTCGGTTCTAAAAACAAGGAAGCCATCCTGCAAGGCGCCAAGACAGACAGCATCGCCAAGGCAGATGCCAAAGTCGAAGGTGACACCGATCCCGAATTTCCTGGTGGTGACCTCTTTTTGCAGGCATACTTGAAAAAGAAACTCCTCCACTCAGATGTAAGTGGCAAAGGTGATGTAACCATCAGTTTCAAGGTTGACAAAAAGGGTAACATCTATGGTGCAGAAATTACCAAATCTGCAGGTTCCACCCTCGACACCGCAGCCTTCAACATTGTCACCGGCATGCCACGCTGGCGTCCAGGCCTGACCAACGGACAACCAGCCGACAAACCAGCCAGCGTCACCATCAGTTTCGGCAAAGAATAACTGACACCCTTACACAACCTCTAAAACGACGTCGTCGATGTCGGTCAACCGATGTCGTCGATGTCGGCAAACCGACGTCGACGACATCGATTTTCATACCCACAAAGCACCTTTCTCGCAGCAAAAGACAAGAACTCTAAACAAATGGCGGAAAATCACCTCGCGGTTTTCCGCCATTTTTCATATTCATCTCCATAAAAAACGTATTTATTTACCTTTTTGAGCAAAAAAAATCCCTATATTTGTACTTGACATTAGTTTTTAACAAAGTCCATTGTCTACAATCAACCTAAGTATAAACCTATAAAAAACATAACCTTATGAAAAAGACTTTTCTATTTTGTTTTATAATCATGTCTATGAACTTGATGCCTCGCACTGCTCATGCCCAATCGTTCTGGAAACAACTCGGCAAAGCAATCACAGATATTGCCAACACCCCATCCACAGGCAATCAACAAAACAACTCTAGGCCCAGAGTGTACAATGTACAACCAACAACGGCTCAATCAAATACTCGACAAACAACTGTACAACAACCAAGTGGCCCACTCTATCAGATACATACAACATCAAACACTAAAACCATTACGTTACAGGGTGGTGTTCAGTATTTAGGGAATTTCTCATGTGGCATTGCGTTGGTCAAATGGAAGAAGGGGTGGTTTGCTATCAACCAAAACGGTGATAAAGTTTTTGATTTACCTACAGGTTATTGGCCTGGTGACAAATACAAAAACACTTACTATGAGTTCAGCAATAACCGTCTCATCATCTGCGCCGAGGCTCAGAACATACTAAATAATAATATAGCAATCATTGATACCCAAGGAAATATTATCAAAGAATTCAAAAACGTAACTGAATTTAGTTCTATTCAGAATGGGGTCGCCATCATAAAAGATGAAAAATATAATGGCTGTTATATAGATCAAGATGGAAATGTCCTTTCCAGAACATTGCCCGTTTATGAGGCTCTTACAGTGGGTCCCGTATTAGGATATATGCGAGAAGGGATGAGAAGATTTTATGATGACAAGACCAAGAGATATGGCTATTGTGATGAAAAATGCAACATTGTCCTATCTGCGCAGTTTAAAGGAGCCGACAACTTCTTTAATGGTTTGGCAAAAGTAAAAAACAATGATGATTTGTGGGGTTATATTGACAAAACTGGGCGTTTTGTCATCGAACCAATATATTCGATAGAGCCAGGCTCTTTTTATAATGACTACGCTTGGGTAAAAGATAAAGCGGGAAAGATTTATTTTATAGACAGAACTGGAAAGTTTGTCTGGCAAGAACCCGCAACAGGGAAACCACAAAGATTATACAACTTTCTCTCAGATCTTGACAATGGAGGATATGCTCTTTGGGTTTTTGATAGAAGTCTATACATTGTGGATTCCTCTTTCAGGAAACGAGCCAAACTGTCAGAAGTGTTTGAGACAAGTGGCAATGTCACATCCTATGATGATGATTGGTTTCAATTCACCGATGATGATATGAGAAATTTTGTCTATGACTGGAATGGAAGATTACTCTTGAAATTTGATGGGGATTACGGTCGATCCAGCGTGTTCCACAATGGGCTTTGCCGAATGGACGACAATGGCGGGGGTGCTCATTATTACTTTAATCTAAAAGGAGAAATCGTTATACAATTCAAAGATACACAATTTTAAATCAAAAAGGGTATGAAAAGAACGACATTATTGTTTCTCTTTGTATGGATATCCTCGTTATTGTGGGCACAACTTCCCTCTGTCGTACTAAAGGACATTGACGGAAAAATTATTCGAACTGACACATTGTCGAACATGGGACAACCCTTCATTATAGATTTTTTTGCCACTTGGTGCAAACCATGCAACCGCGAACTGACAGCCATTAGTGAAGTCTATGAAGATTGGCAGAAGGAAACTGGAGTGAAACTAATAGCCGTATCCATTGACCAAGCCCAAAACATTCATAAAGTGAAGCCTTTGGTGGATCAAGAGGAATGGCAATTTGATATACTTCTTGACCCGAATAGCGACTTCTGTCGTGCATTAGGAGTACAGTTGATACCCTATACCTTGATTGTCAATGGGGACGGGAAAATCGTATATCGCCACCAAGGCTATGTTGATGGAACAGAAAACACACTAATAGAAGAGATACGAACCTTACAAAAAAGAAAATAGAACATGTACAAAAAGTGGATCATAACATCACTATCACTGCTCTTGATGTCACATCCTACTGTACCTGCTCAAGACCTCAGCAAAGACATCACACTCAGTGGAAGCATTCAAAGTGACATTCTTTTTCCTCAAAAAGATGATGAGATTGATGCCACCAAAGGAAATGACTGGGCTGTAACCAATACATATGCCGAGGTATATTTACATAGTCAACACGTTGAAGTCGGAACTCGGTTTGAATATTTGAAACACCCTCTTCCTGGTTACGAGAAAGACTTAAAGGGATGGGGAGTGCCTTATGCCTATATCAAAGGGCACTATAAGGAGACCGAACTAACAATCGGAAGCATCTATGAGCAGTTCGGTTCCGGATTTATCCTCCGCACTTACGAAGAGCGGTCACTTGGTATTGACAACTCCCTAATGGGGGGACGACTTGTGGTAAAGCCCCTCAAGGGAACTACCATAAAAATATTGTCTGGTCGTCAACGCCGGTATTGGAACTGGAACAAGGCATGGGTAAGCGGGGCTGATATGGAGATGAATATTGACGAATGGTCACCTTCCATGCAAAAAACCAACACAACTTGGACCATAGGTGCATCATGGGTAAACAAAAATGAAAAAGATTCTCCTGATATATTTGCTGATGCAACGCACAAGGTAAACATTCCTCGATACGTCAATGCATGGGATTTCAGGGTCAATTTTCATCATGGCGAATGGAATCTATTGGCTGAATACGCTCAAAAGACTGAAGACCCTTCATATGCCAATGGCTACATTTTTCGGAGTGGCTCCGTCGCCATGCTATCTACCTCTTACTCAAAAAAAGGGTTCAGTCTTTTGCTACAAGCCAGACGAAGTGAGAACATGTCTTTTAGAAGCACCAATGAAACATCTCATTCCATCGGTATCTCATCCTATGTCAATCACTTACCTGCTTTTACCAAAGATCACACATACGCTTTAGAGACCCTCTATCCGTACGCCACTCAAATCGCAGATGGAGAATGGGCTTATCAAGCAGAGGCTGGGTACAAATTCAAACGAAACACCTTATTAGGAGGAAAATACGGCATGAACTTGAATGCCAATTTCTCCCATGTCCATTCAATTCAGCGCGCCTTTCAGAATGGCACATCATACAGAACACTTGCTGGCATAACGGACATTGCTGGTACTGAAGGGTACAGTTCCCCTTTCTTCAAATGGGGTAATCAAACTTTTTATCAAGACTTCGACATCCAAATATCAAAGAAAATGTCACCTTCTTTCTCCTTACTCTTTACGTACATGAATCAGCAATACAATCAGACATTAGCCGAAGGTCATGGCGGTATGATACATAGCAACATTTTCATAACGGACTGTAAATATAAAATCACCTCTAAGGCCATATTGAGAAGTGAGTTACAGTATCTCACCACAGCGGATGATCAAGGTGATTGGGCTTTTGGACTATTAGAATTATCACTCGCTCCTCACTGGATGTTTACCATTAGCGATATGTACAATGCTGGTAATACCCATTTACATTATTATCAAGGATTTATCACTCTCAACAAGGGTTCCCATCGCTTGCAGGTCGGATACGGAAGAACACGTGCTGGGTATAATTGCGCAGGGGGTATTTGCCGATATGTACCAGCCCACAAAGGAATCAACTCATCATACCATTACAGTTTCTAAAGAAATGAAGAATTTCGTATTACACATATTACTGCTATACGGCATATTAGCAGGATGCAGCCGAATTCAAGAAGATGAACGGCTCATCTATGTTAAGCCTGTCGCCGTAAGCCGCAAAATATTAATAGAGGATTTTACGGGGCAACGTTGTGTGAACTGCCCTAACGCATCTGATGAGATACTGCGATTGCAAGAACTATACGGGGAAGATGCCCTCATTGTTGTCTCTATCCACTCAGGGCCCTTGGGATTTTACACGAATAGCCACTTCCTTGGACTTAGCACCAATACAGGCGACATCTACTATACTCATTGGGGGGTGGAATACTTGCCGATCGGGATGGTGAATCGTAGCAAACTACTGAGCCACTCTGCCTGGAACGCTCAGATACGGGATGAGTTACAGCAGAAGGCATCTGTTGATATCCATGTGGCGACAGAACTGGAAGGAGATAAACTTAGAATACGAACCGAGGTTCGTGGCATAGACGGTGATACAAACGGAAAACTGCAGTTGTGGTTGGTAGAGGACAGCATCACCGCCTTCCAACTGATGCCTGACGGCACTCGATGTGACGATTATATACATCGACACGTGTTCCGTACTGCTATCAACGGGACATGGGGGGAAGACATCAACATGAAAGAAGGTGAACAGATAATTAAAGAACACAACGACGTGATGCTTGCCGATGAATGGGATCCATCTCTCTGTGGTAGCATTTGTGTATGACAATAATAATGTAAAACAAATCAATCAAGTTAAACTTAAAAACTAACGTGTATGAAAAAGTATTTATTTATGACAATGACCACCCTGTGTATGTCGATAGTAACAGGTTGGGCACAAGTGTTCGAATTTGAATTCAACGGTCAGAAGGTGGATGACGGTACCATTGTTACCATTCCAGCCACAGAGGACGAATATGGTTTTGGCGAATGGTGGTGTGAGACAAACCCTAGCAGCAGTCTGTACACGGGATTAATTTTGCATCTGGTAGGCAGTGAGAATGTCAACTGTAACGCTACAGTAAC
Organism: uncultured Bacteroidaceae bacterium; assembly: GCA_905235525.1. Taxonomy (GTDB): domain Bacteria; phylum Bacteroidota; class Bacteroidia; order Bacteroidales; family Bacteroidaceae; genus Minthosoma. The sequence continues at coordinate 90,878 of CAJOLW010000005.1, forward strand.
CATTGAGCGCAACGAACTCAATCCCGCTACCCTCAAATGGTGCATGGGTGGTGAATGCTCACTGATGGCGGGCAAGACGACATTGACCAAAGATTTTGCGATTACGAATACGGGGCGCGTACAAGTACAGTTCGATGCAGAGAACATTCAGCAGGAAGGGACGCTGATGGCCATGCTCACAGCAACCATCCAAGGGGAGACCCATTCAGTGAAGATTCAGTTCACTCATGGCGAAGCCACATCTGAACAGATGTGGTGGGGGCACCTGAGTGGGAATCGCATGAGTAGTTCAGACAATGGCTTAGGCAGTTCGGAAGCAGGTACGATTGATGTGGCCATGTTTGTGCCAAAGGAGCACGCATTCGTGGGGACGAGCACCATCAAGGCGATACGTTTGTGGCTGGGGGATGACTTGTCGAAGATCAGCGATGATGTGAGGGTGTGGATATCGGAAGATGAGCCTTTATCAAGTGGCTCATACGTGCAGTCAGTTCCACTCTCAACGTTGCAAGTGGGCAAGAACGATATTGAACTGACCACTCCATATGAAGTCAAGGGCAAGGCACTCTACATAGGCTATACATATACCAGTTCCGAAAGGTCCTACCCCATCATGTTCGAAGACAAGATGGGCACAAAGTCCCTCTTCTATCGCCACTCCAATTCTGGCAGTTGGGAAGACATTAGCGAAGACTACGGATGCCTTGGGCTGCAGGTATTCATAGAAGGAGGTCCCTATCCTAAGAACAATGTAACGGTTGGAGACTTCGGCCAACAGGTTGTATCGAAGGAACAAGGCAGCATCTCAGTGCCCATCATGGTGACCAATATGGGTATGAATGAGATAACAAGTTTTGCCTATACCATCACGACGGATGGCGGCAGCACCACAGAAGAGCAGACGTATGACATGTCGTCATACGCCATCCCCTACAATGAGACAAGAACATGCCACATCACCTTCTTAGCCGACAGCAAGACCGCAAAGTATGCCAAGACGCTCACCATCACCAAACTGAATGGTATAAAGAACAAGTCGGCCGCGAAGGAGGCAAAAGGCTCTCTCATCACCATCGAAGAAAAACCATCGGTGGTGCCCGTGGTGGAGGAATTTACGGGTACGTGGTGTGGCTATTGTCCCTATGGAATGGTAGGAATGCAGGCCCTGCACGAGAAATATGGCGACCAAGTGGTGCTGATAGCAGCTCATGGCAGTGACATCATGACCATTGAAGATTACAATCCAATACGCGCTTACTATGTGGACGGATACCCCAGTTCCATTATTAACAGAAATCAAGAAACTTATCCTTCCAAATCAAACTTACTCAATTATATGGAAAAGATGAAAGATGCAGTTGTGCAAGGTTCCATTAGCCTAAGTGCCGAATGGGGGGATACAGAGAAAAAGTCTGTCAACTTTACCACCAAGACAAAGTTCGTCTATAGCGAAGACGAAGGCAACTATGGTATCGCATTTGTGCTGGTGGAAGACGGAATGATAGGTTCTGGCTCTTCGTGGGCACAATCCAACTACCTGAGTGGTTCAAGCGTTTGGCAGAATGATGAGATGGAGTTTTGGAAAAAGGCGGATTCGAAAGTGACGGGGCTGGAATATGACCACGTGGCTGTTTCGGCATGGGACATTGTCGATGGTGTAACCGGTTCTGTTAACCCGCATATTCAAGAGAGGGATGTCCAGACCTTCACCTACAGGGGACAGATTCCAGACAAGAACTTGACACTGATTCAAAATAAATCAAAACTGACCGCCATCGCCTTGTTAATTGACAGAACTTCTGGTACAATAGTTAATGCCGCTCAAGCACCTATTAGCGAAATGAGTACAGACATCACTGACCTCATCACAAATCCTACCACTATTGAAGGATATTACACGATAGATGGCAAACGAATCAGCACACCTGCCAAGGGCGTAAACGTTGTGAAGTATGCAGATGGAAGTACAAAGAAGATTTTCGTAAAGTAACAATTCAATATCATTCGAGTAACTGACTCCTTCAGGATTTCTCCTGTAGAGGTCAGTTACTCCCAATAGAGAAAGGAACAATGAAGAATAAATCTTTTACCTTTATAAAAGCTTTTTCCATTCTTTCTGTTACGCTTCTATCTATAAGTATGAAGGCACAACAGATAGAATTGGATGAGGCACAACAGATTGCTGCTAACTTTTTTATGGGAAGCCAACAGCATTCTTCGAAATCACATCGGAGGTCCATGCAAGTGAGCATCCCCTTACTTGCCTATACCGCTCAAACAAAGGATGTGGCAGATTTTTATGTCTTCAACAATAGTAATACCTCAAAAGGGTTCGTCATTGTAGCAGGCAATCATCAACAACCTAACATCTTGGGGTATTCTTTAGAGAGCACCTTTGACATAGAAAACGTACCCGACAACTTCAAATGGTGGATGGAACAATACCAAAGCAATGGCACTACAAAAAGGAACGCTATCAAAAAGTTCTGGCACGATATTGAACCACTTATCAAAACAACATGGGGGCAAGAGGAACCATACAATAGTGCTATTCCTCACATGGAAGGGTTTCAACCTTTTGTAACTGGATGCACATCAACAGCCATAGCACAAGTAATGAACTATTACCAGTTTCCTCAAAAAGGTGAAGGAGCAAATTCATACCAAATCACCTATAATGATGAGAATGCGCTTAAGGTTACTTTCTCTGCTAATTTTAATACAATATATGATTGGAACAACATGCTTGATGATTATTCGCATGGATATACACAAATGCAAGCAGATGCTGTTGCCACATTGATGTATCACATAGGAGTATCTGAAAGAACATCATACAGTGACATCGATCACGGGAGCAGTGCTTCTCTTCATGACGGCGCTATTGCAATGATGGAATATTTCAACTATGACAAGAGCATGGAGACAGCCGAGCGTAAACATTTCACAGACGAAGAATGGGAGAGAATCATTTATTATGAGTTGGACAATGGACGCCCCGTCTTATATTCTGGCCGAACTTCATTTGATAGTGGACATAGTTTCATTATTCATGGTTATGATGCAGTAGAAAACCTCTATGCTATCAATTGGGGATGGGATGGATATTGTGATGGGTATTACATTTTAACGGGTCCTAATTCTTTAAGTCCTCATGATGGAAATCAATCTATTGGTGATAAATATAACGAAGACCAATGCATATATGTCAATATCAAGCCTAATGAAGGTGGAGAACCTGTGCCCATCATAGCTTCTCGCGATCAAGTGCTTATGAGTACCATATCCGAGAGTGCTCCTATTCATAATTATCAACTAAACCTTATCACAGATGAAGATTTGATGCTTTATCTACAAATCTCGCCCCATAACAGCGGATTGTTTCCCACCAAGTTTCTCTATGGTGTGATGCTTATGAATAGGGAAAACGGACACACTATTTATCCAGATGAAAGCCATACGAATCAAGTAGATTTAGGGGTAAACTACTATTATACAACTCAAATTGAATTCAGCACTTCCCTGTTGCAATATAATGGCATATACGAAGTACTACCAGCGTTCAGCACAGATGATGGAAAGACGTGGCAGCCAATGCGTACTGATACCAATAACAAGATACCAACTATAACTGTAACAGGTGGTATGACAATGACCAAGACCGCATATACTCTGACTTATCTGGTAGATGGAGAAATATATGAGAAGTTACAATTAAAATCAGGTATAACTATTACTCCAGAACCAGAACCAACGAAAGAGGGTTATGCTTTCTCTGGATGGAGCGAGATACCTGCCACAATGCCCACACACGACGTGACAATCACTGGATCTTTCACATACATAGATGCCATTAAAAATATCATTAAGGATGATAAAGATTATCACATCTACACTCCTGACGGCACACAATTCAACACATTGCAGAAGGGTGTGAATATCCTCCGCTATCCGAATGGCACTACCAAGAAAGTATTTGTGAAATAAGTCTTAACCAATCAGGGGGCATCATGTGAAAGAGTAAGATCATGATGGTAACACACACAACTATCCTCTCTTTCGCAAACAAGCCCTTCACCACAAAAATGGCGGGAAACCCACTTATGGTTTTCCGCCATTCTTATCTTTAACCCTTATAAAAAAAATATCGCTTTGCGACTTTTAGCGGACAGCAATAAAATATTTTACTGAAATATTTTGCAGGTTAAATAAAAACCCATATCTTTGCATTACGAACATTTCGTTACGAATCTTTCGTTACGAATCCTTCGTAATAAAATTTGTTATGGCAATATGAAGACAGGCAAGCCACAGAACCCATTCCTCTTGTCAGGATACGTGTCGAAGGAGTATTTCTGCGACAGAGAATCTGAAACACAAAAGTTGGTTTCTGCTTTGGTCAATGGACGTAACATCACGTTGATAAGTCCACGTCGTATGGGAAAGACGGGGCTTATCCGACATACTTTCCACAAGATGGAGACGGAGCAAGGAGTTCATTGCTATTATGTTGACTTGTTCCAGACGGATAGCCTTTCTTCCCTTGTGACGAAGCTTGGAAACGTGGTGCTGGGCACTCTCGACACCCAGAAAGAACAACTAATAAAGCAAGTGGTGACTTTTTTCAAATCACTGCGGCCAGTCTTTGGCATGGATCCTCGCACAGGCGAGCCAAACTTCAGCATCAATGTCCAGCCAGAACTTGCAGAGCAGTCACTGGAAGAAATTCTCTCCTATATGGAGCAGTCGGGCAAGTCATGCTATGTCGCTTTTGATGAGTTTCAGAAAATTACGGAATATGAAGATAAGAAAGTGGAAGCCATTCTTCGTTCTTACATTCAGCACCTCGTCAACGTACACTTCATTTTCTCTGGCAGTCAGCGGCATGTGCTTGAGAACATGTTTGCCTCTGCTTCACGTCCCTTCTATCAGAGCACACAGATGATGAATCTTGGCAGCATCGCCGAAGAGACATATTTTGAGTTCGCTGCCAGTCATCTAAAGGCTCACGGACAGACGATAGATGCCGAGACATTCCATTATGCCTATCAGAAGCTTTATGCTCACACATGGTATGTTCAAATGCTACTCAATCGTCTTTACGAAGAGAAAATCAGTAGCATTGACATGAGTGCAATAGACAACGAACTCATTGACATTGTGGATGATAACGAGGCTACATTCCAAACATTCCTCAGATTGGTCACTCCTGCACAGCGCAAGATTCTCAGAGCTATTGCCGTAGAAGGCAAGGTGAAAGAGATTAGCGGACGCAAGTTTATCACAGCTCATCATCTTGGAGCAGCCAGCACTGTCGCTTCCGCCGTAAAGTCACTGGTTGACAAGGAACTCATTCTCGACGAACAAGGCACCTACAGCGTTTACGACCGCTTCTTGGGACTGTATCTTTTGAAAAAATCATAAAACGCCAGAGTACCTTAAAAGTGAAATACAGACAGATGTTGTCTAAACCATTAGACAAGTCGTCTTATTTCCAATAATCCATCCTCATTTCCTAAAACAAACCCTTCACCACAAAAATGGCGGAAAACCGACTCATGGTTTTCCGCCATTTTTACATTCTTTCCTATAAAAACTTACATTTTTCAGTCCTTTGGAGCACAAGAAATCCCTATATTTGTCCTTGACATTAGTTTTTAACAAAATCCATTGTCAACCTCATTATCAACAATCAACCCAAGTATAAACCTATAAAAAACAACGGACTATGAATAAGACATATTGTATTTTAGCAACACTCTTTTTCATATTCACTTATTATTCATCTCAACCAGCATCGGCACAAACAATCACAGATGTATCAAAAATCTCTCCTACTATTTATGAGAGAAAAGTTCTTTATGATTGTAATGGAGATGGAAAGTTGGAATATTTGAGCCAGTCCACGTCTTCAAGTAATTGGCGATGGAATGACAAAGATGGGAAGAGTGTCAAAGAGATTCCAGGCACGTCTGCTCATGCATTGAGCGAGGGTGCCATTTTATTGGTAGAAGACATCAACAGTGACGAGATACCAGATTTACTTCTGACTGATAGAACCCTTGCTTTGAGCAATAGTGACAGATATGACTTCATCGGTGATTTTACTAAGGGCAGCATAGCAGAAGGACAGGCATTGTATAATGTATGTGTCTTTGACATTAACCACGATGGTAAAAAAGATATTTGGGGACTGATATCCGGGAAAGATGCGCATGGTTATACTATTGAATACACTCCTGTAGGCTTTTTGCAGCAAGAAGCAGGAACATTTCTCCATTCACCCATAGCGCTTTCGGAAGTTCCATCTAATGCGTTGTCATATGCCTCATCGGCTGCATTTACGCAAAGGTTAAGTATTCCCCTTCCAGGGGCTGGTGGCGGTATGTCTGTAGTACAAGCCCCTATACGTCAAGACTTTGAAGACGAAGATTTCTCTTCTAATGAAGAGCAGGATTCCAAATCAAAGGCTCTTCGCCATGCTGTTGCTAAAACTCAAAGCATGACCTCTATGCATGACAATATTCGATTGATTGACATGAATAATGACGGTTATCTCGACATTATCAACACCATAGGAGGTCCTTCTATGCTCTCCCTCTCTAATGGTAACTATTATCCCGCTTCTTTCACGGGATTGCTGGATGTTATGGATTTGAATGAGGATGGGGTGCTTGACGTAGTGACGTTTGACAATAAGCAGAATCAAGTGATGGTGAATATGAGTCAAAGTGATGGTTCCTATCAAGAAACACAATTATTGGAAAACGGTAACATCTCTGCCGTTTATTGCCTTGATTTAGATGCAGATGGCATGCCTGACATATTAGCACTTGTACCTACAAGTAGTGCTTCTTTCCTTGTTTTTTTCAAGAATCAGGGCAATGGAACTTTCAAGAAATACGAAAGATCTCTTCCATATAAGGGCTATTATTATTTTTCTGAGCCTTATGATTTGAAGAACACAGGAACTCCGGTTCTTTTATTCACTAACACAGTCGGAGATTCCAACCAAATTGGAATTGTCAGTTGGGATAAGGACTTCAATGTGAAAGAAGAGGCTTGTATGTCAGGAACCACCCAGTTATATATAGGGATTGACAATACGACAAGACGTCCTGCATTCTCCCAATGTATAGACTACGATGGCGATTCAAAATTGGAAATTCCCTCTAAACTCTATAGCCGTTCTGCTTGTATCGCTTCGATTGCTACACAAAATAATACAGCACCCTCAAAGGTGGGAAAACCTGTCTGTGTGTTGGACAAGGCAACAGGCAAGATGCGCATCGATTGGAATGCAGCCACAGACAAAGAGCAGAGTAGTTGTGATCTCACCTATGAGGTACGTATTGGAACAAATACCACAAAGAGCGATGTGGCATTGCACAATGTGGATAAATCGCGTTGGTGTATCATCAATATGGGACAGCAATCAACTGGCAGTTATTATGTGTCTGTACGTGCCATTGACCCTAATGGAATGAAGGGGAAATGGAGTGACTGTACAGTGGTTAACCATACGACCCTATCGGCTGATTTTATTGTCAGCAAGAAAGTGGTGGAGAGTGACAATGACTATGAATATGAGAAGATTGGCTACAAGAAAAATTATTATATAACAGATGTTGTAGTTGTGACATCGTTATCTGGTTCAAATGTGACCTTTACCGCTTCTCCCGATGGAACAATACTCAGCACAAATAATGGTGTGGCACAAATTACTTTCAACGACATGGGTACGAAGACCATTAGTATGACCACAGCCAATGGTACAATCGTTCAGAAACAGATTGAAGTGAAGCCCTTTAAGATACAAGAACTGAAAAACGCAGGCGACAAGTATAGTTCTGACTTTCGGTTCTACGCAGACCTTAATGCAAATGGGCAATCGGAATATTTATATGGTAACATCAAACAATGGGTGAATAATCAATATGAATCCATTGAAACATTGTTTAATAGTGATTTAAACCTTGGAAAGCCCGCCTTTTTGACCGACAAAACAAGGAATGGCTACCCAGATATTTGTAAAGGTGTCAGGAAGAATGGCATTGAATATAACTGGCTACTTAACAATGGAGATATTGATTTTGAAGTAAGCAATGAGGAAATCAAGGATCTCCAAGGGAACACGATTAGCCCTACCGCATATACCGTAGATATTAACAACGATGGCCTGATTGACCCAGTTGAAACAAAATTACTGACAGATTATGACCAAGACGGTTTGTTGGATATGTTGGAAATTCGTACAGTAACATTTAAACAATATAATGCGATTGAGCCAGTAGGGTTAGAGGAAAGATTCTGTAATGTGTATCATAATGATGGGGATGGGAATTATTCTTTAGTAACCAAAGATTTGTTTTTGACAAAAATAAATACATCCAGGACATCCACTGATCATTATTCACATCATTTTCTATTGCAAGATGTAAATGGAGATGGGCTTGATGATATAGTGACATATGTTACTTATTGGACAGGGCACGTAAACGTCGGCACGAGCACACATGAAGTGGTTGGTAGTATTAAGGCCTTCCTTGGCTCGAAAGAAGACCCCTATAAGGATGAAATGATTTTGCCAGGCATTCCATTAAATTATGATCTTAACAATGATAATAAAACAGACTTCTATACTTACAAGGCTTCTGATGGAGGTCACTATGCAGATTCCCTTTTAATCAGTCAAGGTGACCAATATGTAAAAGTACCCACTGATGTACTCTTCTATACAAGAAATGAAGTAACACCCATTCAGGATGTAAACAATGATGATAGGCCTGATTTTATTACATCCGGTCGCGATGTTTATCCATATTCCTTATTGTCAAACTATACAAATACTGCTCCGACAAAACCGACACATGTCGTAGTGTCACAAACAAATAAAGAAATCATTGTGAATTGGGATGCTGCAACGGATGCAGAGACGTCAAGTTCACAACTGCGTTACAATCTTAGTGTGAAAGAGAAAGGGGCAGAGGGAAATGGTGCATACGTTATTTCACCGATGAATGCCACAAAGGATGAGGCAAAGGTGATGGATTATGGCATAAACCATCTGCGTCGTGCCACACGATATCCTATTCCAATCAGTAGTTTTGAAGCAGGAAAGACATACGAGTTTTGTGTACAAGCAGTTGATCCTTGGATGATGCATTCTCCCTTCTCACAGAAAGTGGAGTTTACGGTATCAAAAACGAACTTGATATCTCTTCCTGAAGTGGGTGGAGTTGGTACTCCTATTGCCTATATATTAAACAATGTAGATGGAAAAACTCCAACGGTGACCGCCCCTGGTGCAATCATGACAGATGGTACACTTACATGGAATACCCCTGGCATCAAGACTGTGACAGCAAAAGATGGAACAGTTTCCACCACACAGCAGATTAAAATTCTTGACAAGCCCAATCTAAACGTATCTATTCCTGAGAAGGTGATGGCTGGGGCAAAAGTTACAGTTAAACTCCCAGAAGAATTCCGCATAAATGCAGATAAAGTTAAGTTGAGTTCCGATGAGAATATGAAGATCATCTTGCAAGGTGATTCTGCTGCCATCATTACCATGCCAACCATTGCGGGAACCTATCCTATTGCTGTAGAATATCAGGACACCATTTTCGGCCTCGTGAAGGAGACGAAAAATATATCAGTAATTGATGCACGTCCTTCTATTGTGTCTATTGGCAATGATAATGGCAAGAACAAACTGAAATGGGACACAAGTGTGTTAGATGCATCGTTCGTGAACAAGGTGCGCATATATAGAGAGACGAACCTTGATGATTCGTATGAGATGATTGCCGAAGTGACAGCCAATGGCGGACAATATACTGATGCCAGCAGCCATCCTGACGTGCAGAGTTACAATTACCGCATGTCCTATTTGACAAAAGACGGTATAGAAGGTCTTCCCTGCCCTATTCACAACACCGTCTTCTTGATGGCAAACAAAGGTGCAGGTTATGACGTCAATCTACATTGGACTCCATACGAAGGTGCCAAGGTGGAGAAGTACACCATACTGATGGGAACATCTGCAGAAAATCTTGCTCCAATAGCAACCGTTACTGGTGAAAGAAAGAGTTATCTGGTGAATCGCACCAACAATAGCAAGGTTTTCTTTGCCATACAATACACTTGGGCAAGTAATGGATCTTCATCTTACTCAAACACTATCAGCAGTAATGATGCCGATGAGGTTATCAAGGCGCAATCGCTCAATATTCGATGTGCTGAAGACGAGGTTGTATTGAATGAAGACCAAATGAAGGTTCATCTACAAGCGGTCGTTACGCCTATGTCCGCTCACTTAGCAGATGTGGCATGGCGCATTAGTGATGGTGAAGAACTTGCCACAATTGATACTCACGGTGTGCTTAGCCTGAAGGAGAATGAAAATGGTGGTGTAGTGACTGTGGAAGCAAGCACGATTGATGGCTCGAATATAAAAGCCACTATTGAAGTGGATGCTGCGGCTTATCAATGGATTCCATCTGTATTTGCAGATGCAGATGTGCGTGTTACGGCCGTTCAATTGGACGAAAATAAGAAACTCTTTGTCAAGGACATGCCCATGTTGGACATGCGGAATGTGGCTAATACATTTGTTGTACATTCCTTCAATGCACACACCACAGGTCCTGTCAAGGATATTCGGGTTAAATACCGTGTCTATGAAATGGGGAAACCAATGAACTCATGGAATGAACTCGGACTGGTAGAAAATGGCGATGGGAATTGGGTGAGCACATCGGTGGATTTTCATGATGCCATGTTGAGGATGACTGAAGGGCAGGATCAAGTGCTGGAGTTTTACTATGAGGGAACAAGCAAGACGGGTGACTCATTCTTTTACAACAATGGTGGTGAGAATTATCACTTTATGTTCAATTGCGTTAAACCCAAACCAGAAAATATGGTTAAGAACACAACCACGGTGTTTGGCTATTCACACGTTACATTTCTAATCAATGGTAATGAAAGGTCGTTCGACTATGAAGAGGATGGCAATCCCAATGAGATTGTTGATTTAGGTGCAATCCAGTCCTTTGTATTGGATAGTTATTGGAATGCATGGAATTCTAATGGTGCCGAACGTCTACGATATAAGATTGAAGAAGAAGGTTCTGGCGGCAAATGGGAAACCATTGCTGCTGAGGGTTCCAGAAATGTAAACATAGGTAATCAATATTACAGGCAATATTATAAAAAAGACATTGCTCTCAATCTACTTGAGGGCTTGGAAACAGGCAAGAAATATCGTTTGGAGATTTCGGGTGAGAGTTCTGTCTATAATGAATACTATTATAATGACTATTATCGAGATACGAAATCTGATAACGATAAACAATATTGTCCTTTCTATACATGGAAGAATGGTGAAAGTTCAGTGTTTACCTTTATCATTAAGGATTCGTCGACAATCGCTCCCGGTGATGCCAATGGCGATGGTAGCGTGAATGTCTTCGATGTGACTGCCACGGTGAACTACATCCTTGGCTCGTTCAGCACTGGATTCGACTCTGAGGCTGCAGATGCCAATGGTGACGGGACGGTGAATGTGTTTGATGTGACAAAAATGGTGAACATCATCCTTGGTGTGGATAATGCTGGAGCCAAGATGCGTAAAGTGGAAGGACTTTCTGGAACAGACAAACTGTATCTTGAGGACTTCGAGATTGAACCTGGGGAAGAGAAGGAGGTGGAAATCCTTCTGAACAACCCCGATGCAGAGTACCGTGACCTCCAGTTTGACCTCTACCTGCCCGAAGGCATCACGGTGGTGCAGGATGAAGATGACGAGTTTCTGGTGGATACAGGCAGCCGATGCACCAAGAAGCATTCCGTAGGTTTCTCTTATACGGACGGGCATTATGTATGTATGCTCTACAGCACGGCAAAGAACCCACTTACTGGCAACAGCGGCGACATCCTGACCATCACGCTGAAGGCAAATGAGGGCGTTACGCCTGGAGCAAAGACGGGATCCTTCCGCAATGTCAGCCTCTCAAAGACAGATGCAACTGGCCCCACCTATGATGAGTTCTCTTTCGGTTTCACCGTGAAGGGTGATGCTGATGACATAGAAGATGTTATTGCCAACAGTGGAACATACCAAATCTACACTGTTGATGGCACACAATTCAACACATTGCAGAAGGGTGTGAATATCCTCCGCTATCCGAATGGCACTAACAAGAAAGTATTTGTGAAATAAGTCTTAACCAATCAGGGGGCATCATGTGAAAGAGTAAGATCATGATGGCAAAACAAAAACTATTCCTCTTTCTGAAAACAAACCCTTCACCACAAAAATGGCGGAAAACCGACTCATGGTTTTCCGCCATTTTTACATTCTTCCCTATAAAAACTCACATTTTTCAGTCCTTTGGAGCACAATAAATCCCTATATTTGTCCTTGACATTAGTTTTTAACAAAATCCATTGTCAACCTTAGCGTCAACAATCAACCTAAATATTAACTTTTAAAAAAGACAAAACTATGAAACGTAGTCTTAACATTGTAACCATCTACAAGGATGCATTCACCATTGGCATAAAGAATGCCATATCCATTCTGATTACAACATTTCTCTATTCTATCACCAGTTGGATACCTTACATCAATGTGGGTACGACTATCGCAATGGCGACCCTCCCTGGAAAGTTGGCACAAGGTGAAGTCATCAGCCCATTCTTTATATTCAAGTCCGTCTATCGAGGGCAAATAGGCAATTTTTTTCTATACACAACTTTCTATCTTCTAATGCTGGTCTCTTCTATTCTCTTTCTCAACGTCTTTTTCCCCATTATACTCATCATGTACAGCCTATCCCTCTACATTATGATTGATGCAGAAGTGAATCCCCTCGAAGCATTTGAGATGAGCCGAAAAGCCACCAATGGGTATAAAGCGGACATTTTCATATTCCACCTCTTCTTTGAATTTGCGGTATGGTTCATAGCTTCATTTTTTATCGGTGGGTCTATCACAGCCATCAAGGAAGCAACCGAGACGTATTCGGACTACACGCTACCACTTATCTCGCTCATTTCCGCCATCATCACTATCTTCATTTTAACCTCCTGCTTTAGATATGGTCTCCATGCGGTCATCTATCGTGAACTGTTCCTTAAGGTACAGGAACAGCCAGAAGAGCCTACCGCACCAAAAATCGAAAGAGTTTTCAGACGGGAAATCGAGGCTACCAAAACAGATGAGACCAACAACAATCCGTCTCCCGAAACTCCTGCCAACCCAACCATACCTAATGAGAACTGATGCGAGACCGCAACATCCTGAATCGGACAATAATAAAAAAGTTCTCTTCATAACTTCCGTGCAGCGACAACCTAGCTACACAGCCAGCCTGGGGCATCAGCCCTGCAGTCGATGCCCCTGTCTCCTTCTTTACAACAATCATCCACACATCTTAAACCATTACGACATGAAAAAGTTCTTTATTTGCATCATTCTATTGACAGGAACACTCCTCCTGCATGCACAGGTCAGACGCACACCCGTTCAGCGTACACAAACCCAACAAAGAAGTACGGCACAGGCAACCACTCGTGCTTTCACCCTTACCAACGGTAAGTTAGGTCCCATCCAGACTGGTCAGAGATTCGCCAATATCCCTGCCACCTATGCTGGGCTGTATGACAAATACACCTATAAGAAAGAAACGATGTGGGGAGAAGGTGGAGACGAGTGGGAAGAAGAGTATTATCAGTTCACCAAGGCCGGGAAGAACGTCTTTCGTGTCGGGATAGACGAAGGTAAGAAAATCACCGGCATCACCCTGCAGGAAGGCTCAGCCTCCATTGTCAAGACCCCGGAAGGTTACTATGTAGGCTATCCTGCTCGTACCCTCTTCACCCAAAAGCGTATGGAATGGACTACCTATTACGAAGGTACAACCTTTGCAACCAGTGGACACTGGACCTACCACGTGAATAGCAATGACCTCAACAACACCGACTCGCCTTACAAAGCCAGCGACTTCAAGTCCACTGCCAAGATTTCAATCATCTCCTACAGCCACGAAGTGTACGAGTATTGATCATGTACATATTTAATATGTAATGCCTCATGCACATCCAGTTAAGGTATCGCACCAGCCAAACTATTTTAGGCTCAAAAAAACAAAGAATCATGAAAAAGACTCTTATCACCTTACTATCCTGCACGCTCTTGCTCATCAGTTGCTTGCCTGATAAAGAGACCATCTATCTACCTGTGCAACAAATGGAAGGTGGCAGTTGGAGCATCATAGACCAAGAAGGTAACATGGTGGCGGATAATGCCTATCCTGCCGATGCTGTCATCTCCAGTATCAGCAACGGTGTCTATTGGGTCATTTCCAACAATCGCTATCGGCTCTACAACGTGGACAATCCCGACCGTCCCATCATTGACGAGGCTTTTGCCAACGCCACCTCTTTCTTCCATACAGACTGGGCTACAGTGTCGTCCGGATCGGGCAAGCCCCTTCGTATCATTGACAGCCGAGGCAAGACCCAAGCCACCCTGCCGCAGGACATATCTTCTTGCTACAGTTTCTCCTCCGATGGATATGCCGTCTATCGTGACGACAATCTCCAAGAAGGGCTCATCGACCACAATGGCAAGATCATCATACCAACCCCCAATGCCAGTATTGCCGGCATCAGCGAAGGGGTAACTCTGATGCAGAAAGACTATAGCGATAAGAACATTCACATACTCGACACCCAGGGTCGTCAGGTGGGTAACATCAACACCGACCAGTATCAGCCTGTCAGCCATGAGTTTCATGAGGGGAAACTCATCGTATGCGATGCCAACTCCGACCAACCCCGTTTCCATCTACTCAATAAGCAAGGCGAACGGATCCTAACCTTCGACAGCAACGTGACTGAGATTGAGTCTTCCATTCACTATCAAAATGGTCACCTCGTCTTCATCGGTGCCAACAGTCGGAGTGGCATCGTTGACAACAAGGGGAACATCGTCCTTAATCCTCAATACGATGCCCTTATTAACTATGGCAAGGGGCGCTTTGCCGCACTGCTCGACAACAGTTGGGGTGTCATTAATGCCAAAGGCGAAATCCTCATCCCATTTGATTACGATTACTGCCACCCTACTACCATCGGTGACAACTTCATCCTACAGGAGGGTAACACCTACTTCTTGTTCAGACCCGATGGTACCCAACTCACCTGTTTTCAAGGTATGCAAGAACCTGTCGATCCCCTTCTCGATTTCAGTTCCTGCCAAGGCGACACGTCGGCTGAAAAAATGGACTACGACCCTGACTTCCCCGAAGACGACATCATCAACGATTATGGCACAATCGGTTTGTTAGGTGCTCTTCCTGAAGGCACTACTACCTATACAGGTGACATGGGCGGCTACCCCATCGAGTTCACCATCACCAATAAACCCGAGACTGGAGAATTGTCAGCCCGCTACAAGAACGTGAACTACGGCACCACCATGCAGATGATTGGCGAGTCGTTGCCAGCACAAGGCGGAGAAATTTCCTTCTTCGGTGAAGAGAACGGTCGTCAGTGGTCTTTCGACCTTGATGGTGATGCCGACAACATCACGGGCACCGCCTCAGGCAGCAACGGCTACCAGTTCAAAGTGAAGTTGAAGAGAAAGTGACCGACGAAGCATCATGTGAAAGAACCAAATCATGATGCCACCCAAAGGACTTCCCTCAATTCCTAGAATAAGGACTTTCACCACAAAAATGGCGGAAAACCGACTCATGGTTTTCCGCCATTTTTGTGTTCTCTCATAAAAAACTCACATTTCCCCACCCCATCAAGCACAAGAAATCCCTATATTTGTCTTTGACATTGTGTTTATCCACAAAAAGCATGGTCAACCTTAACGTCAACAATCAAGTGATAGAGAAGTGAAGAAGGTTTTTATTAAATAAATGCACTCCACAATAAACCAACAATTTGTTGTGGGAATAGGTAAAAATATCTATCTTTGCAGCAGCTGACACACCACAAGCCAATGCAAACATCTTTCTCCACATTCCTTTCAGCCTTCGTGCTGACCACATGCGTAACCGCTGCTTCCGCCCAAAACAAGGGTGGAAGCAGTGGCATCTCGCTGAGACAGGCGACGGGCAGCACTCCCACTGAGACTTTGATGAGAAATACACCGCACTCGAAGAGCGGCACACCAGAACTGACAAGGCTGACGGGAGTGCTGAAGGACATCTATGTGGAGGATTGGGGTGAACTTGTCTTGCTGGATGCTGGAAAAACGGCACTCTACAATGATGCGTCGATAAGGTCTGGCATCATGGAAACCCAGAGAAGATATCTTGACATTGAAGGGCCCGTGGTGCTGCCCTGCTTCGGCAGGCAGAACGGATGGTTTGCGGTGGAACATCCAATGGAAAACATGGTGGGATGGGTCAGTGGAAATTACGTGCGGAGGGCTGGGCAGACACCTATTGGCGAGAGCCAACAGAACCGAATGTATCAGTTTGGAGAATGGGAGATGCTATGTGTGGCGGTGAATCAGGAGACAGGGCTTGCGTTGGGATATGTGCAGCGAAAAAGGAAAGCCGCCACCAATGGCAAACCTCTTCGTCAAATTGTGATGGGGAAAGTACTCAATGATGCCTTTGTCTTCCATTATTTTGTGAATGTCGATATCATCCGCAGAGACCGGAAAAATGACTCTGGCTTCACAGCCGTCTGGCAACCCAAGAGCCAGATGTTTGACATTCATGTGGGGATAGACCTGCTGATTCCTATATATTCACATCTCAACATGATTGACTTCCAACGACTCCCCTCATCTGCCATCGAGCAACTTTTCGGGGACATCATCGAGAATGCAGAACCGTTGGATGCACATGCCTATCTCTTTGTGACCAGTGAATTGCTGAGTAAGGAGAACGAAGACTGAAGTATTCACTGGTGGTGATTATGTAGTGGAATGAGGGTCGATGTAGCCACGGGCAATGGCCTTCACCATCAGTTCTGCCACATTGTGGGCTTCAAGTTTCTTGAACAGACTCTGCCGATGGGTTTCCACAGTATTTTCGGAGATGTAGAGTGCTGAGGCTATCTCCAACGTTGATTTTCCCTTTGCTATTTCTTGAAGCACTTCGTTCTCTCGTTTGGTAGGGTGCTCCATTTTCGTGTTGTTCTCTGTAGCAAAACGCTTGAATTTCTGACAGAAATATTGCTCTCCCCTACTTACGGCTTTTATTGCTTCAAGCATCTGAGACAAGTCGGTCGATTTATACAACACGCCATCCACTTTCTTCTCCTGAATCGTGTTCACGATCCATATCTCTTCGTGCATCGTGTTGACAATGATGCGCGCCTCCGGGTGAATGCTACGAATACAATCTATAAAGTCACCACCGTTCATGTCGGGCAACTCTATATCTACTATATAAACACCGTATTGCTGTTGAGGAATCTTCCTCAACAGTTCGTTTGCCGAATGGAAGGCTTCAACATGTGGGTATCCTTTCTTTAGCAGAAAGCCACACAAACCTTCCAACACTACATCGTGGTCATCAACAACCGCTATTGACATTACGTCCTTTTTGATGCTCATTTCCTCCATAACAAACACAAAAGTAAGGATTTTCCGTGAGTTTTAGGAATCGTTTCTTACATTTTTTAGCATTCGAGGATTGTAAATAGCGGATTTCCGTGACCCCAAAATGGCAAAATTTCTTTTTGGGAGTATTTTTCATTTACAATTTACCATGTAACAATGTACAATTTGCCATGCGGCTTGCGCACATCGCGTTAGCCTAAATTGTACATGGGAAATGGTACATTGTAAATTACTTCACTTCGAGCATGAAGAGTTGGGTGCCTTCCTGCTCGCGCACAATGATTTTGCCTCCAATACCTTCAGCCCGTTGCTGCATGGTACGTAATCCAATGCCCGTCGTCCGTCGTCCATTGTCCGTTGTCCGTTGCCCGTTGTCCACCATAGTCACGACAATACCATCCTTCTGTTGCAGCACGACGGCTATGAGGGTTGCTCCCGAATGTTTCAAAGCATTGCCCAAAGCCTCCTGCACGATTCGGTATATGCCTAAAGCCTGAGCCTTGGGTACCTTGTTCCAGTCGGCATCCACAGGCTCCGAACGATAGGACAATTGGCATCCGTTGGCTCCATTCAGTTCTTCCACATAGTTCCGCATGATTTCATCGAGGGTGGCATGTTCGAAGTCTGGCGGCATCAGTTCGTGCGACACGCGGCGCACCTGCTCACGGCTTTCGCTGAGCATCTGCATGGTTTGTGGTGTAAGACCATCGGATTGAAGTTTCATCTCGATGGCAAGCAGTTGGTTGCTCACACCATCATGCATCTCTTTTGCCAAACGATTGCGTTCCTCTTCCTTCCCTTCCAGATATCGTGACTCCGAATCTTCTTGAAGTTGAGTGATTCTTCGTTTGAGACGGTGCTGTCTAAACAGATAGATTCCAAGCATTCCCAACATAACGAAAGCCAGAAGCCCACCAAGCCAAAGCAGTTGTCGATGCTGCCACCATGCCGTTTCCGTCGGCTTTTCCTGCGGGGCTTTCACCACCATCCGCTTCACTATGGTATCTCTTGCTTGGACAGAGGATTTGTCCGAGGGTTTGGCATGCAAACTGTCCTGCGCAAGTGTCAACTCTTTTTCTTCATCTGCCGAACTGCCATTTGCCGCTTTCGCCTGCACCTTGGCGATATCCACGTCTGCCACTTTCTCATATTGGACAAGACTCAACTCATGTGCCAACTCCTTCCCCTTCTGCAAAAGGGGCATACCTTCCTCTACGTGACCAGCCTCCACAAGAACGTGACCCATGTAGGGGAAAATGAATGCCTGCAAGGCCTTGTCGTCCAAGCGCTGTGCCCACTTGACACTGGCACGTGCAGGCTGCACACTCTCCCTTGGATGCCCCATTTCCAATTCGTTCGTCGCCAGTGTGGCAAGCAACATGGCTGCGAAATGACGTTGAGCATGGCCATCCATACGATTAAACTGAGAAGACTCTACCAACCGACCTGCTTTCCTCATCTGCTCCAGCGCTTCCTGTTCTGCACCCTCAGACCGCATGCTCACCCCCATGATCAGCCTCAACCTCGCTTCAGACAAGGCATCCTCTTGCTGCATGACTTCAGGCAGCAACTCCTCCGCTATCGCACGAGCCTCACTCATTCGCCCTATCTGAAAAAGTGAATCAACTCTTTCGACACGAATCCACAAATCCCTATCCACTGCATACACCTTGATACCACATAGCAGACAGAACAATAAGATCAGACCATATCTATCAATCAAACGGTTTTTCATACATTTCTTAAGGAACGGCACAAAGATACGGAAAATAAGTGAAAAGTGAAAATATTGAATAAGAAATTAAAGGAGTCAGAGGAGTTATCACTACGCTCAAGAGTTACAACCGGCACTCTGACATGAACCCGAACGATAACCCTAACTCTAACAGTTCTCCCCTAAACAGGGGAGTTGGAGGGGGCTATGACATTCGGCTCTAACTCCTATAACTCCCCAAACATGGATTTTCACTCTTCACTCCTATAACTCTTCATCTCGTACCCCTCGGGTACAACACAACGTACCCCTCGGGTCCGAAGTGTCGGAGTCGAGGGGTACGACCTTATGAAAACAAAAAACTCTCTTTTTATGCATACATGGCAACGATTGCCTCGTAGAGTTCCTGCTTGCCAGAAGTCTGCTTTGGTTCGCCAACCTTCTTGCCGTACTCGTAAACCTGCTCGAGAGTGAGTTTGCCATCCTCGAAGTCCTTACCAATACCACTGTCGAAGGAAGCGTAACGCTCAGCCTTCATCTTCTTGTATGGAGACTCCTCAAGGAGTTTGGCTGCAGACTCAAGAGCGCGAGCCATTGCGTCCATACCAGAGATGTGAGCAATAATGATGTCCTCGAGGTCAGTAGAGTTACGACGAGTCTTAGCGTCGAAGTTAGTACCACCAGTGCCGAGACCACCGCCACGGATGATTTCCATCCAAGCCTGAGTGAGTTCGTAGTTGTCAATCGGGAACTGGTCAGTATCCCAACCATTCTGGTAGTCACCACGGTTAGCGTCGATAGAACCGAGCATGCCAGCGTCAACTGCACAAGCGAGTTCGTGCTCGAAGGTGTGACCTGCGAGTGTAGCGTGGTTCACCTCGATGTTCACCTTGAAGTCCTTGTCAAGGTTGTGAGCCTTCAAGAAACCGATGACAGTCTCAGTGTCAACGTCATACTGGTGCTTAGATGGCTCCATAGGCTTTGGCTCGATGAGGAAAGTACCCTTAAAGCCCTTGCCACGAGCATAGTCGCGAGCCATAGTGAGCATAGTAGCCATATGCTCCTTCTCACGCTTCTGGTCTGTGTTCAGAAGGCTCATGTAGCCTTCACGACCACCCCAGAATACATAGTTCTCAGCGCCGAGTTTGATACCTGCGTCGATAGCGTTCTTGATCTGAACGATAGCGCGAGCCACCACGTCAAAGTCAGGGTTAGTGGAAGCACCATTCATGTAACGGCCATTACCAAACACGTTAGCAGTTGACCACAACAGTTTGATGCCTGTCTCCTTCATCTTCACAGCGAGGTAGTCAGTGATTTCCTTGAGGTTTGCCTCATACTCCTCAACAGATGCACCCTCTGAAACGAGGTCAACATCGTGGAAGCAGAAGTATGGGATGCCGAGTTTCTGCATGATTTCGAAACCAGCGTCAGCCTTATTCTTTGCGATTTCAACAGCATTAGCACCTTCGTTCCATGGGAACTTCTTAGTACCACCACCGAACTGGTCGCCACCTTCTGCACAGAGTGTGTGCCACCATGCCATTGCAAAACGGAGCCAGTCTTTCATTGGCTTGCCCATGATCACCTTCTCAGCATCATAGTAATGGAATGCCATAGGATTCTTTGAATCCTTGCCTTCGAACTTGATTTTACCAATCTCTGGGAAAAATTCTTTAGCCATAATTTTTTAGTTGTTAATGATTACTTGTTTATTGATTAATTACAAATAGTTTGTAGCCAATTAAGGTTTGCAAAGTTATACCTTTATTTTAAATCGCCAAAGAAATAAAGACTTTTTTTTCTTTTTTTCACAATCTTTTATTAAACATTTGCAATTCTTTCC
Source organism: uncultured Bacteroidaceae bacterium (assembly GCA_905235525.1). GTDB lineage: Bacteria > Bacteroidota > Bacteroidia > Bacteroidales > Bacteroidaceae > Minthosoma. The sequence continues at coordinate 112,043 of CAJOLW010000005.1, forward strand.
GCCTATAACAACTAATTGTTCACTTCGTTCGTCAAAGTGAGTGAAAGCACGTCACCTGTCGCATGAATTTCGTCAAACAACTTGATAAAGTCCGTCTTGTCATGGCTCCGCACCATAAAATTGATGATGGTCGTTTCCTGTGTGTAGTCATAACGGAGGAATTCATCTGAGATATGGACATTGTGTGTTGAAAAGAACTGGCGGAAGGGCGATGCATCCTTCACGATGTAGTTCACTTTCAATCGCACAATCTTCTGCTCTCTCCCCTTGAACAGATGTTTCTCACAAATTTCCAGCAATGTCAGCACTAAAATGATGAGTACACCTGCAATGACAGCCACCTTGTACATTCCTGCTCCTACAGCAAGACCTATCGAGGCTGTCATCCACATACCTGCAGCCGTCGTCAACCCACGCACAGAGCCTTTCATCTGGATGATGGCACCAGCGCCCAAGAATCCGATGCCCGAGATGACCTGTGCTGCAATGCGCCCCGGATCGCCATTTGCTGTCCAGTTGAACAGTCTCATGGGAATGTAGATAGACACCAGCATTGCCAATGTGGCACCCATACAGATGAGCGCAAACGTGCGCATGCCTGCAATCTGTCCTTTGTGACGACGCTCCAATCCCACCATTGCCCCGAGCACCATGCTCAGCAGCAACTTAAAAACTGAATTGACCAGGTTCACTTCCTCTGCTGCGAATTGTCCTGCAAAATTTTCCATATCAAACCACATACCTTATACCATTTAACAACCAAATTTGACGCCGCATCTGTCTAAAGCAAATGCGACGTCAAAGATACGACTTTTTATCTTACAAATCCAAACAATTTGACTTTTTTATCCATTTATAGATTCCCATGTCAGAAAAAGACCTTTTTACCTTGATGGACATATACACCACGAGTGGGATTATTTGTCACCACCCCCTGCAAGGTATAGAAAAGGTCATTGACAGGAAAAGTCTCATTACGTACTTCATCTACAGCCGTCACATCGGCTGCTGCCTGAATACCAATTTCGGAAGCAGAAGTCCATGCATTGTTGTTTATCTCGGATTTTGCCACAAACTTTAGGTAGCGTCCTGCCTTGGCAGTCGTGAGTTTTGCCACTTGCATGGCAGTTGTATTCTTAAACTCACCGCTGGCAACAGGATTGCCCCAAGTCTTTCCGTCAAGGCTCAAATAGACATCGTATGCTTTAACCACGCCATTGGCATTGCCATCTGTACGTGCTGTATAGGTGAATGCTGTCACTTGATAGATTCTTGACATGTCTATCACGATGGTGTGAGGACATCGAGATTCGTTGCTTCCCCATGAGGTGTGCCAAAAGGTGGAAGTGTTGTTGTCAAATGCTTTCGTTGCTTCATTACCTCCCTGCTGACTATCCACACTGATCAATTTCCATGCACTCTTGTTGATGAAGAGGTCAAAGTCATAAGACATCACAGGACTATCTGCCAGCCCCTCTGCCGTGCAATAGGTCTTGATGGAGCATGCATCGTTGTGGGAAAAGGCTGCCGTATATTTCTGCCATGCACCGTTATCAATACTATAATATATTGTGGCTTTAGGTGTAGAGGAGGTCATGCTGATTCGTCCGTTGGCTGCGCGTTTACAATTGACAGCCTGACAGACAGGCATATCCACTCTTGCCGCCTTAGCCACATCCAGCGACTGGGTGAGTGGCATGATGAAGAAGCGGAAGGAGGTGTTGGCTGCCTTCAGTTCATACTTTTCCATCACATCAGGTCCACAACTGGCATTGCCCAATCCACGAGTGGCGGCATCAAGCGAGACAACGGTGTTCTCACAGGTCTTGAACTGATAGGTGTGCCTGCTTCGATTGCTGCGGTCGGTATAGTTGTCTTCGGGACGGAAGTGCACAGCAGATGCCGCCATTTGGTCGGGAGCCACAAAGAGGAGTCCATTGCCATTGCTGTTGGCCAAGGAAATCCATCGCACTTCCTGCTTGGTGCCATGTTCCTGTGGCAGGATGTAATCCTCGCGCTGGTCTGTCACCGTGCTCTTGTAAATGGCTGGCAGACAAGCTTCCTTGCGGTCGCGGTAACTATCCCAAGGACCTCTGCCAAACCAAGAGAGTTGCTCCATCTCGGCTGGCATTTCCAGACGGAAACCGATTTTTGGGATGATGGCGCCAGTGCTGGATGGAGTAACAAAGGAGTTGACCATCATCACTCCGTTGGCGCAAACGAGGAAATTCATCTGGACAGTAAAACTGGTGCCATTTTGACCCGTATACAGAGTGTTCAGTGTGACATTGACGGTCTTGCCATCCTCCGACTTCTCAAAATCCACGCCCTTGCCACGTGCCGTAAGGCTTCTCAATCCCATATTGTCCCAACTGCCACTCTGACGTCCATCATTATCGGTAGGCAAACGGAACACATTCAATCTCATCGGCTTGTTGATTAGTTGCACATCATTGTATGAATAACTGTTGAGGGTGCCCGATGTCTTACTGAACATTGCCTTGAACTTTGAAGTGGAGAGGGTGAGGGTGCTGGTGGCATCCTCCACCACGATTTCCTCGCAATCAGCCAGTTGATGGAGGTCATAAAGAACTTTTGTGGCAACCTTCACTGGAAGTTTCTCTTCTGCCACCACATAGCCTGCATCTGCCCAAAGAGTCTTCGTCTTCTGCTTAGCAATGAAATGAATGAAAGCCTCCTCATCGGCAGCAAGAGCATCTACCGAAGAGAGGTCGATGGTGACAGTGGTGCTGTCGTTGGCTGCCACTTCGGTATCGATGGTGCCTGCTGCCAACGACTTGCCTTCTTCGTCCACGATTTCATAAGCCACATCGTAAGTGGTGCTGGGCAGGAAAGCGAGTTTGTTCTTCACAAGGAACGAGTTCTTCTTTCCCTTCACAGCCTTGAACTCCAGAGGCTGATAGATTTTCTTGGTATTGTAGGATTTGGCGGTCAAACTCCAATCTGGACGAACAAGTCCATTAATACAGAAGTTACCGTCATTCGGATTGTCACCAAAGTCACCACCATAAGCCCAATATTCCACGCCTGTGGAACTCTTGGTGAGCAGTCCCTGATCTTTGAAGTCCCAAATGAACTCACCCGTCAAACAGGGATACTTCTCGTAGAGGTCAAACATATCACGCACATTACCCATTGAGTTGCCCATCGAGTGACTATTTTCGCACTGGATGTGGGGACGGTTATGCTGTGAGGAGCCAATCCAGTTGATCGTCTCATAACTGCCATACATGGTTGAACTCACATCAGCATAGTCGCTATTGCCCTCGTAGTGGGTGAGTCGTGTCTTGTCAAGTTCTTTAATGGCATTGGCAACATACTTAAAGTTATCGCCACGACCAGATTCATTACCAAAGGACCAGATGAAGATGCACACATGATTACGCATCCACTTCACATGGTTCTGAGAACGTTCCACCATCGCATTGCGGAATTTCACTTCAGACGAAAGTCCCATGTTGGCATGACACTCCACGTTTGCCTCAGCCAAAACATACAAACCATACTTATCGCACAAATCGTAAAAGACGGGGTCGTTGGGATAATGGGAAGTACGAACGGCATTGATGTTCAGACGCTTCATGGTCTTGATATCCTCTTCTATCTCCTCTGCCGTGATGGCACGTCCATTCACCGGTGAGAAGTCATGACGGTTCACACCATGGAACACCATACGCTTGCCATTGATCAGGAGAGCGCCATCATTGCGGACGCTGACTTCACGGAAGCCGACCTTGCCACCACGAATATCAACCGTCTTACCCTTCTTGTCTTTGAGCGTAAGCACCAAATCGTAGAGGTTGGGAGTTTCTGCGCTCCACTTCTTGGGATTGGTCACATCTATATCGAAACTCAATTCAGTGGATGCTTCTATTGACTTAGAGGCTTGAGCAATCGTCTTTCCCCCCTCTTCTATCTTCACCTCTACTGTACCATTCTGCACAGCATCAGCACCCGACAGACTCACCTTCACATTTGCCTTGGCATTCGTGTAAGTGGCATCAAGGTCTGTCGTGAAGAAATAGTCGCGTATCTGACTCTTCGGTGCTGACCACAAAAAGCAGTGACGCTGAATACCCGTCAATCGCCAATAGTCCTGACACTCGATGAATGAACCACTGGTGAAACGGTACACCTGCAATGCAATGGTGTTTTCACCCTTTACTACATAATCCGTGATGTTAAATTCTGAAGGAAGATAGGAGTCCTCACTATATCCCACACGCTTGCCATTCACCCAAAGGTAGTAACCATGTCCCACACCGTTGAAACGCACATAGATATCCCTGCCTTTCCAGTTTGACGGGATGGTGAACTTACGACGGTAAGTACCCACAGGGTTGGTCATATCACCTTTATAAGTGAACCAACCCGGACGTTCAGCCATCACACTGTAGGTGTTCTTGTCGAACGAGAACGGATATGCCACATTGCAGTAGAGAGGCTTATCCCAGTTTTTGCCATGATGAAGTCCATAGACCTGCCAACTGGAAGGCACATCTATATCGCTCCACGCAGCATCATTGTAATCTTTTTCACACATGGCTACCTGTACCTTGCCTGGATTAGACACCCAATAGAACTTCCATGTACCATCCAACGACTGATAATATGGCGATGCTGCCATATCATTCTTGACCACCTCGGCTTCATCTGCCATCGGAATGGCAATTGTATGCGCTTCCTCTCGGTTGACACTGGTCACTGCCACGTCATCCCATTCTTTACCAGTTTGGGCATTGGCTGTTGCAATACCCATTAAACATGCCATCATGGTGGCACGAGTCATCAGTTTGTTTTTCTTCATAAGTGAGTGTTCTTTTGATTAAATTTTGATGCGCAAAGATAACCAATTTTCGAGAGATAGATTATCACATATGATACTTACTTCTTTAATTTTGATAAATACCACAAAAAAGAAGAGAAATAGACCCATAAAAACAAAGGAGAACTTTGTCTAATGTTCATTTTTTACTTAACTTTGCAATAAATACAGAAAAGAAGGAAAGTCTTTCTTCGCAGACAATTATGGGCAATTTCAAGAAATGGGGAAGTTTCATCGTTTTGCTAACAGGAATCCACTACAGCATGTTGGCACAAACCACAGAGTTTGAACAGATGGTGAATGAACGCAGTCTGAACAAGCGGGTGGAAGATTGCAGCATGAAGGAACAGATTGTGATGGATGAACCAAAGATGGCGTATGTAAACTTAACCGGGTTTACAAACATGCCCGCCACCAAGAACATTACGATGAAGGGATGGATGGAAGTGTATGACGGTAACGGCATCTACTTCAAGAAACCTATCACAATCAGTGCACAAGGGAATTATTCGCTCAAATTCCCCAAACGGAATTTTGTGTGTCATTACTGCAATGACATGTGGGACGAGGAAAAGGGGGCTGAAGTGAAGATTGGGGAATGGGTGAAACAAAGTTCTTTCCATTTTAAGGCTTTTTACACCGACTTCCTGCGAGGTATCGGTGAAGTTGGATATAAAGTTTTTGAAGAAGTGGTTGCAGATCGTGCTCCTTATTGGGAGCGGGTCGGTTACCAAGATGAAAGTAAGGGCAGATGCTTCCCCGATGGTTTTCCTTGCGCGGTGTACCTGAATGGTGAGTTTTATGGAATCTTCGCATGGCAACTGAAGAAGAGTAGAAAAAACATGAACATGGAGAAGGACGTGGCAGAGCACATCCATCTGGATGGCACCCTACAAGACCAAAGCATCTTCAGGGGAACAATCATCTGGAGAGACTTTGAAGTGCGCAACCCCAAGGGGCTCTATGACAAAAACGGGAATCAATATAATGGCAATAGCCCCAAGGAACTCATTGACGAGAAGTGCGCCAACTTTGATGATGAAGCGGACACGCCCGACATCAGAATTGCCAAAGACATGACCAGCAAGGTGAAGGCATATATCATGCAAATGAGCAAATATTGGTCAGAACTGTCAAGCATGGAGAAGAAAGGTGCGAGCAAAGAGGAGATGAGGAAGGAAATCGAAAAACGATATGAGATAGAGAGTCTTATCGACTATTGTGTCTTTTTCTATTTTCAGGCCAACGGGGACGGCTCACTGAAAAACTGGCAATGGTTCACCTATGACGGGAAAAAGTGGATGGTGACCCCCTACGACCTCGACCAGACTTTTGGGATCAACCTCTATGGAGCGGTACGTCCTGCCACTTTAGGGCTGGACACATTGGTATCTGGACCTTTCTATTGGGTTTACAAATACTATCAAGAAGATTTGCGTGCGCGTTACAAAGAACTGCGTGACAGAGGTGTTTTCAATGCCGAATTTGTCTGCCGCATCATCGACGACTGGTATGGACGTGTGGGCGAGGACTACTATGCAATGGAGAAAGCCAAATGGCCTGACAGCCCATGTTATCGCGATGCCGAATGCAACTTGGGATGGGAAGTTTATAACCAATGGGGCAACTATTCCGACACCGAGAATTACAACGTAACCCAGACATACAATGCTGGCGACATCGTCAAACTGGAAGGCAGACTATGGAGAGCCACCAAGACGGTGCATGGAGTAAGACCATACAAGGTGAATGCCAATATCGACTCCATCGACCGATTGCATGGTTGGGTGAGTGACCGTATTGACTATTTAGACGATTATTATGCTTACACACCCGCTACTGATGCTGTGGAGGAAATGCTCCCCCACGAGTCGAGCCGCCGCCTCATCGGCATCTACAACACTGCAGGCATACGATTGGAGCAACCTCAAAGGGGTATCAACATCTATCTATATAGTGATGGAACAACAAGAAAGGTGCCAGTTCGCTGAGAACAGGCACCTTTCTTTTCATATTCTGTTTCTGTCTTATATTTCAGACTTTATCATTTTCCCAATCGCTTCACCCAAAGGTCATAAGCAGCCTTGTATGGTGCACAGTCTTCCTCTGGTTTAATGGTTGCCATGTGATTGAGTGTCTTGAAGGCTTCGTCGCTGTCTTTGTAGATGCCCGCACCAATGCCTGCACCATAAGCAGCACCCACAGAACCATCCGTTTCATAGAGTTCGATGGTGGCTCCTGTGACGGAGGCCAATGTGCGGCAGAAGAGCGGATTGAGGAACATGTTGGCATGACCAGCCTTGATGGTGCTGATTTCCATACCCATGTCCTTCATGATCTGCATGCCGTAGGCAAATGAGAAAGCGATGCCTTCGTGAGCAGCACGGATGAGGTGTGCTTTCTTGTGGATATTGAAGTTGATGCCATGAATGGAAGCACCCACATTCTCGTTCTGAAGCACACGTTCTGCACCGTTGCCGAATGGAATCACCGTCAAGCCATCGGCACCGATTGGCGTAGTCTCTGCGAGGTCATTCATCTCCGGATAACTCATACCCTCTGGAGCCACAGTGCGGCGCATCCAAGCATTGAGGATACCTGTACCGTTGATACAGAGAAGGACGCCCAAACGGGTTGCCCCACCCTCTCCATGATTCACATGCGCAAATGTGTTGACACGAGACAGTTTGTCATAGTTGACCTCGCCAAGCACACCGTAAACCACGCCAGAAGTACCACCTGTTGCAGCAATTTCGCCAGGCTTCATCACATTAAGTGAAAGGGCATTGTTAGGTTGGTCACCACCACGATAAGAGATCGGTGTGCCAACAGGAATGCCAAGTTCATCAGCAATAGCCTGACAAACGGTGCTTTGCACAGAGAAGGTTGGCACAATCTCTGCGATGATGTCTTCAGAGAAACCGAAGAAATTCATCACGTCCTTGCTCACCTCATTGTTCTTGAAGTCCCAGAACATACCCTCAGAAAGACCTGAAACGGTAGTCTTCTTGTCACCACCAGAAAGGCGCATAGCGATGTAATCGCCTGGAAGCATAATCTTGTCAATCTTGGCAAAAACGTCTGGCTCGTTCTCCTTCACCCATGCCAACTTGGCGGCTGTAAAGTTACCAGGAGAATTGAGGAGGTGCTGGAGGCATTTCTCACCACCGATAGCATCGAATGCCTTGTTGCCATAAGGCACAGCACGACCGTCACACCAGATGATGGATGGACGAAGTGGCTTTCCTTCCTTATCCACACACACGAGTCCGTGCATCTGATAAGAAATACCAATGGCTTTCACGTCAGCCAGCGAACCGCCAGCCTTGGTAGCCACACGGGCTGTTGCCTGTTTGAGTTCATCCCACCACATTTCGGGCTCTTGCTCAGCCCAACCTGGCTGCTTGGCAATGATGGATGCCTCACTGTCTGGATATTGTGCACTTGCCACCGTCTGTCCTGTCTGTGCATCAACGAGGGAGGCTTTGACCGACGATGTACCAATGTCGTAACCTAAAAGTAACATAATTTTAAAGAATTAAAGAGTTGAAGAATTGAAGAATTGAAGTTCATTCACCCAATGGTCATGAATACTTCAATTCTTCAATCTTATATTGATTCATTTTTCTTAATCAAGACCCTCAATCTGCTGAATGGTGCCATCTGCGTTGTAGTGCAGTTCGCACACCTTCAGAGAACGGAGCCATGTCTTGTCGTTTGATGGCACACAATCATGGTGGAAGAGATACCACTTACCCTTATACTCTGCAATAGCATGGTGAGTAGTCCAACCTACCACTGGAGTCATGAGGACACCCTGATAGGTAAATGGTCCGTAAGGATTGTCACCGATAGCGTAGCAGAGGAAGTGGCTGTCACCTGTAGAGTAAGAGAAGTAGTACTTGCCATTATACTTGTGCATCCATGATGCCTCGAAGAAGCGGTGTGGATCACCAGCCTTCAAAGGCTTTCCGTCCTTGTCAAGGATGAGTACACAACGGGGAGCCTCTGCAAACTCCATGTCATCATTCATCTTCACCACCCAACTTGGGAGTGCAGGAGCATCTGGCTTAGCGAAGAGTTGAGTCTTGCGGTCTGGAGCAGGACCTAAATCGATGAGTCCGTTCTTGTCACCATACTTTCCAGGGATGGTCTCAAAACCATGATAGAGAGGCTGCCACCACTGGAGTTGTCCACCCCAAAGACCACCGAAGTATGTGTAGATGGTGCCGTCATCATCCTTGAACACACATGGGTCGATAGAGAAAGAACCACGAATAGCGAATGGACGTGGAGTGAATGGACCTTCTGGCTTGTCTGCCACAGCCACACCAAGACGGAACACACCGTCATAGCCCTTGGCAGAAAACACATAGTAGTACTTGCCATCCTTCTCCACCACGTCGCTGTCCCACAACTGCTTTTCAGCCCATGGCACTTGCTCCACACTAAAGATAACACCATGGTCAGTAGCCTTGCCGTTCTCCAAGTCATCGAAAGAGAGTGCGTGGTAGTCCTTCATCTGGAAATGACCTCCATCGTCGTCTTCTTCAGCACCAGCCTCCCAGTCGTGAGAGGGGTAGATGTACAATTTACCATTGAATACATGCGCCGCAGGATCTGCCATGTAATCTTCTGGGAAAAGATATTTCTTTCCTTCCATAGTTTTTAGGTTTTATTGGGTTATAAATGATAAAATAGATTATTCAAGTTTCGTATATTTTATTTCTTTGGAGTTAAAGGAGTTATAAGGAGTTATCGCTCCGCTCAGGAGTTAAAAGCCGATACTCTGACATCAGCATCACATTTGGCTTTAACTACTTTAACTCCTCTAACTACTTTAACTCCAAAGAAGTTGAGCACTTGAGAAAGTTGAGTAGATTAGTTATTACTTCTTCGAACGAGCCTCAATCTCTCTGCTCATCTCGTCAAGTCTCTCATCAGTGAGAGGATATCTATAAACCAAGAATCCTACAATGACAAGAAGGATGGCTGGGATGATACATGTGAACACCAAAATGGCATTCTGAGCAATTTCTGAATAATTAGCCAATTTCACATAATAGGCGTTTACAGGAGCACTGATAAATGATGCCAGGAACACGACAACAAAGATGCCAAGCACTAACTGAAGGCTCTTGTTTGCCTTGAATTCCTGCCACATCTCACCGAATGACACAGGCTTTTCAGGTGTAGTGGTAATATTCTCCTTACAGCCAGCAAAGCAAAGCATCAAGAGAACAAAACCGACAAGTGCAAACACACTGGTAACAGTAAACCAAGCAGTTGGTTCAGTTGCCAAGGCAGACTCTTCGCTGGCGAAGTTAAAGCCAATCCATCCCATCACCAGAGGTGTGATCCAACCAGCGATGGAGAAACCAGCCTTGAAAGCAACACCTGCAAGTGCATTCACTGTGGCTGCAGGTCTGTTTCCTGTACGATATTCTGCCTCTGTGATCACTTCTGGAACCAGCGCCCACATCAAAGAACCGACAAGAAGACCAACACCTGTCATGATCTTTGCAATCTGAACGATTGTGTTGTAACTTGCCACATCAAAGAATTTACCAATGGTGAACAATATGATAAATCCGACAAGACCTACTGCGAGAAGTGTATAATAAAGCCCCTTCTTACCCAGCCATTTCTTCAATGCAGGCAGAGACGGCAGGATGATGAAAGCCGGAATAGTGCCAATAGCCATAAATGTAGCCTGATTCCAGTCAATGGCAGCATGGACACACATAGCAAGTCCGATAGGGAAACCTGCCTGAACAACGATCTGACCGATATTGGCACAGACCATTCGTGTGGAGGTAAGAATAAGAACCTCGTCGTTGTCACGGGTCATACTTGCCATAATCGAGCCGTATGGAATGTTCACGACTGAATAAATCATGCTCAGCACGGTATAACTGAGAGCAGCATAGACCATCTTCATGGGCATAGACCACTCGGCAGCCTGAGGAAGCATCAGCAGGCAAGCAGCAACAGTAAGAGGAATACCACCATAAAGAAGATAAGCACGATACTTGCCTAACTTGGGATTGCGGTTATCAATATAACGCCCCACTACAGGACTCCAGAAACAGTCAACGAGACGAACTGTAAGAATCAGTCCACTCACGAAGGCTGCATTGATTTTTAACACCGTAGTAAGGTAAATCATCAAGTAGGTTGCTACTGTCTGAAAAATAAGATTCTGCGCCAAATCACCCGAACCGAAACCGATGCGCTGGAGCCAACTAAGTTTGTAGAAGCCGTTTGCTTCCTGAGTTTGATTTACTGTTGTCATTGAATTATTAGGTTTTGTTTATAATTGGTTAATATGCACAAAAAAATGGTTTGCCCATTTAGGTTGCAAATTTAAGACTTTTCTTTTATTTTTCATTACATTTTTGTGACAAACCGCTCTTCTCCTTTTTCTTTCGTTTTTGTAAAAAAACAGTTCGAAAAGCAAGTAGATGAGTCACTTTCCACGTGCATTCATGTTGCGAATTTAGAAGGTTAGTGCCTCACTCATTGCTCTGAAACACCCACAAGAAACCACTATCCAAGTATTCCAGACGTTAGTTTTCGTAATTTTCCATCAAAAAATTTGCGTTTTACACAAAAAAGCCCTTATCTTTGTATGATTTAAGTGGTTATGGAATGAATGAAATCGTAATTTCAAGTGTACAGAATCCACGTGTGAAAGCAGTATTGCTATTGCAACAGAAGTCGGCTGAGAGAAAGCGGACGGGATTGTTTGTTGTGGAGGGTAGAAGAGAATTGACACACTGCATAGAAATGGGATTGGAGATAAAAGAGGTATATGTATGCCGAGAAATTGCAAAGACCACAGAGAGGTGGAACAACATGTGGGAGGTGACGAGAGATGTATATGAGAAAATAGCATATCGTGGAAGCACGGAAGGCATTGTGGCCGTAGTGAAGAGTCAAGAAAGAAGGTTGAACGATTTGAGGCTAAGTCGGAATCCGCTGATTATGGTGGTGGAACGCGTGGAGAAGCCTGGAAATTTAGGTGCGATTTTGCGGAGTGCAGATGCTGCAGGAGCGGATGCGGTTATCGTATGTGACGCATTGACTGACTTATGGAATCCCAATTTGATACGTAGTTCTATCGGAGCAGTGTTTACAGTTCCATGTGTCGTGTGTGAAAGTAATGAGTGCATTGCATTTCTAAAGGAACGCGGCATACAGATATTAACAGCGCAATTGCAAGATTCGCGACTTTATTACGACACGGATATGAGATGTGGAACCGCCATTGTAATGGGGACAGAATCGACAGGATTGACAGAGGTATGGCGGCAAGAGGCTGATGCACATATTAGAATCCCGATGTTAGGGCGACTCGACTCGCTGAATGTAAGTGTAAGTGCCGCTATCTTATTATATGAAGCAGTAAGACAACGGGAAAGAGCAAAGGAAGATTAAGAGTTTGTTCAATAACCTAAATCAAACAATGATAGAAACATGAAAAAAACGTTTTTCTTTGGTATGATGATGATGGTGGCGTTACTGATGAACGCCCAAGACGAATATTTCATCAAAAATTATGGAAAGACTGATGAATTGAGAGTGCGTGGTACCACATGCATGACACAAATTAATGGCTTTATATGGATTGGTACATCAACGGGGTTTTACGCATTTGATGGTTACTACATGCATCCATACACCATCCCCGATGAGGAAGGCAAGGGAGGATTCTATAGGCGAGTGGTGGCACTGGAAAATTCAGTTGAAAAGGATTTGTGGATTGCCACAAGAAAGGGCATTTATGTTTTTGAAATGATTAGCGAAAGCATACGCCTTTTTGAAGCGGAAGGTTTGCCAAAGAGCCCCGATGTGCGTAGTATCAAATTCGATAAGGATGGCATTCTTTGGAGCATCATAAATGACAAAGCCTATCGCATCGATGTGAAGAAAAAGACCGCAGAATGTATCGGGGATGGCGTGATGTCGCCCAGTTGTATGACGGTGACAAAGGATGGCACCGTCTGGTATGGTGACAACAATGGCATACTGTATCGTTATGATGCTTCCAGTCACCGTGTACGTTCCTACAATGCTAAAACTGAAGGCATGGAGGATCTGATATACTTGTCGAGCATCACGGAGATGAGAAACGGAAAATTGGCGTTGATCACCTATAGAAATGGCGTATTACTTTTCTCGCCTAAAGATATGACATCTACGATGCTGATGACACATGATGATGAAGGGGAACCCATTATTGCACACACCTCCATCACACCTGACGGCGATGAACTTTGGGTAGGTACCGAACGAGGCATTGTCATCTACCGCATGAGAGATGGACACATTAAAGGCATTCGCCAATCACACGCAACGACCAACTCCTTGTCGGACAATGCCGTACACACCTTGTTTTTGGATGATGAAAATGGTGTATGGGCTGGCACCTTCTTTGGTGGTATGAACCGCATTAGTCTTTCGCCCCAAAACTTCTCTGTACTCACCCCTGCCAACGACAAAGATGATATTGATGTGTTCCGTGAATTGTGCGAGGACAATGACGGGCATTTATGGGTAGGTAGTGAAGATGGCGGCTTGTATCTGGTGGACAGAAAGAAAGATGTTCTACACAAAGCAGACGTGGACTGGGGAGGTGAAACTCCTCCGTTCAACATCCAGTCGCTGATGATGGTGGACAACCGCCTTTGGCTGTCAAGTATTACCAAGGGCGTCTATGTCGTGGACACCCAAAATATGAAGTTAGTTCGAAGATATAGAAGAACCAATCGGTCGGCAGAAGGACGCATCATTGGCGGCATCAGCATGTGCCAACAGGACGGAACCATCTTTGTCAGTTCTGTAGCAGGTGTGTACATCTTTCACCCAGAGGAAGAAGAATTTGTCTTGATGCCAGAGTTGCTGAACACATATTCCCATCATCTGTATGCTGACCGTCATGGTAACGTGTGGGTGGCAACTTTTGACAAGGGACTTTGGAAAATACAGAAAAAGAATGGCAAATGGAAAGCAGAACGGACAAAGTTCACTTACCCAAGCACCACGGTCATCATGGAAGATTCAAGAGGTACCTATTGGGTGGGGACAGACCTTCATGGCTTAGTTTCCTACAATGACAAGACTGGCGAGACGAGGCAACAAGAGGATTCAGAAGGATTGCAACATGAAACAGTGACAAACATTCTGGAAGACACACACCACCGCTTGTGGATTAGTACGTTTAATGGATTGTACAGTTACAACCCTGATAAGAGAGTTGTCAATCACATGACCATGGAAAATGGTCTGCCTTCTCCCTATCTCAACTACGCATCTGGCTATCTAGACAAGAATGGCTCCATCTATATCGGCACCTACAAGGGATTGGTGAATTTCAGTCCCCATTCGTTCGTTCTGTCGAAAGAGAGGCTGAAGCCCTATTTCTTCAATCTCTACGTGAATGGAAAGCACATCAAACCCAACGATGGAACAGGCCTCTTGAAACAAACGCTGTTCCAAACCAAGGAACTGAGACTGACCCACGACCAAAACACATTTAGCATCATTTATGCTGTGGCTTCCTACCAAAGCGGAGAAACCGTGTGGTATCGCTACCGTCTGAATCCTGATGAACCTTGGGTGGTAATGGACAAAGCACAACCTATTCAGTTGGCGAACTCAACAGGCACTTATAGAATCACACTACAAGCAAGTCACAATCCTGAAAGATGGGAAGGGGAGGCGGCTGTACTGACTGTGAAGGTGGACGCTCCTATATTCCTAAGTCCATTTGCCTTCATCTGCTATGCAATAGTCATCATAGGCATTGTATTGCTGATTATCTCGTTGACCAAGAAGATAGAAATCAAGAAGTTGACAAACAAAGACAATTAGGAAAGAAAAGATAGACAACATGAATAAAATAGGCTTTTTGATGGTTGTGCTGCTGACAACAGCAATGAGCATCATGGCTCAAGAAGAGGATTTTGATGTACGCGGGCACATTGAGCATATAGGTTCTGGCCATTTGCCACCATCAACAGAGGGAATACGAAAGATTGGTTCTACCGCTACAGCCCCGCTCACATGCATGGGGTCACCCAAAGTACCTGTGATTTTAGTACAATTTGCTGATAGTTCGTTTAGCGTAAAAGAGGATGAGGAGGCGGTCAAACAAGTCTATCAAGAGTTCTTCAATGCAGCAGAAGGCATTCATCCCGGCACCTCCTTTTCATCCGTAAGGGAGTATTTTCGTGAGCAGTCTGATGGGCAATTTATGCCATACTTCGACATTATCGGTCCTGTGACCCTGTCTGAAAGCCGTGACTATTATGGCGAAGACGACGATTATTCAAAGGACATTCACATCAACAAGTTCTACCAAGAAGCATGTAAACTGGCAGTCGTGCAAGAAAAGGTGGATTGGAGTCTATATGACAACGATGAAAATGGTGTCGTTGATTTTGTCTTTTTCATCTATGCAGGACACGGACAGAATCAGAATGGCATCAATGGAAATGCCATCTGGCCAAAAGAGGGCTTCTCATCTTTCGTTGTAGAGAATGAAGACTTCACCATCTGCTTTGGTGCCTTTGGATGCACCTGCGAATTGTACAAAAACAACATGGACGGCATCGGAGCCAGTATCCATGAGTTATGTCACGGATTAGGGCTACCTGACTTCTACGATACAAACTATCAAGCATTCGGACTGGACTATTGGGACGTGATGGATACAGGATGCTACAAAATCTCGGGATGCATGCCCTGCGGATTTTCAGCATACGAACGGGATTTTATGGGATGGAGGGAATTGGTGGAACTGAACCCGGATTCCGCCTACAGCCTGACCCTTGAAGAAACAGGAGGCGTGGCATACAAAGTGGTGAACAAGGCAAACGAAAACGAGTACTTCATCCTTGAAAACCGCCAAGAAATAGGGTCAGACAAGTATCAGGGTTGGGCAACCAGTTCACTATACACAAAATACGGAGCAAACCATGGACTGATGATTACACATGTGGATTACAGTCCTTCAGAATGGAAAATGAACACGGTGAACACCGACATATCCCATCAGCGTATTACTATTGTTCCCGCCGATGGAGAACTGATTTCCAGTTATGAACGAACAGACTCAGTATGGGCTATATCTTTGCATGGTGACCTCTACCCCGGCGACAACAATGTAACAGAAATGACTTCTTATGATGTCTTTACAGGAGGAACACTCGGACAGACAATTGACAACATCGTGGAACATGAGGATGGCACCATCACCATTGACATCAACGGGGGCAAAAAAGTTCCAGAGAATCCAGAAGATCCAGATAATCCGGACAACCCAGAAAATCCAGACACCCCCGAAGACCCCAACGGCCTCTACGAGCCCGACGTGCCTTCCATCGCATAAACACCATATTAAAAGGGCGGACCCTGCAAAGTGCCTAAGGCAACTTTGCAGGGTCTGCTGCTGTATAATTATCCATCCTAAGATGGTAGTTCATCACCTGCTCCAACGTAAAGTGGAAGGCCGGACTATCAGGGGGAAGCGGACGGTGGGAGAATGTCTGGAAATATAGCAGACAAGCATCACGCCACCATTGCGCATCCTTCGCCTGACGCTCAAAACGCCATTGTTGCTCTCTGAACTGCTCTGCCGGCACATAAGGCTTCATCGTCTCCCACGTCTTCACGAATTCATTTGCCTGACGCACACCACGATCATACGTGTAGCAAAGGTTATCCCACAAAGAAAGCCCATTGCTCATCGTGTAATCCCAAGGCACATGATGGAACCAAAGAATGAGATTCTCAGGACATGTACCCATATTATTATATAATGTACACAAAGGCTCTGGATATTGGCTCGCATTGTTAGAGCCCACATTTCCCTTCAAACAAGACTCCTCATGATTGGAACGGTTAAAACCAAGACCGATAGAGTCAGCACGGTGATAGAAAGGAGGTACCCAGTCTTCACGTACACCTCTTGGAGCATACCAAGGTTCAGGACCATAGTGATGACCTCCAGCAAAGATGTGATGCAATCCGAGCGGCATCATGTAATCCACCACTGCTTCACGGCTTCTTAGCAGCAACTGAGTCATCGGACGGATGAACTCCACTTTGTCTGTCTTGTAATAGTCATGCAGGAAATCCTCCGCAATCGTTTTGGAAGATACATTGACATCGTTTGCCAATCTGCCGAACGCATACCAATTAGCCATGGCAAGGTCATTTGCCGTCCAGTTAGGACTGTCACCAATGTTGGCAACACCTGCCATTCCCACAAGGTTAGGCATATCCTTGTCCACCAAGTTCAGCGTATCAAAAAACTCACGCCACATCGGTGCCAGGAAGCATGTATGGATACTCTCACCCGTATATTCCTGCGTAATCTGGAACTCCACCATCATCTTAGTCTTCTTCAAGGCAAAGAAGAGAGGAGAGACCGGTTCACGCGGTTGGAAATCCACGGGACCATTCTTAATCTGAATGATGACATTATCGCCAAATTGCCCGTCGAAATGGATGAACTCCTCATAAGCCTGATTGGCACGGTCACCCTCGTATGCACGTTGAGCAGGAGTCTTCTGTACATCCCCCTCACCTTTCGCCGAATAGACAAAAGCACGCCACATCACAATGCCGCCATAAGGTTTCAAAGCCGTTGCCAACATATTGGCACCATCCACGTGTGTGCGTCCATAATCCATCGGACCTGGTTCACCCTCACTGTTTGCCTTCACCAAGAAACCACCGAAATCAGGAATCATCCCATAGATTTCTTTCGCCTTCTTCTTCCACCACTCCTGCACCCTTTCATCCAGCGGGTCAGCAGTTTCCACGTCTCCCAATGCCTTGGGTGAAGCAAAATTGACAGAAAGATAGACCTTCAAGCCATAAGGACGCAATACATCGGCAATCTTTGCCGTCTTCTTCAACATATCTGAAGAGAGCGCAATAGGCTTAGCATTCACGTTGTTGAGCACTGTGCCATTGATACCATACTCCTTGTTGATGCGTCCATACTCTTCATAACGGGCTTTCAGTTCCTTGGGCATGGAAGCCTTTCCTGCGGGAATCTCATCCCATTTCCAGATAGAACGTCCAGCAAAGCCACGTTCAACAGTACCATTAGGATTGTCCCAATGATTGAGCAGACGCAGTTCAAAAGTCTGCCCCCATGCGAGGTGGCAGACTATCAGCATCATAAAGGTAAAGAAAATCTTTCTCATCTTGAAGAATTTACTATAGATTGATCATGTAGGTATTAATCTCGTCGGAAGATGTCACGGGTGTAAACCTTCTCCTGCACATCGTCAAGGCAGGCATCATAACGGTTGGCAATGATAGCCTGTGACTGCTCCTTGAACTTGGCAAGGTCATTGACCACCTTCGAGCCAAAGAATGTCGTACCATCTTCCAAGGTCGGCTCATAGATGATGACCGTCGCACCTTTTGCCTTGATGCGCTTCATGATGCCTTGGATGGACGACTGACGGAAGTTGTCGGAATTGCTCTTCATCGTCAGACGGAACACACCGATTATGACCTCCTTCTCCACGTCCTGACTCCAACGGATACGATTGGAATAACTGTAATACCCTGCCATCTGCAACACGCGGTCGGCAATGAAGTCCTTTCTCGTGCGGTTGCTCTCCACAATGGCTGTCATCATCTGCTGAGGCACATCCTGATAGTTCGCCAGGAGTTGCTTCGTATCCTTCGGCAGACAGTAACCGCCATAGCCAAATGACGGGTTGTTATAGTGCGTACCAATGCGCGGGTCGAGACCTACACCCTGAATGATTGCCTGAGCGTCCAGTCCCTTCACCTCGGCATAGGTGTCCAATTCGTTGAAGTAACTCACACGCAGTGCCAGATAGGTGTTGGCAAAGAGTTTCACCGCCTCCGCCTCGGTCAGCCCCATGTGGAGCACATCAATGTTCTCCTTCACAGCACCTTCCTGCAAGAGGACGGCAAACGTCTCCGCAGCCTCACGCAGTTCTGCTGCATACTTCACCTCAATGCGCTTGGGTGAACCCACGATGATGCGTGAAGGGTAAAGGTTGTCGTATAGTGCCTTGCTCTCACGCAGAAACTCTGGCGAGAAGAGCAACTTCATGGCATAGCCATATTTCTTGTAGAGACTCTCCGTGTATCCTACAGGAATGGTTGATTTGATGACCATGACCGCATCAGGGTTTACCTCCAAAACCAAATCGATGACCTCTTCCACATGCGATGTGTCGAAGTAGTTCTTCACGGGGTCATAGTTCGTCGGGGCGGCGATGACCACAAAGTCTGCATCTGCATACGCCTTCTTTCCGTCGAGCGTTGCCGTCAAGTTCAGTTCCTTTTCCGCCAAGAACTTCTCGATATATTCATCTTGAATGGGTGATTTCCTGTTATTGATAAGATCCACCTTCTCGCGAATCACATCCACAGCAGTCACCTGATGGTGCTGCGCCAACAAAGTGGCAATGCTCAGACCCACATAACCAGTTCCTGCCACTGCTACTTGAATGTCCTTAAATTGTCTCATATCCTTTTTTCAATTTTTCCTCACGAAACTTCTTTCCATACTCCGATGGCGACATGTTATACTCGGCCTTGAAGTTCTCAGTGAAGCGCTTCGGGTTCGCATAACCCAATTCGGCTGCAATGTCAGCAATCGGCATTGTTGTCTGTTCCAAATACTGTTTGCCACGCTTCAAACGAATTGTACGGATGAACTCCGCTGGTCCCTTGCCTGTAATGTTAATAAGTTTCTTGTATAGATAGGTGCGGCTCAATGACAGTTCATGCCCAAGCACCTCCACCGAGAACTCGGTGTCTGACATATGTTCTTCACAAATCTTGATGGCACGCTGAATGAACTGTTCATCCACCGACGTAATCGTGATTTCGCTGGGTGCAACATCTATCTTCTCACGGAACTGACGCTGGCGAGTTTCCTTCTTTTCAATGAACTTCTTCACTCTCAGACGAAGCATCTCCACATTGAAGGGCTTCGTGATATAGTCATCCGCACCAAGACGCAGACCTTCCATCTCCAGTTGGTCCCCCCGACGTCCTGTCAACAGAATCACTGGAATGTGTGACCAGCGCAAGTCGGTCTTGATATGCTTGCAGAGTTCCAGACCGTCCATCTTCGGCATCGTCACGTCACTTACCACCAAGTCAATGCTGTCGTTCTCTTCCAGACGTTGCAATGCCACCTCACCGTTATTGGCAGTGATGACATTATATTCACCCCGGAAATAATCATGAACAAAACGGCACATATCAGGACTGTCATCCACCATCAACATCGTGAAACGTTCATTAGACTGACCGTCACCCATTGTCCGTTGTCCTCTATCCGTAACTACCGCTGCCGCATTGTTATCATCAATTCCAACAGGCTCCTTCCGTTGTCCATTGTCCGTTGTCTGTTGTCCATTGTCTGTTGTCCGTTGTCCCCTATCTGACACCACAGGGGTCGAAACCGGCGTCATCACAGCATCCACAGGAGGAATCATGGCAGAAACCACATTCCCCTTCATTCCTGCGGGCAGCATGTTCACCTGATGCAATAGCAACTGGGCATTTCTCAGTATCATTTGTACGCGCACCCTCACATCGTCAGCCAAAGGCTCTGCCGCCATCTGTTGCAGCGGACTGATAATAAGCGTCAGTGGGGTCAGCAATTCCTGACTCACTCCCGACAACACCTGCTGTTTCATCTCCTCCAACTCTTTCCGATGTTCCGAGCGCATACGAAGCCTTTCAGCCTCTTGCTTCTTATGTTCACGCGTGAGTATCCAGTGGCAAAGGGCATAGACTCCTATTGCCACCAGCAGTACAGCGAACAAAATAGCCCACATGGAACCTTGCGTGAAGATTCCATCGCCATCTGTTGTCACCGCTTCTGCAATCAAAATGTTTCCCATGTGCGAAGTCATTTTATCCATTGATGATGCAAAATTAGTAAAAATAATTCATTTCAAGCGTTTTTACTGCATCTTTTTTCATCATCGCTGGCACAGAAGCCGTTTTTGTTTCCCCAAGAGAACAAAATTCACTCCACGACAACCCGTTCAATCACGATGCCCGGGTCAAGTGGACGGAGTGTGAGGCGATGCTTACCCTGTGTGAGTGCAGGCAAAGTGAGTCGCTGCTTGTTCATGCGCGTGGTTTCCCATTCAAAGTTCTGGTCGTGCGACATCTGAACCACATAACGGCTTGCCTCATTCACATTGAGCGTCTGCACCTCCTTACCATCCAGACTGATGGCAAGTCGTTGGCCACGTCCGTCATTGAAGGGGAAGTTGGTGGCAAGGATAATGGTGGCTGTCGCCTTCTCTGCCGCTTCCGACACATTGAACTCATAAGAGATGGAAGCCCCTTCTGTACTCTTTGTGTAAGGGAACAAAGCCACGCCAGCCTTCCAGACGCCAAGGTCAGGCACCACCTGCCATATTGCCTCCTTCGCATCAATCTTGTTTGCAAATTCATCGGCTTCAATAACGGCAATGACCTTCTTGGGCTGAATCACCAATTCCTCGCCTGCCGCAGCAACATCAGCCTCCACACGTTTCACCGCTGGCATCGTATTGCGAGGGGGATTGTTCCACGAACGATAACCGATATGGATCTCGTCCATCATGTGGTTCCACTTGCCACCTGCAATCTTGTGGTTGTATTCGTCACAAAGTTCGGCATCACGACGGAAGCAGAGTTCCACCTTGTCTGCCCATTCGTTGGCACGGAGGTCATTACGCTGTGCATAATAACTATTCATCGCCACCGCATAATACATGTTATAAAGGTTGCAGAACACACGCACAGGATGGTAAATCAATTCGTTGTAAGCATTTCTGTTCTGCACAGGCATCAGTTCACGCAAGATGGTCGCTTCGCGTTCCAATTGGTCGTATTCCGTCACACGCTCCTTCCATTCACCAGAAAGAAGGTCAAACGTGCGGGCATCCAATTGCTCAGGAGTGCGACGATGTGCATACTTGCATTGCAGATTCAAAATACGGGCAGCCTCCTTGGCACACTTCTCGCCAAACTGCTGACGACAGAAGTTCTCTGTATATTCCATCAAATTTCCTGCGTTGAACTGAGCGGGATTCCATGCCATCTTGAACCAGAAATCAATCGGGAACTCCATCGGTTTCAAGTCACCCACATTAAGAATCCAAAGTTTATCCACGCCGTAAGTATAGGTGAGTTGCAACTGTTCCCACATACGCTGCACCTGACTGATATTCTGGAATTTCGAGTTACGTGGTGCACCTACATAGTCCACATGGTAGTACATGCCGTAACCGCCAGGATGACGCTTGGAGAAAGCACCCGTACCCTTGTTCCACTCCTGTTCAGGCAATACACGCACATTGCCCCAGTTGTCGTCACAGAGCAGCAGAATCACATCGTCTGGCACATTCATGCCCTTCTCGTAATACTCCTGCACCTCCTTATAGAGCGCCCACACCTGCGGCGTCTCCTTGGCAGGCTTGCCTGTCGCTTCTTCTATCAGTTTGCGCTGATTCGTCACGATGCGTTCCAACAATGCCACATCGGCATGGTCACCCATCGCCTCGTCACCATCGCCACGCATACCTATCGTCACCACATCATCCGTGTGCTTCATACGCTCCACACCACCTTTCCAGAACTTGTCCAGTGTTTCTTGATTGGTATCGTAGTTCCATGCACCATACTCTTGCCGATGACTCGTCCACTCCTTGTGTGCACGTGCCAACGGTTCATGGTGGCTGGTACCCATACAGATGCCCATGTCATCGGCGGTCTGCATGTTCAGTGGGTCGTCCGCATAGAACATGGCGTCCCACATGGCAGGCCACATGAAGTTTCCTTTCAGCCTCAAAACCAATTCAAACACACGGGCATAAAACTCATGGTTATACCCGCCATAATTCTCCTTCACCCAACCAGTCAGGCAAGGAGCCTCATCATTGAGGAAGATGCCACGATAGCACACCGCTGGTTCACCATCCGTATAGACACCCTTCTTCACATAAAGGTTTTCATGCTTCTCCACAGGGACATCCGCCCAGTCATACCAAGGACTCACACCTATCTGCTGCGAGAGTTCATATACACCATAGATAGTGCCCCGCTTGTCACTTCCGGCAATGACCAACTGATCTTTCACCGTCGTGATGACAAACATCTCCGTTTTGCCCTTCAACTGCTTGATGGCAGGCACCTTCTTCGCCATTTTGTCAATTACAGCACTCTTGCCCAGCGTACCCACCACGATAGGGAAATCCTGTCTGCCCGTCACCTTCTCCAAGTCCTTCTTCAGGTTGTCGATGGCAAGATGTACCCCCTTCCAGTCATTCTGGTCATACACAATCGCACCCTTTTGGTCCGTTAGACAAAAGGCATCGCCTTGCGGGGCGAAACTCACGAACTGCTCCGCTGCCAACGCCGAGATGACAGCACAAATGTTGCATGCAACACACAAAAACAATTTTCTCATGTCAATAGATTTTGGATTATGGCGGCAAAGTTACAACATTTTCGCCTTACCAACCCTTTTCTATCGTTACTTTTTTTTGTCTGTATGTTACAGATACACCAAGGGAGGAAGTCAGTACATTTACTGATTGCCACTTGATGCCAACAAGTCATAGCGGATGCCATCTTCCAGCATCGAAACCCCGATTTCTTCCGATTTTAGGGGGGGGGGCGTAGGTTTGGCTGCCGCCGTGAGAGGACGCGGGCGTACTGGACGGTGGGGGTCGGTGGTTTGATAGATTGTGTCGTGCACCACTTGATGTACAATGACCGTATCGACTCGCACCTCCGTGTGTGCCACTGGTTGCTCAACAGGAGCGACTTCCACCGACGGACGCAGGTAGAACCCCAGCAGGAAACCCACAAGACAGGCTGCAGGAACACCCACATACCAACCCGCATGATAGCGCGGTTGCCATGGGCGAACATTCATACGACGGTTTTCCTCATCGCGAAGATGGCGAGCAGCAGCGACGATATCGTCATCGCTGAGCAGAGGGCGGTTGGAGGGAAGGTTATTCTTTGTCATAGTGCTGTAATTTTTTACGAATCAATATCATGAGATTGTGCAGTCTCGATTTCACCGTTCCTTCGGGGATCTCCTCTATTTGGGCAATTTGCGGAATGGTGAGTTCCTCCTCATAACGGAGGGAGAAGAGCAGGCGGAGCGGAGGCGACAATGACTGGAGTGCGGTGTGCAAGGCTTCGTTCAGCCGTTCGCGATCCATCCTCACCTCCGCATCATCTTCTGCAAGTGGTTCGGCTTCAAGAGTGGCAAGATAAGTGTTCACATGTTCGTTGTGTCGATAAGCATTCTTGCAGAGGTTATAGGCGATGGAGAAGAGCCATGTGGCTACATTGCTGCCCTCCTGATAGCGGTTACGCGCCTCATACACCCGCAGAAAAACATCGTGGGTATAGTCTGCTGCCATTTCCTCGTCACCCCCCAATTGTCGGAAGAAGAAGCCCTGTAACCGTCGGGCATACCGACGGTACAGTTCTTCGAATGCCGATTCACTGCCACGACTCGCACGATGCATCAACTGCTCGTCGGTCATCTGACGGTTTGATTTGAAGAGAAGGATGCTCATGGGTTCATTCCTGATCAAGGTCCAACTTCGTCACTTCGTACTCCAAATAGTTCGGGCTCTTCGCCTCCAGACTGAGGTTCTCCATACCATACCCTTGTTCATCCAGCCGCTGATAGAGACGGGTCAGCAGTTCCTTGAGCCAAGTGTAGCGTTCTGGATTGTGCTTTTTGTAATAAGGCAGTTGGTCACGCAACAAGATAATGTAGTTCATGGCACAAAAATCTCCCTCCGCATTCTCCTTACTCTCTGGCTGGAACGACATACGCAGATACTCCAACCAGTAGCGCGTCTCGATGTTGCGTCGCTTCACCGTCATATTGTCATAGTTTTTGGGGGAATAGCGCAGCGTCAGGCCCTCATTGTAGAAGTGTGGCTGCAAATCTTTAGGAATGCCTTCGCCGAGACTGAACCATTCCACGCTGGTGGCTGACACATAGAGGGGACGCTTAGAATGGGTGCAGATGTGGCGGAAGATGGCAGGATAAGATTCATCCTGATAGGGCGACCAGAGTTGTTCCCATAAAGCATCATCGAAATCCATCCCGATGCGCTTGAAGACACTCCTCACATATTCTTTCCTTACCGCACAATTCTCGTCGTACAGAATCTTGTCGCGGTGCACCCCCTTCACCAGTTGCAGGATGAGTTTGCCGGTGATATCCCCTTCGTGAGGAGCCAGATAGACAGCCCCCTCTTCCATGCCCTGCAGTTCGTTGAAATGATATTGCAATTTCTCTGACGGGTAAAGCCCTTTTTCATAGTAGCGGGTCAGCAGCCGCGTCAACCGCAGGGTGTCCTGCTTCGGGATGAGACACCGCACCCATTTATCATAATCTGACGCAACAGCATCATCTGGGATTTTGTCAACGGCAAAGCCTGCATACTCGTCGCGATGTACGAAAAACTCTTCAGAAGTCCATCCTTCCTCCCTATACGCTCCCTCGTATGCACTATAATAAAAGGTGTAGGTGTCGGGGATGGCTTGCTTCATGCGTCCCACCACATTCAGTTTCTTCCTCAGTTCCTCACCTTTGTTCCATTCAGTGAAGTGCAACCGCTCCACCATAGCATTCTCCACCTCGAAGAGGCTTCGCCATGCCGTTTCATCTTTGGGATGCTGTGCCACAAAGTCATTCCAATAGTTATAAATGCTGTCCAGCCTATCCTTCTTCGAAAGAAGCAACCCAAGATGCTGATCCTCTATTTTTTCGGTCTTTTGTGCATCGGCACTTACACAACCTGCTGCAAGCATCAACAATACAAAAAGTATCTTTTTCATTTTTTTTCTGTTATTTGTTGGAGTTTCTGATTGTTTTACCATCTGAAAGCACTTGACGTCTATTTGCTTTACATGACAGCATACACCTGAAACGCCAGACCGTTCACGAAAAAGCAAAAAAACGACATGCTCCACATCGGTGAACCAACGTGGGGCATGTCGCCGCACCGACGTGGGGCACGTCGATAAGGGGGGGGATAGAAGCCCCCCCTAACGGAACTTCTTTGTAAAGACCTTAGAAGCGCACGTACATCTCAGCCCAGAGTTCGTTGTAATCCTTGTGCTGAAGGTTGCGGTCATGCACATGATTGTACTGCACCTGCATCATGAGGTTTTTGTGAATCTGGAAGTTGGGGATGATGCTGTAGATGGTCTTCATCGACTCCCATGTCTTGGCACTGCGATAGGCATCGTACTTGCCATACACTTTGAGCCAAGAAGTGCAGGGAACACCCACGGTGGCATACCAGCCATCGGCTTTTCCCTCGGTCTTGTAGTCAGCAAGAATGCCCTGTGCATGGGCATACTCGGCACGCACTGACCAGTCGTTGTGCTCATATTTCACCGAGGCTGCCCAACGGTTGCGGTCAACCTCGGCACCGGCTGCGGTCACATAGTCGCCTGTCCAACCGAAGATGCCAATATAGAGGTCCTTCACTGGCTGCACTTGTAGAGAGCCAATGAAGTCCTTGTGTCCATTGGCATCCCCCGTGTTGATGCCCTGACCGTTCATCACCTGCAACTGATAGTGGATGAAACGGTGACCGTCAGACTTGGCAGGGAAAAGGTCACCTTGCACCTGCAAGCCCTGGTCGCGTCCACCATTGCCTACATTGCCGTCCTTGTTGCTGATACCTGCCAGTTGGTTGGAAATCTGCGAATAGTCGCCAGCACCCACATCCCAAGGGTTATAGGGATTCTCAAAGAGGAAGGCACGTTTGTACTGACCAAACTTGATGGCAAGTTCCTTCCAGTGCGACCACTCCACGAAGTAGTCCTTCATATGGAAGGTGGAATTGTTCACCTGTGCCTGAATGCGGTACTTGAAGTCTGTGAGGATGGTGCCATCGACATACACACGAATGAGTCGCTGGCTGAAGCCTGCACCACCATGTGCACCGGCTTGGTCGCTGTAAGCATACTTCCCGATGAAGTAGCCGCCGAACTTGGGTGCAGAAGCATAGTCGGTCAGTTTCCTGCCCAACTGTGGCTTTGCATCTGAAGCGGGAGCCGCACTCTGAAGGGCATCGGCAAGGCTGTTGTTCACCAGTTCGGTGATGAAACCAGCACCAGGGGTACCATTGGGTTCAAACTCACTCACTTCGATTCTCTCTTCAGCAGGCATACCGAGTTCCTGCGTTTTGTCATTCTCTGCCCACATAGGCAACGTGGCAAGTGTTGCCACCAAAACAGTCGTTAAAATCTTTTTCATGTATCATTAATAGAATATAGTTGTAATAATCAATCCTACGATGGTGCTGACGATGACACTGACCAGACCCGGCATCATGAACGAGTGATTGAGCAAGTACTTGCCAATCACGGTGGTGCCTGAACGGTCGAAGTTCACGGTAGCAATATCAGAGGGGTAGTTAGGAATGAAGAAATAGCCATAGACCGAGGGAAGCACACCGAGCAACACAGGACCGGGGATGCCCAGCGAGTATGCCAACGGCAACATTGCCACCACCACTGCACCTTGGCTGTTGATGAGCACAGACACAGCGAAGAAGGCGATGGAAATCGCCCAAGGATACTGCGACACAATGCCTGTCAATCCTTCCTCCATTTCGGTAAGGTAGTTGCTGAAATAGGTGTCGGCAAGCCATGCGATGCCATAGATAGCCACCACAGCCACCATGCCTGACTGCCACACTGGTCCTGCCACAGCCTTCTTGGGACTTGCCTTCGCAAAGATAATCATGATGGCGGCTGCCGTAATCATGACAATCTGGATGATGATGTTCATGCCGATAGGTTTCATCACAGGATTGCCTGCATCATCTAATTTGCCACTATCAACCATAGGGCGGATGTCACAACCCAAAATCTGGAAAAGCGAGTACAATACGATGACCGCCAAAGCACCCAAGATGAATACAGAAAGTTTAGCGTTTTTATCCACTTCCTTATCAAGCAACGAAGCCGTATCACCATACATGTACTCCTTCATCTGAGGATCTGCCAGACGTGCCTGAAACTTAGGATCCTTGTCCAGGTCTTTGCCTCGCTTGTAGGAACAAAGGGCTGCAGCAAAGAGTCCACACAGACAAGCAGGAATAGTCACGGCTATCACTTGCAGATTGTTGACATCGAAACCTGCTTCGTTGCTGATAACTACGAAGGAAGCCACAGCGGCAGCAATGGGCGAACAAGTGATGCCCACCTGCGAAGCAACGGAGGCAACAGCACAAGGACGTTCAGGTCGGATGCCTTTCTTCAGGGCGATGTCACAGATGATGGGCATGAGCGTGTAAACCACGTGTCCTGTTCCTACAAGCACTGTGAGGAAGAAGGTACACAGCGGAGCCAAGAAGGTGACATGCGCCGGATGTTTTCGTAGAAGTTTCTCCGCCAACTGAATGAGCCAATCCATACCGCCCGAGGCTTGCATGATGCCAGCGCAGGTCACGGCTGCAATAATGATGTAAATCACATCAGTGGGAGGGTTACCTGGCTTCATACCAAAGCCCAACACCAAAATGGCAAGACCGATGCCCGAGATGGCACCCAATGCCAAACTGCCATAGCGTGAGCCCACATAGAGCGCACCCAGCACGATGAGCAGTTGCAAAATCATGACAAAATCCATAGTCTTTTCTGTTTAAGATATCAGATTAAATGATGTAAGATTGGGACAAAGGTACAAAAAAGTTTAGAGTTTAAGGTGCTGAGTTTAGAGTTTTTTGTATCTTTGCATCCAAAACCGACAAAAATGCCACCATCCAACCAACATGTGAGTACAAGATTGACGGGAGTGAGTGCCCTACTCCATTTCCTTGTCGATGGACTCTGCATCTGTTGTCTGTACCTCACAACGGTCGGAAAAATGGACATCGTAACAACCTACGTGACCTACAATGTGTTGGCATTCCTGACACAACCCCTCACGGGGTGGTGGGCTGACTGGATGAAACAGAAACATTGGATGTTGCTCGGTTCGGTGTTGTTACTGACGTTAGGGGTGGCAGCATGTCAACTGTCAACCATCAACGATTTGTTCATCATGCCTACCGCAGTTTTGCTGGGTATCGGCAATTCGCTCTTTCACGTATGGGGCGGCAAGCAAGTGGCGGTCAACACAGGAAACGACATCCGCGCATTGGGGGTGTTCGTCTCAACTGGTGCATTCGGGCTTGCAGTCGGAGGGGTATTGGCATCGTGGTCCCTGCTTTATGTGTTTCTGCTAAGCATCTGCGTATTGGCGATACAGACCCTACCATCACAGAAGACCCTCCCCTCACCCTCCCTACAGGGAGGGAGTAGTATCTCCATCAATGAAAAAACAAGTGAGCAAGGTAACCACCCCCTCCCTGTAGGGAGGGTGAGGGGAGGGTCTATCATCCTTCTCCTTCTCATCATGCTCGTCGTGGCTGGACGCTCCTTTACAGGCGAGGCTTTCACGACGGGCATCACCAAAGACGCCATGCTCATCTTGCTGTTGGGAGCCACCTCGATGGCAGGAAAGATGGCTGGTGGATGGCTAACTAAAAGCATGGGGATATGGAGAGCCTTACTGTTTATGGTAGTGGGGGCTATTCTCTGCTTCCTCGGCAAGGACTTACACATCGCCGTGATGCTCACGGGACTTTTCCTCATCAACTGCACCATGCCTGTCACCCTCTATTGGGCGAACACACTGTTAAAAGGGCATGAGGGATTGGCGTTCGGACTGTTGGCGGCAGCATTGATACCCGGGTATCTGCTCGCCACATGATAACAAGAAATAAGACGGTAACATGTTCCATCTCTTAGACATCGCCCACCCTATGTCGTTTCCTTTGGAGGCGGACTACGAACTGATAAAGCAACTGCTCGTCGCACTCATTCCCACCATCCTCATTGAGTTGGGAGTGTTGTGGCTCTTGATGGAGCGACGGAAGAAAGTGCTGCTCTCGTCCATTGCCGTCAACGTGCTGACCAATGTGCCGCTGAACTTGTATGTGCTATTGGTCAATGACAGCACTGGAGACATCCTCATGGGTGAGGCAGTGGTTTTCCTTGTCGAAGCCGTATGGTACTGGTGTTTCACGCGTAGTATCAAGCAAGCCGTTATCTACAGTTTCTTGTGCAATGCCATCAGTTTCCTCCTCGGACTGCTCCTGCAACTCCTATACCAATTCTTGATATAGAAATAGTTTTACCTAAAATCCGCAACAAATAGTCATACGTCCTGATTTTGCTGTCTGTTGCTCTATATGACGATACTCCATCCACTATAGAGGTGATTAAGTATGTCA
>CAJOLW010000006.1 GCA_905235525.1 uncultured Bacteroidaceae bacterium
ACTGCTTTGTGTGGAGCACTTGCCCCAAATCCAAGACACCTTGCGTATAGCCTCCATCAATCGGAATTATTGTTGGAACGGGAAGAGTCCTGACGGCAAGGGTGCTCAGATTGACTTACTGTTGGAAAGCAAGGCTGACAGGACAGACTACCTATGCGAGATGAAATTCACTGGTGGCAAATATGCTATAACGAAAATCGATGAAGAAGATTTTCTAAACAAGATAGAGGCTTTTGCAGCAAGTAAGATGCACAATAAGACGCACAGCATCCAACTGGTGATGATTACGACGATGGGCATTGCCCGAGGGGAACATGCCAGCATTGTCAATCAGTCAGTTGTGCTGGATGATCTGTTTACAGGTCGTTGATTTCTGCGGCCTAATTGTCTCTTAATTTGCAATATATTACTATTTGAGTTCTTTCCAAAACTGACATAAAACCCACGTTTTGGAAAGAACTCATTTTTATTACCCCTGCCTTTCATCTTTTGACAATATCCCGATAGTGGGCGAAAGTTGATGTCATCGCATCGGTTTTCGCCCACTATCTGTTTTGTTATCTTCTGTAGAGAGTTCCCGATAGGCCTTTCATGAACTCTATTTATCCCCAAAAATCCATTGGAAAATATGAAGTGAAGGAACCTTGGAATACTTTCGCCCAGATTATACCTATAACAGAGGAAGAAACTGGAATAGAAACAATCAAGTCTGATACAACTCATTCAACAGATATTTACACTCTGGAAGGTAAACAATTACCAAATCTGAAAAAAGGAATTAACATCATCCGCATGAGCGACGGAACCATCAAGAAAGTGCTGGTGAAGTAAGCCTTTCAGACCTACATAATACTGCCACCTCTCCAATGGGGTAGCAGGCAGTTTTTTTCACTTCTATCGCCTCTCTGGCATCAAACATCCTCACAAGTCACATCTGCTTTCGGAAAAAGGTGTACCTTTACACTCAGCAGTTGCGCTTCACTGTGCCAGAGCTTGGCAGATGCGGTCTTGGTAGGCACGGGCGGCTTTGGAGGAGAGGGTGCCGTTGATGAGGATGGAGAAGGCGAGTTGGTGGCCGTTGGAGGCTGTGGCGTAGCCGGCAAGGGCGATGACGCCTTCGAGGGTGCCTGTCTTGGCATGTACGTTGCGGTAGGCAGGACCTGACTGCATGCGCTCGTCGAGGGTTCCATCCACGCCTGCTATGGGGAGGGCGGCGAGGAAGGGCTGGTAGATGGAAGGAGTCTTGTAGGCATAGCGGAGCATGGCCACTTGGGCGTCGGGGGTGACGTAGTTGTAGAGCGACACGCCGCTGCCGTCTGCCACTTCGATGCCGTCGAGGGAGACACCTGCACGGCGCAGGACTGCCTCCACCTGCTTGGCTCCGTCTTTCCATGAGGCTCGTTTGCCTGCTGCTGCATTGGCAATCTTGAAGAAGACGGCTTCGGCATGGAGGTTGTCGGAATTCTTGAGCATGCGCTGCATCACCTCTTCGACAGTGCGGGCTTTGGTGTGGAAGTTCTGTCCACCTCCAGGATAGTCTTTGGTGCCGTAGGGCACGACTGCCGCACTGACGCCTGTGATGCCGAGGTTTTTGAGTTCTTGGCCAAGGGCATAGGCAAAGTGGGCGGCGGGATGGAAAGAAGCGTCTTTGGAGTAGGAGCCGAAGTTGGGATAAACTCTGCCACGTTCCACCATGAGGGCACAGAGGTAAGGCTCGTACTTGGAGGGCACATCATCCCAGCACCAGCCGTTGCCGTAGAGGTCGGCGTGCTTCATGCTGGCATCGCCGAAAATCTTGCCGCTGACACGTTTAACGCCAAGGTCGCGGATGGCACGTGCCAGTTCCTTGAGGTCGGTATGGGAGTACATGGGATCGAAGTCGCCCACTACATAGATGTCGCCTTGCAGAGTGCCGTCGGCAGCAATGGAGCCTGTGTAGTAGGAACGGGTTTTGAACTCATGTTTGACACCCAACGTGCTGAGGGCGGTGATGGCAGTGAACACTTTCTGTGTGGAGGCAGGACGCATCACCTTGTGGGCGTTGTAGCCCCACACAGGAATGTCGTCGGTGAGGTCGAACACGCTGATACCCACATGGTAGGGGGCACGGTTTGCCTCTGCGGCAAAGGAGTCGAGCCGTGTGCGGATTTGTTCTCCCCATGGCACTGTTGCTACTGCCGTTCCATCTTCTTCCGTTGTGCCTTGAGCGACAGAGTCGGGAGTGGCGGGAGGCGCAAAGTTGCTGATAGGCATCACGGGTACAGGCAGCGGGTCTTGTGCCTTGGCTATAAGCATAAAGGCTACCGACAGCGTTGCTGCCAGTATCCTATGAGTACGGATATTCATCATGTGTTGAAGCACTTTATTCATTTTTGTCTTGGTTTTGGATGACATCTTCCATCGGGCTGGTCATGCCCACTTCGATGCGGTTGCCGCTCTTGAAGATTTGGCGTGCCATTTCCTGAATGTCGGCGGTGGTGATGCCGTTGACGGTCTCGACATAGATGGCATCATCGTCCTCGCCATAGAGCACATAGTTCATCATCTGGTTCATCCAGTAGCCGTTCTGCTTGATGGACTCTTCGTGAGAACGGAGCATGTACTCTTTCACTTTCTGGAGATCTTCGGCTTTAGGTCCGTTGTTGACCATGTTTTCTACGCCTTGATAGACAATGGCAGTCATCTTTTCGCGCTTTTCGGGAGCGGTGGGCAACTGAATCTGCACGGTTGCCTCTTCTTGTGGGTAGCGGCTCAGGTCTGCACGGACAGGGACTCCGTAGGCTCCACCTTCATCCTCACGAACAGACTCGGTGTATGTGATGTCCATGATTTGATCAAGCATGCTGGTGACAATGCGATTCTTGAGGTTGTACTTCATCGGCGCATGATAAAGGAAGAGCACAATGGCGTTAGGGGTCTCTTGGTGCTTCTCGAACACATTGGTGCGGATGCCGTCTGCCATCTTGAAGTCGATGGTCTTGTAGGTCTCTGCGCCTTTCAGGGTGGGCAGTGCACCGAGATATTTGGCAAGGAGTGGGGCAATGGTGTCGACATCGCAGTCGCCTACGATGAAGAACTCGAAGTCGTCGGCATCGGCGAAACGCTCACGGTAGAGTTCGAGGATGCGGTCGTAGTTGATTTTGTCGAGGTCTTCAGGTTTGGTGCGGAGGGCACGCTTGTGGTTGTTATAGACCACCTTGGCAATGGTGTCTTGCAGTGCTGTGGTGGGTTGCAGTTCGGCATTTTTCATGTTTGCCTTGCTGCGCTGGATGGCAGAGTTGTATGCCTCGAGGTCTTTGCGAGGAGCAGTGAAGTGGAGGTAGGCGAGTTGGAGCATGGTTTCGAAGTCCTTCTTCACACAACCACCAAAAACGGTCTCGCTTTGGGTGCCTACATCTGTGTTGATGTGGGCTTCTTTGCCTGCCAACTTCTTGCTGAGTTCGGTGGCGCTGAAGTTACCCCATCCGCCTACGCTGGTCCATCCGATGTTGTCGGTCTGGTCGTACTCGTCCATGCTGTAGAGCGAAGTGCCGCCCCAACTGTGACCATAGAGGCTGATTTGGTTGGGCGAGAAATCGGTCTTCTTCACATGAATCTTGATGCCGTTGCTGAGGGTGATGAGTTGGGCGTCATACTTGTCGGCTTCAATCTTTTTCACTTTGCCAGGCTTCGGCATCTTGGCAATGAGCGGCTCATCGTTCACCTCTTCCTTCAGTGGCTCGATATCTTCAGCCTCCACTTCAGCCATCCACTTGAAGAGGTCTTCTTGGGTGGGCAGGATGTTGTCTTCCTTGTCGGCAGCGAACATGGCAACGACAAAGTTGCCTTCGGGCATTTGCTGTACAAACTGGTTGACGAGATCCACGGAAGTGGCAGGTATCAGTTGATTCATGGTGTTGTATTCCCATTCGATGCCTACCATCGGCTCGTTGTCGAGGAAATGACGAACGCATTCATTCACATAACTGTCGCTCTCCACTTTGTCGCGGTGGAGGTAAGCACTCTCGAGGGATGAGAGGATTCTGGATTTGAAACGCTCATATTCGGAAACCGTGTAGCCATATCGCTTGACACGGAGCACCTCGCGGTAGAGTGCCTTGAATCCTGTCTCATATTTGTTGTCCTCGCAGGTGACACTGGCACTGTAGGCTTCTTTCGTCTTCGACACGAAGAAATCGCCATAGCCAAAGTTGGCACCAAGGAAAGGTGAATTCTCTTTCTGGAGGATGTCGCGGATGCGTTCACTGAACATGCCCGACATGGCGTTGGAGATGATGTTGAAGATGAAATAGGCGGGAGTGTTCTTCATCTCTCGTGGGAAAGCCTCGGTTTTCCACATCAGGTTGATGGAGTTGCTGCGCTGCTCCTTGTCCTTGTTGATGGACACGATAGGCTCGTCATTGTCGGGTACGGGGTAGTACTCGAACTTGGCAGCATCGGGAGCGGCTGGCTGGATGTCGGCAAACACCGTCTTTATCTTCTGTTCCATTTCATCCACATTGATGTCGCCCACAATGACGATGGCTTGCAAGTCGGGGCGATACCACTTGTGGTAGTAACTGCGCAAGTCGTCATAGGGGAAATTCATGACGATGTCCATTGTGCCGATGGGCAGACGGTTGCCGTATTTGCTGCCAGGGTACATGACGGGGAGTGCCTTCTCGTACATACGCATCATGGCTGAACTTCTGGAACGCCACTCTTCGTTGATGACACCACGTTCCTTGTCGATTTCGTCACCTTCGAGCAGGAGGTCATGACTCCAGTCGTGAAGGATGAGCAGGCAGGAGTCGATGGCTCCGGCGGTCTCCACATTCACGTTGTCGATGTTATAGACGGTCTCGTCGAAAGAGGTATAGGCATTGAGGTTCTCGCCGAACTTCACACCGATGCTCTCAAGATATTTCTTCAGGCGGTCACCTGGAAAGTTGGTGGTACCGTTGAAGCACATGTGTTCGAGGAAGTGCGCCAGACCTCGCTGGTTCTCATCTTCCTGAATAGAACCCACCTTTTGGGCAATGTAGAAGAAAGCACGTTTCTCGGGCCACTCGTTGTGGCGCAGATAATAGGTTAATCCGTTGGGCAGGGTGCCCTTGCGTACGGCAGGGTCCATCGGAACGGTCGCATCTTGTGCCGATGCAACTAAAAACGAAAAACTAAAAAATAAAAGTGACAGTAACTTTTTCATATTTGTCATGTATTCTTGTTTCACCTTTATTCTTGTTCCTTCGCCTCCTTCTGAGGCTTGGATAAACAATAATTACCAATAATTGACAATAATTTTAACCAATAATTATTATTGAAACCAATTTTTGTAAATTATTGGTAATTATTGTTTATCGAGACACCAAAGGTGCCGAGAGCAGAACAGGTTATTGTATGCGTTTATTTCTTATTATCCAATGCATGCTTCGCGTAGTCCATCGTATAGTGCAGCCCTCGGCTTTCTTTGCGCTCCAATGCTTGGCGTGTGATGAGATAACCCACGTTGATCATGTTGCGGAGTTCGCAGATGTCGCGGGTAGGCTTGACACGCTTGAAGAGGTGTTCCGTCTCTTCGTAGAGTAGGTCGAGGCGTTCCCATGCACGGTGCAGACGAAGGTCGGAGCGCACGATGCCTACATAGGTGGACATAATCTGCCCCACTTCCTTCACGTCTTGGGCAATAAGCACCTTCTCCTCGTTGGTCATCGTGCCTTCATCGTTCCATGCAGGAATCTTTTCGTTGAACTCATATTGGTCAATGACCTCCAAGGAGTGTCGGGCTGCTGCATCAGCATAAACCACAGCCTCTATCAATGAATTGGAAGCCAAACGGTTGCCGCCATGCAGACCTGTACAAGAGCATTCGCCCACGGCATAGAGCCGTTTGATGCTGGACTGTCCATCCAAATCCACTTTGATGCCTCCACACATGTAATGAGCCGATGGTGCTACAGGGATGTAGTCCTTTGTGATGTCGATACCGATGGAGAGACACTTGGCATAAATGTTGGGGAAGTGGTGCTTGGTTTCTTCAGGATCTTTATGCGTCACGTCAAGACACACATGGTCGAGTGCATGAATCTTCATCTCGTTGTCGATGGCACGTGCCACGATGTCACGGGGGGCTAATGACAAGCGTTCGTCATACTTCTGCATGAATTCCTCACCGTTGGGCAAACGCAGTATGCCACCATAACCGCGCATCGCTTCGGTGATGAGGTAGGCAGGATGTGTCTCGGCAGGGTTGAACAGCACCGTAGGGTGGAACTGCACAAACTCCATGTCCTTCACCTTACCCTTTGCACGATAAACCATGGCGATGCCGTCGCCCGTGGCGATGTTGGGGTTGGATGTGGTGGCATAGATGGCACCCGTGCCACCTGTTGCCATCAAGGTGATTTTCGACAGATAAGTGTCAATTTTTCCCGTCTTTGGGTTCAGCACATAAGCACCGAAACACTCAATGTCGGGGGTGCGGCGAGTCACACGGATACCCAAATGGTGTTGTGTGATGATTTCCACGGCGAAATGGTTTTCCAGTATCTCAATGTCGGGATGATTCCTTACGGCTTCCATCAAACCGCGCTGAATCTCGGCACCCGTGTCGTCAGCATGATGCAGGATGCGGAACTCAGAGTGACCGCCTTCACGGTGCAGGTCAAACGAGCCATCCTCCTTCTTGTCGAAGTTCACGCCCCATCGGAGCAAGTCTTTGATACCTGCAGGACCACCCGTCACCACTTGTTTCACGGCTTCAGGGTCACTAATCCAGTCACCGGCAATCATGGTGTCCTCAATGTGCTTTTCGAAGTTATCGACGAGCAGGTTCGTCACTGACGCAATACCTCCTTGCGCCTTTGCTGTGTTTGCCTCTTCAAGAGTGGTTTTGCAGATGATGGCAATCTTACCCTTCTTCGCTTCAGCCACTTTCAAGGCATAACTCATACCGGCTACACCTGAACCGATAATAAGAAAATCGTATTTCTTAGTCATATACGTGTGTGAGTTTAGAGTTGACAGTTGTCCGTTGTCTATTGTCCGTTGTCCGTTCAGAGTTGCATGGGCTGGTTGACGTTGCAAAGGTAATGAAGAATTGGGAATTAGGAATTAGGAATTAGGAATTATTTGCCATTCAGCGTGTTTTTTTCATTGGAAAAGTAATAATTTCTCATTCCTCATTCCTCGTTCCTCATGAAAAAATAGTACCTTTGTCCCCATGACGGCAAAGAACAACAGGACATTGCGCATTGGAGGCGAGGAACGTGAAAGCCTCATGCAGATGATTGATGGTCAATCACTCATCCACGGAGACCTTTTCGATGTTCTCCCCACGCTGCCTGACGGTTTTGCCAATCTCATCATCGTGGATCCTCCTTACAATTTGCCCCGAAACTTTGGAGACAAGAAGTTCACGATGGTTTCTCCTCAGCAATATGAAGAATATCTCCGTAGTTGGTTCCCTCTCCTCTGCGACAAACTGGCTCCTGACGGGACCCTCTACATGTGTGGCGATTGGCGTTGCTCTTCTTCCATGCAACGGGTGATTGAGGAACACCTCACCATCCTCAACCGCATCACTTGGCAACGGGAGAAGGGTAGAGGGGCTGCCCACAACTGGAAGAACTCGATGGAGGACATCTGGTTTGCTGTCAAGAATCCCAAGGATTATCATTTCGATGTTGATGCAGTGAAAGTGCGTCGTAAGGTGCTTGCCCCCTATCGTGAAGAAGGACAGCCGAAAGACTGGGAAGAGACCTCCGAGGGGCGTTTTCGCACCACTTTCCCCAGCAACTTCTGGGACGATATCTCTGTGCCTTTTTGGTCAATGCCTGAAAATACAGACCACCCCACTCAAAAGCCAGAAAAACTCATTGCCAAACTCATTCTTGCTTCTTCTAAAGAGGGAGATGTGGTTTTCGACCCCTTCTTGGGTAGTGGCACTACGGCTGTGGTTGCCAAAAAGTTGGGACGTCGCTATTGTGGCATCGAACTTCATCTTGATTATTGCCTCCTTGCCGCCAAACGTCTGTTGCTTGCTGATCAGGACAAGGCTATCCAGGGTTATGCAGAGGGTGTCTTTTGGGAGCGGCACAGTGGTCATTGAGGTCTTAAATGAGAAAAAATGATGTTATATATTGTTAATGTTGAAGAAAATAGGAGAAATAAGTGTATCTTTGTAGCGGAAATTTCTAATTGATAAAGAATCTTTACTGAAAATGACGAAAAGAAGAATGTTGTTGTCGTGGCTGATGGCTGGCGCGGCATTGTGCATGCAGGCACAGCAGACGGCAGTAAAGGCGGTGGCTGATGGTCACTACTTTGGTGCAAGACAGCAGTTTGAGCGTTTCTTGGACGAGACGGATGGAGGTGCGAAAGGTCGGGAAGAGGTTGAAGCACTCTCATTGGTGTGTGATTATGTGTTGGGTAATCCAGGAACGGCAGAACGAATGGGAGAGTGGGTGAAAGCACATCCGCTGTCACAGTATGCTGATGTTTTGTGTGTATTCAGACGTAATTTGTTGGTGAAGGGACAGCGTGTGGATGAAGCGTTGGAAGCGTTCTTCGAGGATGAAGCAAAGGGGTTCTCCATCGACACTCCACTGCCTTATCCGTTGACAGGACTGAGCGATGAAGCATACGCCTATCAGAATGTGATATATCGTTTGGCTGGCGAAAGGCTGTATGATGAAGGAAAGTATGAACGTGCCTTAGGTTATCTGGAAGCAGGTGAGAAGACACGCACCTCACAGTATAAGCAAGGCATGTGCTATTATAACATGGGCAAGTTCGATGCCGCATACGCAACCTTGTTGGAGTCGGCAAGCGTTGACCAGGACGAGATGGCTCAGAACGCATGGCTGCATGCGGGTATCGCTGCTTTGCAGTTGAGCAAAAAGAGCAAGGCGCAGCAGGCATTTCTCAATGCCTCGAAGATGACGCCCAATGCAACACTTCGTGAACAGGCACTTTACAATTATGCATTGACATTGCACGAACAAAACGCATCGACGACGGTGACGGTGATGGAGCAATTCCTGAAAGACTATCCCACTTCTCAATATGCCACCCCTGTGTCACAATGCTTGACGGAGGTCTATATGAAGAAGGGAAACTACTCGAAAGCACTCAGTGCCATCAATAAGGTACAGTCTCCAGATGCTTCCACGCAGGCAGACAAGCAGAAGGTGCTCTACAACTTGGCTTTTCAGGAGTTGGGCAAAAACAACGTGCAGGAGGCACTTACCTATGCCACCCAAGCCATCGGGTTGGGCAAGCAGGATGCTGAGGCGTATGCCGAATCCTATTATGTGAAGGGTGATTGCAACTATCGTCTGGGCAATTATGCACAGGCTGCCAGCGACCTCAACACTGCCATCAATCTGGGCGGGCAGACTCCTGCTGGAAAGTTGAAGAACAGTGGTTATGCCTTATACAGTTTGGGTTATGCCCTATTCAAACAGCAGAAGTATAATGCTGCCATCACGCAGTTTCAGAAGATTACGGAGATGACGACTGCCATTGCCTCAGTGAGGGCAGATGCCTACAACCGCATCGGTGACAGTTACTTGAACATGCGCAATTATGACGAGGCTAACGCCAACTATGCGGCAGCCAAGGCAACCGATCACACCATGGGTGACTACTCCATGTTGCAACAGGCTTACATTGAAGGTCTGCGTGGCAATTATGACAAAAAGGTGGATATCATCAATCAGATGAACGCAGAATACCCAGCCTCCTCTCAGGCCGCCAAGGCTCTGTATGAGCAAGGCCGTGCCTTTGTGTTGTCGGGCAAGGAAGATGAGGCTGCTGCCGTGTTCTCGTCCATCTCCATCCGCTATCCAGGCAGTGAATATGCCAAGAAGGCAGGCGAGGAACTGGCAAACATGGCTGCCAACATTGCTATCCAAGACTCCATTGCCGCTGCACAGGATTCCATTGCAACGGAAGTTGCTAAGGCTCCCGTGGTGGCAGCACAGAAACTCTTCAACGAAGGTGAGTATCAGCAAGCCGAACAGCAGTTGAACAAGGCGATAGATAATGGTATCGGTAAACCTTATTGGTTGGCACGTGCTTTCATCTTGTTGAGCGACATCTACAAGGCTGAAGGTCGTGAGGTGGAAGCAAAGCAGACCTTGGAGTCGTTGAAAGCAAATTATAAAGAGAACGATGATATTCAGTCTATGATTAGGCAGCGGATGCAGTAAGCCATTTTTAATCACGAATTAAATGAATCAAACGAATCACATGAAACATAGATTATTCATTTTCCACATTTCACTTTTCACTTGCCTTTCGGTGATGGCGCAGTTGGACAACACGGTGGAAGTGACCAACGATGTAAAACCTGTGGTGACCGATGTGAAAAAGATGCCTGTGAAGACCAAACCTGCTGAAACAAAGGTGACACACTATACGATGGAGTATGCCGTGCAGGGGCAGCCTCTCAGCAGTTATACCCCAGAACCTCTTGGCAATTATGAGAGTGAAGCCGTGTGGAAGGGCAACAAGAAAGGATATGTGCATCTGAGTGGTGGAGTGCCTGGCACATTGGACGGCATGGCTGCCTATCAGTTCGATTTGAGCGACAATGATGCTTTGGCGTTGGATTTCACCTTGAAGGGCTTCAATGGAAAGACTAAAGAGAATAAGTATTTTGACTTGAAAGACTGG
This sequence comes from uncultured Bacteroidaceae bacterium, assembly GCA_905235525.1. Lineage (GTDB taxonomy): Bacteria > Bacteroidota > Bacteroidia > Bacteroidales > Bacteroidaceae > Minthosoma. Next base: position 10,660 of record CAJOLW010000006.1, read on the forward strand.
AAGAGCCGTGACTACCGCAACCGCACAGCCTTGAAATACAATCACCGTTTTGACAATGGGGTGGATCTCTTCGTGAAGGGTGACTACGAAAACCAATTGTTTAACTATAGGACTGCAAACGCAACGGGAACGGACAAGCAGCACAATGTGTTGGGTAGCGTGACGGTGGGTCTCACTCCCTATCAGTATGAGCATTTCACCTTCGATGCAACGGCAGGTGTGAAGTTCTTCAGCCAGAATCATCGAACCAGTTTGCAGAAGAAGTTGGGAGAGACCTTACTCCAGATGGATGGAACAGCCGCCTACCGCATCTCTGATGAACATAGTGCAGGAATCGGGGTTGGGGCTTACTATTCAGCATACGGCAATGTGGAACTGGATGGCATCACCCGTTTGCGCTTCACTCCATATTATAAGTACAACGGGGAACAGATGGACTTGAAGTTGGGAGTGTTCGTCAGCACGAAAGGGCGTGTGGCTCCTGATGCCTCGTTCACCTACCACATCACTCCAAAGAGCGATGTTTATGTGAAGGCACGGGGCTATGAGGAAAACAATGACTTCCGTCATCTCACAGCCATTCATCCCTATTTCATGTTAGATGGACACATCAGTTTTGCAGGTGATGGCATCATCAAAATGGAAGACGCATTCCACTACGTCGATGCTCAGGTGGGCTATCGTTTCCAGGGTGGCAATGGATTTAGTGGAGACCTCAATGTAGGATTTGACCAGTCAAAGAATCACTTGGACTTCCTGTTGGGTTCCAATACAAGGGATGGCATAGAATATCCTTGGGCAACCTTCACCAAGAACAAGTGCTTCTATCTGAATGCCGACTTTGTGTATAACTATGAGGATATTGTCAAGGTGGATGCCCGTCATCGGTTGAACATCGAGAGTAACAAGGCACCTGGTGAGAAGTGGTTGGAAGGCTCCTATCTCTCACCGATGTTCGATATGAACTGGAAGGCAGACTTCAAACTGATGCATGGCTTGTATGCCGGATTAGATTGGCGATGGGCTTGTTTCAGCAATCCTAACATTAAAGTGGAGTCGGGTTCAGCCTATGAGCGTCCCAACATGGTGAATCTGGGAGCAAGCATCCGCTACACATTGCCGATAGAACTCCCGCTCACCGTATTTGTGAAGGGTGATAATCTGCTGAATCAGAACTACGACCGTTACTTTGGCTACCGCAACATTGGTGCGAACTTCTTGGGTGGTTTTTCTTTCAGTTTCTAAGATATTTGGCGAAAAATTTGGTGGAATAGAGGAAAAACCGTACCTTTGCAGCGGAAAAAGATTGGAAGGGTTCCGACATCAAGAAGTGTCGGGATTCTTTTTCTTTATCGCTCCGGAAAGATAACAATCGTAAAAAAGTTGTTGACCATCATTACAAATTGTAAAATCGTTTAATCGTAAATAACCATGGCTTATATGTCACAGGAGGGCTACGACAAACTTCGTGCCCAAATCAAACAGTTAGAAGAGGTGGAACGCCCAGAGGTGATCCGCCAGATAGCAGAGGCCCGCGAAAAGGGTGACCTCTCTGAAAATGCAGAGTACGATGCTGCCAAGGAAGCACAGGGAAAACTGGAAACCAAGATTGCTGAACTGAAGGCAATCCTTGCAGATACGAAGATTCTCGACCCCTCGAAACTCACGAAGACAGACGAGGTGCAGATTCTTTCGAAGGTGGAACTGAAGAACGTGGAGAACGGCATGAAACTCACCTACACCATCGTGAGCGAGGGTGAGGCAAACCTGCGCGAGAACAAGATTTCCATCAAGACCCCCATTGCTCAGGGACTGCTGGGCAAGAAGGTGGGCGATGTGGCAGAAGTCACTGTGCCACGTGGTGTGATGAAGTTTGAAATCATGAGCATTACTTTCGGATAATTATGGGTATTTTTGCTAAGATTGCAGCAGGAGAAATTCCCTCCTACAAGTGTGCCGAGAACGATGAGTTTTATGCGTTCCTCGACATCAATCCGCTTGTGAAAGGTCACACGTTGGTCATTCCTCGTCGTGAGGTTGATTACATCTTTGACATGGAAGACGATGAACTGGCACGATTCGAAGTGTTTGCCAAGAAGGTGGCAGTTGCCATCAAGGCTGCATTCCCGTGCGTGAAAGTGGGTCAGGCAGTGTTGGGCCTTGAAGTGCCCCATGCACACATCCATCTCATCCCTATGCAGAGCGAGAAAGACATGAACTTTGCCAATCCCAAACTCAGTCTTCCAGCCGAAGAGATGCAGGCGATAGCCGACAAGATTTACAAGGAGTTCTCCAAGTGAGAATCGCCTTGTTGATGAATCAGGGCATGACCTACCAAGACGAAGAGTTAGGTACGGTTACAGTGACCGTCAACCCGAGGGCACGTAGCATCATTATGCGTCCTGAGGTTGAAGGTCTTCGTGTAACAGCTTTCCGAGGTGCGCCACTCTCATTTGTGAAGAGCACCATTGAGAAGTTCCGCTCCTCGTTGCTGAAGAAACAGGCGGCACTGAGGGAACGTCCGCAGTTGGCCACCGATGATGTGGCGAGGATGCGTCGGGAAGCCAAGGCGTTATTGCCTCGCCGTGTGGCAGAACTGGCATACCTGCATGGCTTTCATTATGAGGGCTTGACTATCCGTGACTCCAAGACTCGTTGGGGCTCCTGTTCAGGCAGAAACACCATCAGTCTCTCGCTCTATCTGATGCAGGTGCCGGAGCATTTGCAGGACTATGTGATTCTTCACGAACTCTGCCACACCGTCCACCATAACCATTCCTCCCAATTTTGGGCATTGATGGACAAAGTGACTGATGGCAAGGCACATGCCCTGCGGACAGAACTGCACCAATACCACACCGCCTAAATGACCCGAGGGCTTCATAAATAGTAAATGGTAAATGATTAAATTGTCAATATAATTGTGTTAACTCAACAAGAATGTGATTTCCTCCACTCCCGCATGCAAGGCACCATCATTGAAGCCTTAGGCATCCGTTTTGTACCTACCGACGATGAGTATGCCGTGGCAGAGATGCCCATTTCTCCCTCCACCCGTCAGTACCTGGGGGTGCTGCACGGAGGAGCATCCCTCACGCTTGCCGAGACTATTGCGGGTGTCGGTTCCCTCCATCTGACTCAGTATGACGAGTCTCTTGCCGTGTGTGGCACCGAAGTCAGTGCCAGCCACGTAGCCATGTCAGCCACTGAAGGCAAAGTCTTTGGCAAGGCGCGACTGATTTATGCAGGCAAAAGCACCCATGTGTGGAATGTCGATATCGTGGGTGAAGACGGCACCACCATATCGGCTGAGAGAGTGACGAACCGAATCATTCGCCGTAAATAGAGTTTCACAATCCCGAAATATTATTATCACTTTAGTGAAACACCTGCTACACATATTCCTTTTGGCATTGATGGCCATTTTCGGGGCTTCGTGTCAAGACGTGCCTGCACTTTCTGAGTTGCAGACACGGCAGGAAGTGCTTGTGCAGAAAGAGAACAATAAAGATTGTTTAGTTAGAACAGACGGTGGCATCCGTCTTCGCGAAGGAACGCTTGCGAGTACTCCTTCGCTGTGTCGCACTATCTGTCCCTCGGAGGAGCGGGCACAAACCCGTTCGGGAGAGCGCACATCTCCCACTCTCCGTGGTGGAGGCAAGGCTTTTGTGGCCCCACGTGCCCTACGTTCTTCCATTCATCAAATCTTTGGCGGATTCACACAGCGAACCACTGTGCCCATCCGCTCCTATGCCTCTCGCATAGCCCTTTTTTATGTGTTGAGGCATATCATCCGTTAGCGTTTTTTCTCTTTTTCTCCTGTCTGGCAAGGCAACCCTCGTATGTGGGATGTCCTGCCAATTGTGTCGTGTCCTCCTCTTTCTCTTTTTCTCTGGCTGAAATGGGCAGAGAAACATTCTTTCAGGAGTCGCCAAACCGACCCTTTCAAACATTTATTGATTCAAAAAACGCTAATAAAAAGACTATGGCAAGTTTCAAAAACATGGAGATGGCCCCCATTGTGGTCTCTCATCCTCATATCTTCGTGAAGCATGGCTTCTTTGACCTTTTCACCCGAGTGTATTACCGTCCCACCCTTGCCGAGGTGGATTGTATTCGCAATTACTACACAGTCTCTTCTGGCAACGCTATCCATCAGTTTCTGTTGAAGTTCCAGAATAACCCGGCTTGTGCTGAACACATCCAACTCAAGTTGGACTTTGACCCCAACGGCAATTACTGCATGGAATTGTGTGTGGCAAGAGATGGCAGTTTCTGTGCAGTCCAACTTCTCCGCTATGGCGAGTTGGAGTATGTGCCTGTCACCGAAGTGAAAATCTACGAAGGGCATGAGGCTGAATTGCTATCGGGTGTGTTGTACCATCGGCATAAAAGTAAGTCTTGATGTTTTCTTCCCTAGACAAAAGAAAGAGAATGAAACATTTTAGTAATAAAGCGCGACTTCTCTTAGGGATTTCGCTACTCTCTTGTGGTCTTTTGTTGATGTTTGTACCTCAAGTGTTTCATCTTCAGGGTCACCACACAGCCAGTCATGCCATCATCGTGCTTGGCGCCATCGGGGTGCTGTTGAGTTTTGGCGTGTTTGGCTCAAAGAGAAAAAGTTAGATAGGATTTTCAATATGACAACATTGATTATAATGATTTTTGTGGTGGGCTATCTGTGCATCGTCATGGAGAGCGTCACCAAGGTAAGCAAGTCGGCCATTGCGCTCTTTGTGGGTGTGGCATGCTGGGCTGTCTATATGATAGGGCATTCAGAACTGTCATCGGAGGAAGTCTTCCTTCCCCATGTGGCTGAGACTTGCGAAACCATTCTTTTTCTGATGGGTGCCATGACGATAGTGGAAGTGGTTGATTCCAACGGAGGATTCGGCTTTGTTTCGCGCTATCTGCACACCACCCATGCCCGTGTTCTCTTGTGGGAAATCGTCGGCATCACGTTTGTACTCTCGGCTTTGCTCGACAACATGACGACCAGCATTGTCATGGCGATGGTGCTGAAGAAGTTAGTAAGGGAGCGCAAGCAACGCCTTCTCTATGCAGGCATGACCGTCTTGGCTGCCAATTCTGGAGGTGCTTTCTCGCCCATTGGCGATGTTACCACCATCATGCTCTGGATTAGAGGCTGCGTTTCGACCAGTGGCATCATTCTGAACCTCTTCCTGCCTTCGCTTGTTAGCGTCGTTGTACCAGCACTTATCGTGTCTTGTAGGTTGAAGGGTAGGGTGGGAACTACTAATGAAATCGTGAATGAAGAGGTTGATTCCCTACAAGGGCAGTCTGCATTCTCCCGTGGAGGCAGAGTGGTCATCTTCCTTATTGGTGTAGGAGGGTTGGTGCTTGTACCACTATTCCACACGTTGACAGGTTTACCCCCCTTCGTTGGTATCATGGGGCTGTTGAGCATTCTCTGGATTGTGACGGAATTGATGATTCGGCGTAATGAACGCTTGCTGGCCTTGGAAAAGAAGGTACGTGTGGCAAGCATTCTACGTAAGATAGACATGCCCACCATTCTCTTTTTCCTTGGCATCCTCTTTGCAGTGGGTGCTTTGGGTGAGACGGGTACTCTTGGTCAGTTGGGCGTATGGTTGAACGATACCTTCGCAGGGGATGCCTATACAGTCAATGGCATCATTGGTGTCATGTCATCTGTGGTCGATAATGTGCCGTTGGTAGCCAGTGCGATGGGTATGTACAGCATCGCTCCCTCAGATGCTGCTGCCGTGATGCAGAATTTCTGTCAAGATGGTGACTTTTGGAATTTGCTGGCATATTGTGCAGGCACGGGTGGTAGCATCCTTATCATTGGTTCAGCGGCAGGTGTTGTTATCATGGGGTTGGAACGCATCAGTTTCGTCTGGTATCTTCGCCACTTCTCTCTGCTTGCTTTCATAGGTTATTTGGCGGGCATGCTTGTCTATTGGTTTCAAAACTTGTGGTGAATAGGGATTCATCTAAAGTGGGCATACACGAAAAAGGGGCAGTTCCTGTCGAACTGCCCCTTTTTTCGTGCCGAAGCACGAAGTTGGTTTTAAGAGAATTGAACCTTTGTTCAATCTTGTGCCTCCGAAGTGTTTCCTTCTTTGGCGGAGGTGATGGGCTTCACAGCGTCACACCTAATAGAATTGGTTTAGTTAAGCATTAATTGTTTATATAAGTAAAAGCAAAAATCTTTCTGTGTGTGTCAACGAGCCACATCTTATTGTATCTCACCTTCGGTGTTGAGGCTGATGATGGAGTCATTGATTGCCTTTGTTTCGGCTTGGCTCACATCCTTCACGCGGATGGCTTGTCGCACATCGCTTGACTTGATGTAGGGGTCAATAGCGATGACATTGCTGTTTTCCTCCGCCTCCTGCTCTCCGATGGCATGTTCTGCTGCACGTCCGATGGTGAGTGCCATTGCCACCACAGCGGCAGCCTTGAAGAAAGGTGCGAAGTGGCGGGTTGCCAACTTGATGATGCGTGGTGCTGTTGCCCGCTGTCTCCTTTTCCCTTTTCCGTTGTCTGTTGTCTGCTGTCCACCAATCAATGCCATCATGCGCTCGTCGAAATTCTCACCCAATGTGTCCTCTTTAGCCGATGCCTCATAGTTGAAGAGGTCGGTATACTGAGCCAAATGTCCTGGTACATCCTCTTGCGAGAAGAACGAGCGGAGAATTTGCTCCTCCTGCAATGTGGTGGTGCAGGCGAAGTAACTTTCCAGCAGTTGTTCAATGTACTTGTAGTCCATTTTGAGTGATTCTTTAGATCTGAGGGGCGGAAATGCTGTCTCTGAAACTTGTCATTAAAGAGCCTGTTTTCCGCCGCCCTCTATCATAACGACGGATGAGAAAAGAAAAAGTTACAGGAAAAGTGATTTTTTTTGCAAAATTTTTTCCTTCAACTCGTTTCGTGCACGGAAGAGTGTTACTTTTACGTCTGATTCTGAAATGCTTAACACTTCTGCTATTTCTCTATAAGTTTTTCCTTCAATATCTCTTAGTTGTAGGATGGTGCGTTGTTTTTCGGGTAAGGTGTTGATGGTGTCGGCAATGAAACTGCGGGTTTCTGTTCGCATCAGTGTGTTGTCCGCATTTCCCGTTCCTTCATCGGGACGGTCATGTTCTTCATCGTCGAACGACACATGTTGGTTGTCCATCTTTTCTTTCCTGTCGATGGCGAGGTTGCGAGCCATGGTCAAGGCAAAAGCCTCCAAGTTCTCCACCTTTTCCAATTCATTGCGTCGTTCCCACAACTTCATGAGTGTGTCCTGCACGATGTCCTCCGCCTCCTCCCTGTTTAGGGCGATGCGTAACGCTGTTCTGAAGATGATGTTCTTCAACGGAAGGATGTCGTGCTTAAAATCCATATTTTTTAGTGAGGAGTTAGGATTTGAAGGAGATATAGGAGTTAAAGGCCAATACTCTGACATTAACCCTAACTTCTCTCCCCTACACAGGGGAGTTGGAGGGGGCTCTCATTCCTAACTGATGATAGTTCCTTTAGTGCCATCAATGGCATCAGCCTTGGTGATGATGACTCTTTTTACGCCAGCCTTGACTGCTTCGAGGGCATTTTCGATTTTGGGGATCATGCCACCACTCACCGTGCCATCAGCCTTCAATTGTTCAAAACTTTCGGCTGTGATATGGGGGATGACCGATGTCTCATCATCGGGGTCGGTCAGTACACCTGCATGCTCAAAACTGTAAATGAGGGTCACGTCGAAATAGGGCGCCAATGCCTTGGCTGTCTCGCCGGCGATGGTGTCTGCATTGGTGTTTAAGAGGTGTCCCTCCTTGTCGTGTGTGAGTGGTGCCATTACAGGTACCACACCCTCGCCAATCAGAGTGGCAAGCATCTTGCCGTCGCATTGATCCACATCGCCCACAAAACCGAAATCGACCATCTGTTCAGTGCCGTCCTCCATCTTCACTTTTTTCAAGGGGCGTTTGTGTGATTGCATCACGTTCATGTCGGCACCTGTCAGTCCCAAGGCGTTGATGCCACATGCCTGCAAGCGTGCCACGATGTTCTTGTTGACCAAGCCGCCATACACCATCGTCACCACTTGCAGCATCTCTGCGTCAGTCACACGGCGACCACCAATCATAGTGCTTTCGATACCTAATTGTGCGGCGACCTTTGTGGCAGACCTGCCGCCACCATGCACCAACACCTTTGCGCCTTCGATGGCGCTGAAGTCGCGGAGCAACTGCTGGAGGCTCTCTTCGTCCTCCACAATCTTGCCCCCCACTTTCACTACTGTCAAGTTCTCCATATTTAACCTTAACCTTAAATAGACAACGGACAACTGTCACTGTTAACTCTTAATTCTCAACTTTTAAATCTCAAAGTCTAAGCAACTTCTTTGTACGGTGTAGGGGCGTACCTTCGTGTTAGCCACAGCCACATGCTCAGGGTGTTGTGCATATCCCTTCAGGGCTGCCTCCGATTCGAGAGTACTGTCAAGCATCACATCAGCATTGGATGATGCCAGCCGGCCATCGATGTTCACCTTCACTTCGAGGAGTCCTGGCACCTTGCCGACCAATCCTTCGAGTCCTTCCTTGATGCCACGTTTCACTTGCTGTTTCTCTTCTTCAGAAAGTTCTGGATTCAGTGTCCAGAGAATAATGTGTTTAACCATAATTGTAGTGTTTGATGTTTCAAGATCAATAAACAACCACCCCTTTCGTTCCTTTGCTTATGGATGATGAAAGCGGATGTTGTCATAGAATAAGTGCAAAGATAGGGCAAAATTTCGATTAAGCGAAGAGAATAGAAATTAATTTGCATTCTTGAGCGTGAGAAATTTGTCCAAATCAGACACAATACAAAATTAAACGGTGAAATATTTTTTTCTATCCTTGATTTGTGCTACCTTTGCAAACACATCAACAAATGTGATGAGTAAGAAGAGATTATGAGATACGGAGTAATAGGCACGGGTGCCATTGGTGGCTACTATGGGGCTAAGTTGGCACAGACAGGCAAAGAGGTGCATTTTCTTTTTCATCGGGATTATGCGTATGTGGAGGAGCATGGTTTGCAGGTTGACTCGTGCGATGGCAGTTTTCATTTGGACAAGGTGAATGCTTATCAAAGCACTGCCGCCATGCCTGTGTGTGATGTGGTGCTGGTGGGGTTGAAGTCGGTGAATAATCATTTGCTGTCTGAGTTGTTGCCTCCCTTATTGAAAGAAGATACGTTGGTGGTGCTCATTCAGAACGGCATCGGTATTGAAGAGGATGTGCAGAAGATGTTTCCAACAGTGCAGTTGGCAGCAGGATTGGCTTTCATCTGTAGTGCAAAGACAGAGCCGGGTCGGGTGAACCATCAGTGTTACGGCTATATCAATATAGGTAATTATTCGTGCAAGCAGCAAGAAAAGATTGATGAGGTGGTGGATGACTTCCGCAAGGCAGGAGTAGATGCCAACGAGGTGGAGTATCTGGAGGCGCGGTGGAAAAAGGCGGTGTGGAACATGCCTTTCAATGGCATGACTGTGGCGTTGAACACGCAGACGGACATCCTCTTGCAGAACCCCAACACCTTGCAACTCGTCAAAGACCAGATGATGGAAGTGGTGGAGGCTGCTCAGGCATGTGGCGTGACGAATATAGACGAGGCTTTTGCAGACAAGATGATTGACAATACCGTCCACATGACCCCTTATTCGCCCAGCATGAAACTCGACTTCGATTTCCACCGTCCAATGGAGACCTATTACCTCTACACACGTCCCATCGAGGAGGCTAAGAAGGCTGGTTATCGGATGAAGAAACTGGAGATGTTGGAGGCGGAGTTACGATTTTTGGAGGAGGCGCATGTATGATGACAACAGTGATATTTGACTTGGATGGCACGTTGATGAATACGTTGGATGATTTGCATGATAGCGTATCATACGCCTTGCGCGAAGCGGGGTTGGAGCCTAATCCGAAGCAAGACACACGGCGTTATTTGGGCAATGGCATCCGAAGATTGGTGGAAAGCAGTGTGGAACAGAGCAAGCCCGATGCTGATGAGGCATTGACGGAACGGGTATTTGAGACTTTTCGTGCCTACTATGTGGAGCACTCAATGGACAAGACGGCACCCTACGAAGGCATTCCCGAATTGTTGAAGGAGTGTAAGAAGAGGGGACTCTTCACCGCTATTGTGAGTAACAAACTCGCCCCTGCCGTGCAGGATTTGCACAGGGCATTCTTTGCCGACACCATTGATGTGGCGATAGGAGAGACCCCTACTGTGAAAAGGAAGCCTGCACCCGACATGGTGGATGAGGCTATTCGCCAACTCTCCCAGTTGCACGGGAGGCAGTTTGAGAAGTCGGAGTGTGTCTATGTGGGCGACAGTGAGGTGGATTTGCAGACGGCTAAAAACTCAGCCCTTCCATGCATCGCTGTGAGTTGGGGATTCCGTGACCGGGAGTTCCTTGTGGAACAGGGAGCCAAGGCGATTATTGACAAGCCATCGGAACTATTTGAGAATTTGTAGGATAGAATCCTACTACTATCTATTTATTATTCATTCTAAAAACAATTCAAAAATGAGAAAACTGACATCTATTCTCACCATTGCCTTCATGGCAATCAGCATGACAGTGTGTGCACAGACAGCCAAAGGCGGCAAAGTATTGGTGGCTTATTTCTCTGCTTCAGGCAACACCAAGGTGGCGGCAGAGAAAATTCAGAAAGCGGCAGGTGCTGACATCTATGAGATTCAGCCTGCAAAGCCCTACACGAAAGAAGACCTCGACTATCGTAATCGTCAGTCACGTTCCGTTGCAGAAATGGGCAATCCTGCTTTTAGGGAGAAGTTGGGAGGCAAGCCTGTTGACATCAAGAAGTATGATGTGATTTACCTGGGCTTCCCCATTTGGGCAAACAAGGCACCCAGCATCATCTATTCATTCCTCGAATCACAGGACTTCAAGGGCAAGACCATCATCCCATTTGTCACATCAGGTAGCAGTCCCATCGACAACTCTGTCAACCAACTCAAGGCTGCTTATCCCAACCTCACCTTCAAGGCTGGTAAGCGTATGAACAATGCGACAGATGAGGAAATCAAGACTTTTGTGGGTAAGTAAAGTGAGTTCTGAGAATTACTTTTGTATTCGTTTCTCACTTGCCTGCTACCACCTCAATCTCTACCAACGCATTCTTCGGGAGCGTCTTCACTGCCACCGCTGAACGGGCTGGATAAGGTTCGGTGAAGAACTCGGCGTACACGCTGTTCATCTCGGCAAAGTCGTTCATGTCTGCCATGAACACCGTGGTTTTCACCACGTTTGCCATTGACAGTCCTGCTTTTTCCAGAATTGCCTTCACGTTTGAGAGCGACTGCCTTGTCTGCTCCTTGATGCCCCCTTCCGGGAATGCACCCGTGGCAGGATCAAGTCCTAACTGTCCAGATGTATAAACCAAATTTCCTACCTCAATTGCTTGGCTGTAGGGACCTATCGCCCCTGGAGCCTTTGTCGTGCTGATTGCTTTCATATTAGTTTGAATTTGATGATGGTGCAAAGATAGGGAAAAATGAGGAAATGAAAGAATGAAGGAATGAAAAAAGTGTAAAGTGAAAGATTTTTATCTTTTCACTGAAATATGTTATCTTTGCAAGGAAAATAAAAAAATACCAACCTATATGACACGCAAATCATTGTCAATCCTCTTCTTTTTGCTCTGTAGTGTGAACATAGGGGCACAGCAGACTTATGACCTTCCTCTCGCCAAACCCGTCACTAACGACACTGAGAAAGTGACAGGCGAGGGTGCCCGCAAAAACATCACGGGTGTGGTGAGACCCTCTATTCAGGTGTTTCTCCCTGCTGCCGACAAGGCCAATGGATGTGCCGTTATCCTTTGTCCTGGCGGTGGCATGAGAGCCCTCTCATGGGGCACCGATGTGGAGCAGATGGCAACCTTCCTAAACGAACGGGGCATTGCCGCCATCGGATTGAAATACCACCTCAATACTGGTACGGGTTCCTTCCCGCAAGGCATACAGATGCCCCCGATGGTGGATGTCACCCATCTTGAACGCTTCCCACAGGCAGATGCCAATCCCCTGCACTATCCCGCAGGAGATTCCATCCTGCAATTGGCAGCCGATGATGCCAAAGCCGCCATCCGTCTGGTGCGCCAGCAGGCACAAGCATGGCATCTCGACCCCCATAAGATTGGCTATCTGGGTTTCTCCGCAGGAGGTGGTGTAGCCATTGCTGCCACCATCCAAGCCACTGACCCTACAGAGCGTCCCGACTTCCTCTGCACCAACTTCGGCCCCTCCCTCATGCCCGTTAAGGTGCCCAATCCTGCACCCCCTCTCCTCATCATGACCCGTGCAGACCACCAGAATGTAGCGGCAGGTCTTGTCAATCTTTTCCTCGAGTGGAAGAAGGCAGGAGGCAATGCCGAACTTCACCTCTATGGCGACGGCACAGGTCCCTACACCCTCATGCCCCAAACAGGTTGCACCACCACCGAAGCATGGAGCCAGCAGTTCCTGTTGTGGCTGCAAGCGAGAGGTTTTGTGAAATAAGAAAAGAGTAAGCATCCCTGCAATTTCTTTGGAAGTTGAGGGGATTTTTTTTGGGGGGGGACACACGAATTCACGTTAAAGAAGAGACCGGTTTTCGTCTTCCTTTCTTTCTGGGATAGACAGCGAGATGTGAGGACAATACAAAATGAAAGGAGATATTTTTTATTTTTAGAGGTGAGTGTGGGAACTTAAACGAGGTCATCGATACAATGTGTTTCTGTCAGCAACAAAAAAGGTGGAAAAACGTACCCCTCGGGTACGATGTGCCGTAGTCGAGGGGTACGGCAGGTCGTAGCCGAGGGGTACGCTAAATGGAAGGAGGTTTTTAGGGTTCACTTTGTAGGGTTGCCACCACATATTCGGATTGGGTGCCGATGCGGAACTTGCCACCCCAGATGCCGAGGCCGGAGGAGATGTAGTAGTGGGTGTTGCCGCGCTGGTGGGTGCCCCATGAGCATTCGTAGATGGCATCGGTAATCCATGAGATGGGCCATACTTGACCGCGATGGGTATGACCGCTGAGTTGGAAGTCGATGTGGGATTGTTCGGTTTGTTCGAGGTTGTAGGGCTGGTGGTCGAGGAGTATGGTAAACTTGGATTTATCCACGTTGGCAACTAAATCTTCAACGCTCTTACGGCGGAGGTTGGTGCGGTCGTCGCGTCCGATGATGACGAGGGCACTGTCTATCATGGTGGAAGAGTCACTGAGAAGGTGGATGCCAGCGTCTTGGTAAAACTTCTGGGCATTGGGTTCGCCGCTGTAGTATTCGTGGTTGCCCAGGCAGGCATAGACAGGTGCGGTGAGGCGGCGGAACTCGGCTGCCATGTCCTCTTCGATGAGGGGACGGATGCTGTTGTCGATGATGTCGCCGGCTATGAGGATGAGGTCGGGGTGTTCGGCATTCATCATATCCACCCAGCGGGCGAGTTCGGTGCGAGGATTGTGGTAGCCGAGGTGGAGGTCGCTCGCCATGATGATTCTGTAGTCGTGGGGAAGGGGCTTGGAGGTGGTGAGTTCGAGCGGCACACGCACTTTGTGCTTGTAGTGGAGGTTGCCATAGAGGAAGATGCCGAAAATGACCACGAAGATGCCTGCTAACGACCACCAATTGTTGTAGAGGAGGGTGCGGGGGATGAGATGGACGAGTCGTCCGAGGTCGAGCAGGAGGAAGATGATGACAAGATAGAGCATGACGAAGATAGAGGAGGTGCCTATCTCGTAGAGCACTTGCGATAGCGACAAGGGAAGTGTCTCAAGTCTTTTCCCCACAACGAGGAAGAGCAGTCCAAAGCATCCTATGCCGCAGACAAGGATGAGGCTTTTCCAGACCCAATGCAGTGGCAGCAGGGTCCAGATGTGCCACCCGATGTATGTGATGCCAGCCAGTGGCATCAGAAAAAATAATATAGCCCACATTTTCATGAAGATTTGTGTTGGGTTACAAAGTTAGGGAATAAAATCCAATGCAATGAACTTTTCTCATCATTTTTCTCTCTATTTTTTGGAGAGAATAAAAGAAATGCTTAATTTCGCAGGTGAAAAACCTTTTAATTGATAGTGATATGAGAAAGAAGTTATTGTTTTTTTGTCTGAGTCTGCTGTGTGGCTGTGCATGGGTCAGTGCACAGGAGACAGGGAAGAATGAATTGCAGGAGCGTGCTGAAAGCGAGTACGCCAAGGGCAATCCGATTGCTGCACGTGCATTGTACATCAAGGCTTTCGAGAGTTATGTGAACAATGGAAAGTTGAAACAGGGTGTGGATTGTGGCGTGAAAGCGAACAAGTTATATTATGAGAAAGAGAATCTCTATAAGGAGGCGTTTGACTTGTTGCGTCGCATTGACCAGACGATAGAGACAAAAGGGCAGGGGGCGAACCGAGCGGCTCTGCACTATTGGACATCGAAGGAGCGTCATCTGATGTATATGAAGATGCGGAAGATGGAGAGTGCGAAGGAGCAGATGGGGAATATGGAGAATCATGCCAATGCCGCCAATGATGCTTCTGTGAAGAACGATTTACTTTATACCAAGACCATTTACTATTACACCGTCGGACAAAGTGAGAAGGGGAATGCCACCTTTAAAGAAATGGCTGACCAATTGACTGCCAGCAAGGAATATGGCAAGGTGGACGAGGTCTATCAGACACTCATTGCCAATGGGCGCAAGAGCAACAGTGCCAGTCTGGTGGCTGAGAGTTACAAGAGTTATATGGCGTGGAAGGACTCTGCCAGTGCTTTGGTGTTGGCTGACACGGTGAATGTGTTGAAGAAGCAGATTGCTGACAATGAGGCGGAGATTGAAGAGAAAGACAGTTCGCTGACAGCACGTCAGGCTGCCATCGTGGGGCTTGGCATTTTGTCGGCAGTATTGGCGGCTGCATTGGTGTTGGGTGCCATTGTGCTGATGCGCTACATGTATAGCAACCGCAGACAGAAGAAGACTATTAAGTTGCTGAATGAGAACAATGCCCTGAAGGCGAAGTTCATTAACAACATCTCTGCCCAGTTGGCTCCAACCTTGCAGAAACTGGATAAGGGCACTCCTGAGGTGCAGGCACTGTTGGCTTTCTCTGACCATATTCAAACTTTGTCGGAACTGGAGAATGCTGCAGGAGAAACCGTGGAGAGAGAGGATGTGCAAGTGGGCACACTCTGTGAGGATGTGATGGAGCAGATACGGGAGAGGGTGAAGAGTGGCGTGAACTTGAAGGTGGATGCTCCCAAGATGACGGCGCACATCAATAAAGAATATGTATCACATATCTTGTCGCACCTGCTGAAGAATGCCGCTCAATACACTCCTGAGGGTGGACACATCACGTTGGAATATAAGAAGAGAGGTGCCCATAAGCATCAGTTTCTGGTATCGAATACGGGCAGCACCATTCCAGAGGAACAACGTGAAGAGGTGTTCAAGGCATTCCGTGAAGTTCGTGACCTCACCACGGGCGATGGTCTTGGCTTGCCCATCTGCAAGCGAATGGCACTGAACATGAATGGTGACCTCGACATTGACCCAGCCTTCACGAAGGGTGTGAGGTTTGTTTTGCATCTGCAAGACGATTGAAAATGTAAGTGAAAAGTGAAAAATCTAAGTTACTTTGCTAATGAGGAACATCCCGTATGGCTGGTAACTTAGATTTTTCACTTTTCACTTCAAATGGTCTTCAAAATAGCGGGTGATGACATTGTGCAGATGTATGCGATCGGTCCCCGTCATGTTGTGGCCGTCACCTGGGTAGGTGAAGAGGTCGGGATAGGTGTCGGCATCGATGCAGGCACGCATGAAGGAAAGCGTGTGCTGAGGTACACAGATAGGGTCGTTTCCTCCGTAGATGACCATGAGACGTCCTTTGAGGTTCTTGGCTTTGTTGAGTAAGGAGGTGCTTTCGTAACCTTTGGGATTAGTCTGTGGAGTGTCCATGTAGCGTTCGCCGTACATGACCTCGTAGAAACGCCAATCGATGACAGGACCGCCTGCCACACCCACCTTGAACACATCGGGATAGGTGGTCATGAGGCTGGTGGTCATGAAACCTCCGAAACTCCAGCCATGCACCCCTAAGCGTTCTCCATCCACGTACGGAAGGCTCTTCAGAAACTCCACACCTTTTATCTGGTCTTTCATCTCTTCTACACCTAACTGACGGAAGGTGGCTTGCTCGAAAGCAAGTCCACGATGTTCACTGCCGCGATTGTCAAGGCAGAACATGACATAGCCTTGTTGTGCCATCCAAATGTCCCATCCACGTGCACCCCAATGAGCCGTAGCGTCGATGTTGTGGGCATGAGGACCACCATAGACATAGACCACTGCAGGGTATTTCTTGTTAGGGTCGAAGTCGGTAGGGAGAATGAGGCGATAATAGAGATCTGCCACTCCATCGGCAGCCTTCAGTGTACCCACTTTGATTTCGGGCACCTTATATTCAGCCCAAGGGTCTTCAGCCGTGAAAATGTTGGTGCTTTTCCTGTTGGAAGTTGAAACAATGTCTATATGACGGGCAATCAGAGGTGAGGAGTAATTGTCAATGAAATAGTTACCCGATTCAGACAGTGTGGCGTTGTGCCAGCCCGTAGCATCACCGAGCAGGGTGCGTTTCCCTTTCATGTCAACGCTGAACACGTTTTGCTGCAAAGGGTCTTTTTCATTAGATGTGTAAAGAATGGTCTTCTGCGACTTATTGAAGCCCAGTATGTCGAATACCTCAAAGTTTCCCGTGGTGAGTTGCTTGACGAGTTTTCCAGACACATTATAAATATAAATGTGGTTGTAACCGTCTTTGCGTGTTTGATAGACGAACTTCGTTTCATCCCAAGGCAGGAACTGGATGGGATGAAGGGGCTCGAAGTATTTGTCATTATCTTCCGTGAAGAGGGTGCGGAGTTTCTCACCTGTCAGGACATCGTATTCATCAAGGGAACCATGATTCTGGTCACGATTCAGTTCGATGAGATAGAGTTTCTTGCCATCGGGAGCCCATGCGATGTTGGTGAAATAACGGTCTGTAGGGTCACCTGTGTTCAGATAGACAGTCTTGTCTGTCTGAGGATTGAAGATGCCCACATAGACCTTATGCGATGTCTCTCCTGCCATAGGGTAGGGAAGCCCCCTCCCAACCTCCCCCAAAGGGGAGGAGTCTTCATCCGAGTGGGCTGTCACCCCTTGGGGAGAATGAAAGGGGGGCTCTTGTGGATATTTCGTCACCATGCTCTGGTCCATCTTGTAGAAAGCCAAGAGGGTGCCATCGGGATTCCAGAAAGTGCCTTTCGAGATGCCAAACTCATCGCGATGGACGCTCTCACCATAGACGAGGTCAATGCTGCCGTCGGAAGATACTTGATGAGTCATGCCATCAGCAGTGAGGACGAAGAGGTTGTGGTCAATGGTATAGGCAATGGATTGGGAATCCTTGTTCCAATCCTCGTTATTTACATCAGGGGTGAGGTTCGCTTTCCAAATCACTTTCTTCTCCACCCAGTCAACAAGGGTCTTTTCTCTACCCCTGTCAATGAGGACGTAGGGCTTCTCTGCGTAGGGGAAAGAAGTATTGTATAGGTGGTCAATGGTCTTCCTGCCGTTGGCGGACAAGATGGTGTTGATGTCCTCTAATGTTAAGGTGCTAAATGCTGCAACGTTGTTGGTGTTTTTTTGCTGCATGTCCACTTTCTGGCACTTGTCTATGCCCAATTCGATGCAGATGTCGCCCCACCATGTGAGATGCAGGGTTTCGGGTACGGATGCCTGATAGTAGGAGGAACCGCCAGGGATGAGGTCGTCAATGGTAAAGAGTCTTTTCTGTGCCATAAGTGGAAGTGTGAGTAAAGCGGAGAGAATAAGAAATGTGGTCTTTTTCATTTCATAATTTCTTTTAAAGGTATGAGCACGAAATCGCGTTCATACATGTGTGGATGCGGTATGATGAGTTTCTTTGTATGGATATGGAGGTCATCGTAGAGGAGAATGTCAATGTCGATGATACGATCGTGATAGATGACAGTTGAGAGTTGAGAGTTGAGAGTTGACTTTTGGGTGCGTCCCATGCCACGCTCAATCTGTTGGGTGACTTTCAGTAGGGCGTGGGGGGAGAGTTCTGTCTCAACCTTGATAGCAGCATTGAGGAAAGTGTTCGGGCTCTCGAATCCCCACGGCTCAGTAGCAAGAAAGGCGGATTGTGCCCTGATAGGACCAATCCGCTTTTCTATTTCTGTGATGGCGGACACAAGGTTATGTTCTTTGTCGCCAAGATTTGTGCCAAGGGAAAGATAAACAGTATGAAGAGTGGCGCTATTGTCCATTGTCCGTTGTCCATCAGTCAATGATCAGCATGGCATCGCCATAGGTGCCAAACATGTAATCACCCTTGAGTGCCTCCTTGTAGGCATTCATCACCACATCGTAGCCGCCAAAAGCGGTGACGAGCATGAGCATGGTGGTGAGTGGCTGTTGGAAGTTCACGACAAAGGCATCGGCTACCGTGAAGTCGTAGGGAGGGAAGATGAATTTGTTGGTCCATCCCTCAAATTCCTTGATAAATCCACCAGGACCTACTGCTGTTTCGAGGGCACGGAGGGTGGTGGTGCCGACAGCACAGATCTTATGGCCGTTCTCTTTTGCCTTATTGACAATGTCGCATGCTTCTTTGTTGACGAACATCTGCTCAGAGTCAGTCTTATGCTTGGTGAGGTCTTCCACATCGATGCTGCGGAAGTTGCCCAGTCCTGCATGCATGGTGATGAAGGCTTGCTCAATTCCCATGATTTCCATGCGCTTCATCAGTTCGCGAGAGAAGTGAAGTCCTGCGACAGGCACGGTTACGGCTCCTTCATGACGTGCGAAGATGGTTTGGAAACGCTCATGGTCTTCCTCTTCGGCAGGCCGGTGCATACGGATGTCATCAGGAATGGGTGCCTCGCCAAGGCTATAGAGTGTCTCCTTGAAGACATTGTGGGGACCATCATAAAGGAAACGGAGCGTGCGACCACGTGAAGTGGTATTGTCAATCACCTCAGCCACCAATGACTCGTCGGGACCGAAGTAGAGTTTGTTGCCAATGCGAATCTTTCGGGCTGGATCAACGAGCACATCCCATAAACGGAGTTCTTCGTTGAGTTCGCGAAGAAGAAAGACTTCGATACGTGCACCAGTCTTTTCCTTGTTGCCGTAAAGACGGGCAGGGAAAACCTTGGTGTCGTTGAAGACGAAGGCATCGCCTTCCTCAAAATAGTCGGTGATTTCCTTGAAGATTCGGTGCTCAATCTCTCCTGTTTGCTTGTGTACAACCATGAGTTTGCATTCGTCACGGTTGTAGAACTTAGTTTCGGGATTGTAAGTGCGAGGATAGAGGGCTATCTTCTCATCAGGGAGTCTGAACTTGAATTGTGAAAGTTTCA
Organism: uncultured Bacteroidaceae bacterium; assembly: GCA_905235525.1. GTDB lineage: Bacteria > Bacteroidota > Bacteroidia > Bacteroidales > Bacteroidaceae > Minthosoma. Next base: position 30,117 of record CAJOLW010000006.1, read on the forward strand.
TATTTTTACTTACTATTTGACTATTTACTATTCAATTATCGTATGTTTTTTCTTTTGGGAGTTAGAGGGGGTCTTTAACTCTCAACTCTAATCCTTTGTTGTTCGAGCCATTGCGGGAACTGCTCGATGTCCATGCAGTCTTGCAGGGTATATTTCCCGATGCGGGTGCGGACGAGGCTGGTCAGGTAGCCGCCAGAGCCGAGGGCTTGCCCGATGTCGCGTGCCAATGCCCGGATGTAGGTGCCTTTGCTGCACACCACGCGGATGGTCAGCGAGAGGTGGGAGCCTGTCAAGTTGCCACTTTGGTATTTGATGCGTTCACGCGGGTCGTTGATTTCATCAGTCACTTCGTTCTCCACTTCTCCGAAATGCAGGATCTCCAGTTCGTCAATGACCAAAATTTTTGGTTTCAACTCGATTTCTTCACCCTGACGTGCATACTTGAAGGCGCGTTTGCCATCTACTTTCACAGCAGAGAAGGCGGGTGGAATCTGTTCGATGCGTCCCACGAAAGCCTTGAGTTTTTCTTCCACCAATTCACGGGTGATGTGCTCGGTGGGGTAGGTGGCATCTTCGGATGTCTCCATGTCGAAGGAGGGAGTAGTGGCACCCAGTTTGATGGTGGCGACATACTCCTTGGTGTGTGCCTGCAGTTCGTCAATGAGTTTAGTGCTTTTACCTGTGCAGATGATGAGCACTCCTGTGGCAAGAGGGTCGAGTGTGCCGGCATGTCAGTTTCTTCACGCCCAACCGATGCGAGAGTTCGCCCCGCACCTTCGCCACCACATTGAAGGAGGTCCAGCGGTAGGGCTTGTTGAAGATGAGTATTTCACCTGCTTGGGGATTCATGCCTTTCTGTGCGAATTATATAATTGTGAGTTCGTGCCCCATGAAGAGCAAGACCAGAATGATGCCGCCCACAACGATTCTGTACCATCCAAAGGCCTGGAAGCCATACTTCTGCACGAAGCGGATGAAGAACTTGATGGCCAGCAGGGCTACGATGAAAGCCACCACGTTGCCAATGATGAGTGTGTCGAGATTGTTCAGAATCAGTTCGGAACCTCCGTCCTTGAACAACTTATACATCTTATACACCGTGGCACCAAACATGGTGGGAACCGCCAGAAAGAAAGAGAACTCGGCTGCGTTCTTGCGGGTCATCTTCTGCGCCATACCTCCCACGATAGTGGCCATAGAACGAGATACTCCCGGTATCATGGAGATGCACTGGAAGAGGCCTATCATAAAGGCGCGCTTCTCTGTGAGCACAGTGTCTTCGCTGCCTTTGTTGAAGATTCTGTCGCAGAACAGCATGAACACACCGCCCACCACGAGCATGATAGCCACCACCTCGACACGCTCCAACATCGCATCGATGAGGTCGTTGCAGAGCAGACCCAGCACCACGGCTGGGACGAAGGCGATGAGCAACTTCCAGTAGAAGTCGAACTTGTGAATGAGTTGCTTGAAGGCAGGTGTGCCCTCTGGTAACGGTGTCTTGTTGAGTTGAAAGAAGCGACGCCAGTAGAGGCACACCACTGAAAGGATGGCACCGAACTGGATGATGAAAGTGAAAGCCTTCACATACTCCGTACTCTCCACACCCAACATATTCTGAACTATAATCATGTGCCCTGTCGAAGATACAGGCAAGAACTCCGTGAGTCCTTCTACAATGGCAATGATGGTGGTTTGAATCCAGTCCATAATCTGTTAGGCGTTTTGTTTAGCGTGTGAATTATTTTTTGCGGGCCAGAGGATGGCGACAATCTCGAAGAGAAATCCGAAAAGGCACACCATCGGTGCAACCTTGATACGTATATCACTGAAGATGTCGGGGTTGAAAGCCTCCTCGGTCGTTGCATCGCCTGCCATTAAGATGAAGCCGAGCACAATGATGGCAAATCCTATGATTAGTAGGATGTAGTTGATTTTTGTGAATGCAAAGTTCTTCATTATGTTTCGTTGTTTTGTTATAATTGTCTGATAAAAGCCCGAGGTGTGGACTGATTAAACATAGTAGAGTTCGTTGCTGCTCATCTTCAGATATCTGTTAAGAGAAAAAAGCGTGCAGAGATAGGTGATGATGATGCCGAAGAGGAACACTGCGGCGGATACGATGATGATGGCTTTGAGGTCGATAACAGCACTTATTTGTGGCTCAAATGTATGTAACCAATAGAGTCCTCCTATAATGAGTGCATCGGCAAAGATGGCAGATGCGATGCCTAAGGTGAAACTTTGTGTGAGGAAGGGTCGGCGGATGAAGTTCCAACTGGCACCCACCAACTTCATCGTATTGATGATAAATCGTTTGGAAAAAATAGTCAAACGCACGGTGTTGTTGATAAGGGCAAACGAAATGTAAGTAAATAATGCTGCAATGATGAGCAGGATGATGCTCACCTTACGGATATTGTCGTTGACCGATTTGATGAGGTCTTTGGAGTAAATGACATCCACCACGTTGGGATTTCCTTTTAGTTTTTTCACTGCGGCACTGATGCTGTCGGGATTGGCGTGATCGGCATGAATCTTCACTTCAAAAGAGGCAGTGTAGGGGTTCACGCCAATAAATTCGGTGGGGTCGATTCCCTGTGCTTGAATCTCTTCCACCAATGCCTGCTCTTTCGAGATGTATTCTACACTCTTGGCATAGGGAGCCTTCTTGAGTGCATTCTCCATATTCTTGATTTGGAGACTGTCCATTTCATCGCTAATCAGCACGCTCACATTGATATTTTCTTTCACATAGGTGGAAAGGTTCTGTGCCGTGATGACAAAGAGCACGATGGTGCCCAACAATACCAACACCAAGGTGGTGCTGATGGCAGCAGTGATGAACTGAGTGCTAAGGAATGAATGTCTTTTTTTACTCATTTACTTCGATGCCTTTTAGGGTTGCAGAACTGGATTCTGATACTTTCACTTTCACGAAATCTCCGATGTGGTGGTTGCCTCGGTCGAACACCACCACTTTGTTTTGTTGGGTGCGTCCGAAGAACTGTTCTTTGCTGCGTTTCGAAACACCCTCCACCAACACTTCATACGTCTTTCCGATATCCTTTTTGTAACTTTCTGCCGAGAGTTCGTTTTGCAAACTGATCATCTCGTTCAGACGACGAATTTTCGTGTCTTCAGGCACATCGTCTGGCAGATGTTTTGAGGCGTAAGTGCCAGGACGTTCCGAATACTTGAACATGAATGCTGAATCATAACCCACCTCCTTCATTAAGGAGAGGGAAAGTTGGTGGTCTTCTTCCGTCTCGGAGTGATAGCCCACAAAGATGTCAGTGGTCAGTCCGCAGTCTGGCAGGATGCGCCGGATAGCAGCCACACGGTCAAGATACCATTCACGGGTGTATTTCCTGTTCATCAGTTTCAAGATGCGGTTGCTACCACTCTGCACAGGCAGATGGATGTGGCGACAGATGTTCTTGTGAGCGGCAATCACTTCCAACGTCTCATCGCTCATGTCTTTGGGATGAGAGGTGGTGAATCGGATGCGCATATCGGGAGCGGCTTCTGCTACGATGGCAAGCAATTGAGGGAATCCTACTTCACCGCACTGATAACTGTTCACGTTCTGTCCCAACAGTGTCACCTCCTTGAACCCCTTTCTCTGCAAGTCCTTCACTTCGTTCAGGATGCTGTCCACCTCGCGGCTTCGTTCCCTGCCTCGAGTGTAAGGCACAATACAATAGTGGCAGAAATTGTTGCAACCACGCATGATGCTGACGAACCCGCTGATATGACTGCCGCAAACGCGCTCTGGAATTACATCGCGATAGGTTTCTGTTGTGCTGAGTTCCACATTGATGGCTTTCTCTCCCAGTTCGGCAGCAGCAAATAGTTCTGGCAACGACAGATAAGAGTCAGGACCAGCCACAAGATTGACGTGGTGATGCTCTATCAATTCTTCCCTTACGCGCTCTGCCATGCATCCCACAACGCCGATAATGAATGCATGCCCTTTCTTCTGCAAGGCATGTAACGCTTCCAATCGGCTGTAGATCTTATTCTCTGCATTTTCACGGACGGAACAGGTGTTCAACAACACAGCATCAGCCTCCTCAATGGAAGTACAGGTTTCATATCCTGCCATTTTCATCACAGAGGCAATGACTTCACTGTCCGCCACGTTCATTTGGCAGCCATAAGTCTCAATAAAAAGTTGCTTCATTAAAATGAATTTGTACAAAAACGCTGCAAAGTTACGAAAAATCGAGGGCAAAACAAAGAAATCTCGTTTCTTTTTTGCCGAGACGAAGTAACTTCGTCGTCATGATGGCAAAGTTACGAAAAAAGTTTGTACCTTTGCAATCGAATAATAACTTTTTAATAAAAAAGACGTGAGATTGGACTTTCAGAAAAGTATTGCCAACAGCCAAGCCACGCTTCCCATTATGGGGGGTGTCACATTTGTCCTTTGGTTTTTTCTTCCTCCCCTTCGCTCGTCCGTTTCTTTTTCTTCGCCAGATTACGGGTTGTGGAGCCATGTGCCTTCCTTTCTTCAAGAAGGTTATTGGACTTTGACCATCAGCGCCGTCCTTGCGGCTTGGGCTGTCTATCTGATGGCAGAACTGAACAATGCCAATGTCTTGTTGAGGGTAAACTCGCGAATGTTAAGCAGCATGCTTGCTCTTTTGTTGTGCCTGACGGTGTTGTGTCATGGATTTCAACCAGGGGTGGTGGTGATGCTCCTCTCCTTGATGTCTTTTTTTCCATTATTTTCTTCTTATCAGTCACCTATGCCCATGCCACCGTTCACGGCATGCCTATTGGTGTCAGTGGCATCGTTGGTTTTCCCAAAATGGCTGTGGATGGTGCCCGTCTATTGGCTTATTCTTGGGATTTTTCGGGCATTGTCTTTGCGGTGCTTCATCTCTACTCTTTTGGCTGTGATGTTGCCATATTGGTTGTACGGAGGTATCGCCTTTTTGACAAGTACGTTCTCAGAGTTTATGGTTCATTGGCAAATGGTGGTGGATTTTCAGGGATTTGATTATGGGAAGTTAGAACTGTGTGAGGTGATAACATTATTGTTTTTGATTCTGCTTTTTGTGATAGGAACCATTGATTTTGCACTTCATCAGTTTATGGACAAGACCCGCACAAGAATCATTTACAATGTATTGATTATTTATGGAGTATTCATCATCATTTGGATAGGAGTACAGCCTCAATATTTGCGAATGCTCCTCCCTCAACTAATACTTATCACCTCTATTGTTTTTGGACATTTCTTCACATTGACTCATACAAGGTTCTCGCATATCTGTTGTATTGTACTGATAGTGATGGCTGTGGCTGTTTTGACAGTACAGTATCTGCCAGATGTAGATGCCCCTCTTCTGCATATCCTAACTTTTAACCCCTGATTCTTTTGGATTCTCTCAATCAGTTTTTCATAGAATACGGCTATCTTGGCATGGCTATGGCATCGTTCCTCGCTGGCACCTTTGTCCCCTTCAGTTCGGAAGTGGTCATGGGCACTTTGCTTGCTACTACAGGCATGGATCCAATTCTCACAATTCTTAGTGGCACTATCGGTAATGTGCTTGGTTCTATGTTCAACTATTTCATCGGGCGAATTGGAAGTATTGAGCAGATTTCCAGATGGATGCACATTAAAGAACGCCGCTTGCGCCGAACTCGAGATTATGTGGAGAAACGTGGTTCGTGGATTGCTGCTTTTTCCTTTCTCCCCATCTTTGGCACAGCCATTTCTGTTTCTTTAGGCATTTTGCGCGCCAATGTGTGGGGTGTTGTTTTTTGGTCCACTATCGGAAAACTGCTTCGTTATATCATTTTTATGTTGCCCATTGTGGCATGGGGAAAGTAGAAATAAAAAAAGGGAGTACAATCGCACCCCCTTTTTTGCCTGAATAGTTCTGATTAGTTGATAGCACCATCGAGGTCAGAGCCAGCCTTGAACTTAGCCACCTTCTTTGCAGCGATAGTGATAGGCTTCTTAGTTGCAGGGTTGATGCCCTGGCGTGCTGGACGCTTAGCAACAGAGAATGTGCCGAAACCAACGAGTGAAACCTTGTCACCTGCTTTGAGTGCACCAACGATAGCCTCAACGCATGCGTCGAGAGCCTTCTTTGAATCAGCCTTGCTCAAACCTGACTTTGCAGCGATAGAGCTAACGAGTTCTGTCTTGTTCATGAGTTTAATAATTTAGGTTTTATAAATAAAGTTGTATTGGGTAAAAAATCTGAAGGTGATTTTTGCCTTTTGGGTTGGTCTGGAACGTTCTCCAGTCGAAACTTGGTTGCAAATATATGAGATAAATTTTCGTGAACAAACAATTTTCATAAAAAAATGTTGAAAAAAGCAAAAAAAACTTTTATTTTCTTGCTTTTTGCCCTTTAATAGGAAGAAAAACTCTAATTTTGCATTCGTAATTATAAAAGTGAGACAATTCTATTATAAAAAGTGAGTAGCGTATGAGAATGACTCCTGCCGTTAAGGTAATCTTGATTATAAATGTTGTGTTGTATGTTCTGACCGATTGGGTCACGCCAATGGTTCCACTGGATGGACACACGGATTGGTTCCGGAATTTTAATGCTCTGCACCCGATTGGGGGTAGAGGCTTTGTTCTCTACCAATATATCACTTATATGTTCATGCATGGTGGTTGGTGGCACTTGTTCTTCAACATGTGGTCACTGATGATTTTTGGAAATGCAGTGGAACAACAAGTGGGGACGAAACGCTTTGTGTGGTACTATCTACTTTGTGGCATCGGTGCCGCTTTGGTGAATCAGTTGTTCACATGGTTGGGCATCATTAATCCTGCTCAGTTGGTGGGTGCCTCGGGCGCTATTTACGGTGTGATGGCAGCGGCGGCATTCTTCTTCCCGAATGCGAAACTGTTTATCATTCCGATTCCGTTCCCTATCAAACTGAAATATCTGGTGGGCTTCTATACGGTGGTGGAAATGTATTTGGGCATCACGTCTATTGACGGTGTGGCACATTTTGCTCATCTGGGCGGTATTTTGGTGGGTGCGATTATCTTGTTTGTATGGAAAATGCAAGAAAAGAAGAACGGACGGCAGGAACATTACTATTATTCTTCTACGCATGGCTCTCACTATGACAAGGAAGAAGGGCTTGGTGGCAAAATGAAGGAATTCTTTGTGGGTAAACGTACGCCAAAGATGCGCGTGACTAATGTGCGTGAGATGAACGGGTCTGATTATCAGTATAATGAAAGGAAGCGTCAGGAGAACGAAGAGATTGACCGCATTCTCGATAAAATCCGCAAGAATGGTTACCAGAACCTTTCTGAGGGTGAGAAGGCCACACTCTTCAATGCCAGCAAGAAGATGAGGGGAGAGGAATGAGGCTGTTGAAGACCATACCATTGGCGATTTTCATTGCTATCAATCTTTTGATGGTTGTGGCAATGAATCTTTGTGCCTATACGTCATGCCTACCTCCGCAAGACTATCCACAATACTCCTATTTCGGATTGATGTTCCCGGTGTTTCTTGCAGCCAATGTGGTTTTTGTCTTTTTCTGGTTGGTCTTCAAATGGAGATGGGCTTCTCTGCCATTGGTGGGGATGGTTCTGTGTGCCAGCAGCGTTAGGGCTTATTTCCCTGTCAACTTTTCATCGGAGCCTCCAGCAGGTTGCATCAAAGTGCTGTCATATAATGTGATGGCATTCGGAAATGGTAATCCGATATCATGGGAAGAAAATCCCATCTTGAAGTATTTGTTGGCAAGTGAGGCAGATGTCATTTGCTTGCAGGAGGCAAAAAAAACTTTCATCGATAAAGCACTGGATAGTATTGAGTCGGTTTATCCTTATCATCATTTTCAGTTAGAAACGGATAATTATATTGCTTGTTTCTCGAAGTTTCCGATTGATTCTGTGACAAAAATCGATTATCCTACTACGACAAATCACTCCTATGCTTATGAACTTCGAGTGGGGAAGAAGACGATGCTGCTCATTAATAATCATCTGGAATCATATAGATTGAGTTCTGAAGACAAGGATGATTACAAGTCCATCATCAAAAATTATAAGCATCCTGAACAGAATGATTCAGAAACGAAGTACATCAGTTTGACAGAGAAGATTGCAGGTCACGATTCCATCCGCGGACTTCAGGTGGATTCAGTGGTGCAGTTTGTGGAACAAAATAGTGAGCGCCATATCATTTTGTGTGGTGATCTCAATGCCACTCCTGTTTCATATATACATCACCGTTTGACAAGTTGTTTGAATGATGCCTACACACGAAGTGGAAACGGACCAGGTATCAGTTACAATCGGAGCGGTATGTACTTTCGGCTTGACCATATTTTCGTGAGTCCGAACATCGTGGCGTATGGGGCGAAAGTGGATAATTCTATCCGGCATAGTGACCATTATCCGATATTTTGTTTTGTCAAATTAGAGTAAAAGTGGGGCACAAAGACCTTTGCCATGAATATTTTTAATGTATTTTTCTTTCTATTTGTAAAAAAATATCTACCTTTGCATCTTGAATCATCGTGCATTTTATAATAATATGTATGATACGCTTGTTTTTGAAGCCATATTATGGGCTGAAAAAGAGAACGGAAATAACATAAAATCAAAATATTAAATCTTCAAAAAATGCAAAACAAAGGATTTGTAAAGTTTTTAGCAGTGGCGTTGACTCTCATCTGCCTTTTCTACCTCTCTTTTGGTTTTGTCACCAAGTATGTGGAGGACAAGGCTGCCAAGATGGGCGAACAGGAAGCAGAGCTTTACTTGGATTCGTTGAACTCGACTCCATTCTATCTGGGCAACTACACTCTGAAGGATTGTCGTGAGACCGGCATTGGTTTGGGTCTTGACCTGAAGGGCGGTATGAACGTCATCTTGGAAGTGAGCGTACCAGAAGTTGTAAAGACGTTGGCGGACCACAAAACTGACGAAGCATTCCTTAAGTCTGTCAGCGAGGCAGCCAAGGAAGCGCAAGAAAGTCAGAGCGATTTCATCACACTTTTTGTCAAGGCTTATAAAAAGAACGCTTCAGGCAAGCCTCTTGCGACTATCTTTGCCACTCAACAGTTGAAGGGCAAAGTAAACACCAACAGTTCGGATGCAGAGGTGGAGAAGGTTCTGCGCGAAAGCGTTGACGAGGCAGTTGACAACTCATTCCTCGTGCTCCGTACACGTATCGACCGCTTTGGTGTGGTTCAGCCTAACATTCAGAAGATCGAAGGTCAGAGCGGACGCATCATGGTGGAACTTCCTGGTATCAAGGAGCCAGAGCGTGTGCGTAAACTTCTTCAAGGTAGCGCTAATCTGGAATTCTGGGAGACTTATGATGCACCTCAGGTGGCTCCCTATCTTTCACAGTTGAATGCGGCTCTCCGCAATGGAGGTACGGTGACTACCGATTCTGTTCAGGCTGACACGACTGCTGTGGCAGCGGCTGAGCAGGTGGAAGAAAAGGCTGACTCCAGCAAGAATGCAACAAGCATGTTGGCTCAGGTGAACAAGGGTGATGAGGCTGCTGTTGCCAGCAAGGCCACGGAAGCAGCCAAGAAGGAGAACCCTCTTTTCGCTATGTTGCAACCAACGGGTGCTCAGCGCGGTTGTATGGTTGGTTTGGCACAGGCGCTTGATACAGCAGAAATCAATGCGCTTCTTAACTCTGAGGTGGCTAAGCAGATTTTCCCTGCTGACCTCTCCCTCAAGTGGGGCGTGAAGTCAATGGATAAGGCTGGCAAGATTTTTGAACTCTATGCCATCCGTACAACAGGTCAGAATGGTCGTGCTCCACTGGAAGGTGAAGTGGTGACTGAATCGAAGGACGAGTTCGATCAATACGGCAATCCTGTCGTGACCATGAAGATGAACACGGAAGGTGCTCGTAAATGGGCAGCCCTCACAGAAGCGAACGTTAACCATTGCGTGGCTGTTGTGCTCGATAACCTCGTGTATAGCGCACCAAACGTGATGAACAAAATTGATGGTGGTAACACCCAGATTTCTGGTAACTTTACCACAACCGAGACGAAGGACTTGGCAAATGTGCTTCAGTCTGGTAAGATGCCTGCTCCTGCAAGCATCATTCAGGAGGACATTGTAGGTCCAACCCTCGGTGCTCAGTCTATTCAGGCAGGTTTCATTTCTTGTATCGTCGCTTTCATCGTGCTGATGCTCTACATGGTGCTCATGTATGGTGTGCGTGAAGGTATGGTGGCAAACTGTGCCCTCATCCTGAACTTCTTCTTCACCTTCGGTATCCTCACCTCGCTTGGTGCTGCATTGACTATGTCTGGTATTGCCGGTATGGTGCTGACATTGGGTATGGCGGTCGATGCCAATGTGCTCATCTATGAGCGTACAAAAGAAGAAATGCGTAGTGGCAAAAATATTAGTGCTGCTGTGGCTGCAGGTTACAGCAATGCTTTCTCTGCCATCTTCGACTCAAACGTGACTACTATTTTGACGGGTGTCATTCTTTACAATTTTGGCACTGGTCCAATCAAGGGCTTCGCAACGACCCTTATCATTGGTATTGTCTGCTCATTCTTTACTGCTGTATGGTTGACTCGTATCGCCTATGAGCACTTCCTTAATCGTGGTAAATGGCAAAACCTTGTGTTCACGACGAAGTTCTCACAGAATATGATGAAGGACACGAAGTACAACTTCATGGGTAACTACAAGAAGTCGTTTGTTGCTTTTGGTGTGTTCCTCGTGATTGTACTTGCAAGTTTTGCCATCCGTGGTTTGAGTCAGTCTATTGACTTCACTGGAGGTCGCAACTACAAGGTTGAGTTTGTGAAGCAGGTGGAGCCAGAGGCTGTGAAGGCGGCTATCGTGAAGCAGTTTGAGGCTAACAATCAAGATGGTGAAGCCATCAATGTGACAGTGATTGCCATCGGTACTGAGGGTAACAATGTACGTGTATCAACGAACTTCAACATTAACGACAACAGTTCTGCTGCTGACGCCAAGATTGAATCACTGCTTTATCAGGCATTCGTGGATGGCGGCATGGTGGACAAGACGGTGTCTGAAGAGGCATTCCTCGACCGTGATAACCGTGCAGGGGGTTCTATCGTTTCTTCTCAGAAAGTGGGGCCAGCCATTGCGTCCGACATTCTGCGTGGTGCAGTCCTGTCAGTGCTCTTCGCAATTGTGGTCATCTTCGTCTATATTCTTATCCGTTTCCGCAACGTGGCATACTCAGTGGGTTCTATCGTGGCTTTGACGCTCGATACAGTACTCGTTATCGGTGTGTTCTCGCTCTGCTATGGTTGGATTGGATTCTCGCTTGAAGTTGACCAAACGTTCATTGGCGCTATCTTGACGGTGATTGGTTATTCCATCAACGACAAGGTGGTCATCTTTGACCGTATCCGCGAAGTCTTCAAGAACTATCCGAAACGTGACCGTCAGCGCATCTTCAACGATGCCTTGAACAGCACTCTCGCACGTACTATTAACACGTCTGTTTCTACGTTCATCGTGCTCTTGGTCATCTTCGTGCTTGGTGGCGATAGCATCCGCGCCTTTGCGTTTGCTATGATGCTGGGTGTCATCATCGGTACAAGTTCGTCACTCTTCATCGCGGCTCCTACGGCTTACCTTGTCATGGGTGCTCGCATCAAAGAAGATGAAGAACCGGAACATGCAAATTAACACATCAATATAAATAAGGCAGCAGCGCTCTGAGCGTTGCTGCCTTATTACTTAAAAACAACACAAAATTATGACAAAGATTCGTGCAGCCATTGTTGGATATGGCAACATTGGAAAGTATGCACTCGAAGCCATTGAGGCTTCTCAGGACATGGAGTGCGTAGGCGTGGTTCGTCGTAATGGTGAGGCTGACAAGCCCGCAGAACTCGCTAATTATCCTGTAGTAAAGAACATCACAGAGTTGAAGGATGTGCAGGTTGCCATCCTCGCCACCCCCACTCGTAAGGTGGAAGAGTATGCTAAGCAGTGCCTTGCTCTCGGCATCAACACGGTTGACTCTTTCGATATTCACACACAGATTGTTGACCTCCGCCGTTCACTCGACGCTGTGGCAAAAGCCAATAATGCTGTTTCTATTATCTCAGCAGGATGGGATCCAGGCTCTGATTCCATCGTCCGCTCACTCATGGAGAGCCTTGCTCCCAAGGGCGTAAGTTATACCAACTTCGGTCCAGGTCGTTCGATGGGGCACTCTGTGGCTGTTCGTGCCATTGAAGGGGTGAAAGATGCATTGTCCATGACGATTCCTGTGGGTACGGGCATTCATCGCCGCATGGTCTATGTGGAGTTGGAAGAAGGCGCAGATTTTAAGACTGTGGAGGCTGCTATCAAGGCAGACCCCTATTTTGTCAACGACGAGACTCATGTGCAGCAGGTTCCTTGTGTTGATGCCCTCAATGATGTGGGTCACGGCGTGAACCTTGTCCGCAAGGGCGTTTCTGGTAAGACTCATAACCAGATGTTTGAATTCGACATGAAAATCAATAACCCTGCATTGACTGCTCAGGTGCTTGTGAATGTGGCTCGTGCATCTCTCAAACAGCAACCTGGTGCTTATACGATGATTGAAATCCCTGTCATTGATATGCTTTGCGGAGATAAGGAGGAGCTTATTCGCCACCTTGTATAAGAAGATTCGTCGGGGACTCTTTAATAAAGAGACTGTTGTAAAAAGCGTTACAATAATACATCTGTGACGCTTTTTTCTTTTTTTATTTTGTATTGTCTTCAATTTGCGTTATCTTTGCCAACAAAATAAAAAAGAAAATGTCATGAAGAAGTTAAGTGTGATATTATTGGCACTCACAACACTGTTGTTTTCTTGCGAGGAGAAGAAAAAGGAAACATCTGAATCTGACGTGAAGGTAGTGCCAATACATGAGATGCCGGACATTTGTGAGGCTCATGGAACGATGGGAGAAGGCTCAACGATGAATGTCATTGAGTTTATCAATGATGATGGCGATACATTGTACATTAATAAGAATGGACAAACGGTGACGGGTGGTCTGGTTGTTGGTGATGAGTTGTCTGTAATATATAATGTAATGGAGGGAGATGCATTTGCGTCAGTGGCGGTGAATCTTACGGCATTGCAGCACATCTGGTCACAAAGAGGGGCAGATGGCAGAGAACAAAGTCTTGAACTCAACTCGAATGGTGGTGCTGCTACTTATAACATGTCTATCAATTATGATTCGTGGGAAGTAAAAGATGGTCTGTTATTGCTGCATTCACCTAAGAAATTGGGAGATGAAACACCGGCTATCGTTGACACGTTTGAGATTATGCAATTGACCACAGACAGCCTTGTGTTGATGAATGGTGATTTAGCATCTGAATTTGAGAGGTACAATTAGGAACTGTATGTTGGTTGCTGAACCCAAAAAAGAAGGGGATTGTGGTATGATGCACAATCCCCTTCTTCTATCTTTTATATGATAGGATTTAGAAAGGCAAATCACTTGATTCATCAGCGGCCGTCTCAAAATTCGCTTGTGCAGGTTGGGCAGCGGGCTGATCTGCTGGTGGAAATGGACTTGCCACTTGGGGGGCGGTCTGTGCGGCTGTAGGTTGAGCGGCAGGTGTAGCAGGAACGACATTCCATGCGCGTATGTCGTTATACCAACGACCATTGTATTCGCGGGCGTTGATGTCAAAGGAAACTGTTAGTTCCTGACCTTCCTGAATGTTGAAGCGTGTCAGATTTTCTTCACCAAACACGTTAAACACCATTCTTTTGGGGAACTGTCCTATCGTCTCCTCAATAACGAAATCCTGCATTTTCCAAGGGTTCCCTGTTCTGTTTGATACACCACCGCGTGGTTCCAGTGCCTTGATAATTCTTCCTGTAAATTCCATATTTTCCTATGCGTTTTTGTTACTTATTTATAAAATCAGCCACAAAAGTACGCTTTTTTTTTGTATTGTCAAAACTTCTCCCTAACTTTGTGTTCAAATAAATATTTTTGGCCATGAGATTTAATGTTTCAAGTACCAGTCTCAGCAATCGCTTGCAGACGATAAGCAGGGTTCAGAGTTCGAAGAACGCTCTGCCAATACTCGATTGTATTCTTTTTGAACTTGCTGACGGGCAGTTGAAGATGACTGCATCAGATAGCGAGACAACGATGGTCACAACCGTGGAAGTTACAGAAGCGGAAGGTGAAGGTAAGTTCGCGATTGGCGCGAAGCAACTCATCAGTTCGGTGAAGGAAATTTCGGAGCAACCCATCACGTTCAATGTGGATCAGAACTCGTTTGCCATTGAGATTACTTATCAAAATGGTAAGTACAACCTGATAGGGCAGAATGGTTATGAGTTCCCTGTTCCTAATGGCGTAAACGAGGGCTCTCGTAGTCTTTCCATCGATGCGCAAGTGATGCTTAATGGCATTAGCCGCAGTCTCTTTGCTGCAGCCGATGATGAACTTCGTCCACAGATGAATGGTGTGTACTTTGACATGACACAGGAGAGCATCACCTTTGTGGCAAGTGATGGGCATAAGTTGGTGCGAAACCGCGTTTTTTCTGCTCATGTTGACGAACCATCTGCCTTTATTCTCCCCAAGAAGCCTGCATTGTTGTTGAAGACAGTGCTCCCAAAGGCTGAAGGTGATGCTGTGGTGCGTTTTGACGACCGCAACGCAGAAATTCAGTTGACTGACTATGTCATTAGTTGTCGTTTGATTGAAGGGCGTTACCCTAACTATAACTCCGTAATCCCAACCGATAATCCTTTCCGTGTGACGGCTGACCGAATGGCTTTCATCAGTGCATTGCGCCGTGTGAGTGTCTTTGCCAGTCAGAGTAGTGCGCTCATCAAGATCCATGTGGAGCAGGGCACATTGACGGTTTCTGCACAGGATTTGGATTTCTCCACCTCGGCGGAAGAGCATATCATGTGCGAATATGATGGCACAGCCATGAGCATAGGTTTCAATGGCCCATTCCTCATTGATGTGCTCAATAGCATCACCAGCAACGATATTGTTTTGGAACTTGCTGACCCAAGTCGTGCTGGTGTCATCACGCCAGCAGAGCAGGAGGAGAATGAAGACCTCATTATGCTGCTCATGCCAATGATGCTGAAGGACTAAAGAAAAAACCACAGAGAGGCTGCCCTTCTCACAGGTGATGTGGAAGGGTGGCTCTTTTTATGATAGGAGGGTATATGCTACAAGGAAAGAAAATCGTGCTCGGCATCACAGGCAGCATCGCTGCTTACAAGTCATGTCTCATCATTCGCCAACTCGTCAAGAGAGGAGCAGAAGTGCAGGTGGTCATCACTCCTGCGGGTAAGGAGTTCATCACTCCTATCACGTTGTCAGCATTGACAAGCAAACCAGTCGTCAGTGACTTTTTTGCTCAGCGTGACGGCACATGGCATTCTCATGTTGATTTGGGCTTATGGGCAGACGCCATGGTGATTGCCCCTGCTACGGCATCAACCATCGGTAAGATGGCAAATGGAGTGGCTGACAATATGCTTATTACCACCTATTTGTCCATGAAAGCACCTGTTTTCATTGCTCCAGCCATGGACTTGGATATGTATGCACACCCTTCTACGCAGCAGAATCTAAAGACTTTGCAGTCGTATGGCAATCATATCATAGAGCCAGGAACAGGTTTTTTGGCATCGAAACTGGAAGGTAAGGGTCGGATGGAAGAGCCAGAGAATATCGTGGCATGTCTGGAGAAGTTCTTTGCCCAGAAGGAAAGTATGAAGGGGAAGAAAGTGCTCATTACGGCAGGTCCCACCTATGAAAAGATTGACCCAGTTCGTTTTATCGGCAATTATTCTTCAGGGAAGATGGGCTTTGCCTTGGCAAACGAATGTGCCAATCGGGGGGCTCAGGTTGAGTTTGTTTGTGGTCCTGTTTCATCGGCGATGCAAGTGAGCCACCCGAACATTCACCGCACTGATGTGGAGAGTGCTCAAGAAATGTTTGAGGCATGTAAGACGTTATATCCTTCGATGGACTCAGCGATTTTATGTGCAGCCGTTGCTGACTTCGCCCCTGAAACAGTGGCTGTCCAGAAGATGAAGCGGACAGGCGATGACTTGGTCATCCGTTTGAAACCCAATCCCGACATCGCTGCTTTGTTGGGTCAGATGAAAAAGAATGGACAAACCCTTGTGGGATTTGCCCTTGAGACGAACGACGAGGAATCGAATGCCCAAAGTAAGTTGAAGAAGAAAAACTTCGATTTCATCGTGCTAAATAGTTTGAGAGACGAAGGAGCAGGTTTCCGCACCGACACTAACAAAATCAGCATCATCACATCCAATACAAAGAAAGACTATCCCCTCAAGACTAAAGGGGAGGTAGCCAAAGATATTGTGGACGAGTTGGAGTGTCTTTAATTTCCCTCTTTCAGAATCATATCGATGGCTGCTGCAACAGAGGCAATGGCTATGCGCGTGTTTTCGTCAGTCAGGGTCGGCTCGATATTGACAACGTATTTGTCAGCAGTGGTGAAGAGTTCCTTTGCTATGCCATTCCATTTTTTGTCCACTGTGCCAACTGTTTGACCAGTCACGTCAATAATTTCAAAGTTCCATGCCTTCCAGTCTCCTTTGATGGTGGCGATTTCCTGCCCTAAATTGTTAAGGATGGTGAATTTGGGCTTCAGTAAAGTGAACCTCTGTTTGAAAGAGCCGATAGGAGCCCCTGCTTTGTTGTAGATGCGTACCTTCGACCTGAAGAAAGTCAATCCGCGTTTGAGTTGCGCAACACGTTTGCCATCTATGTTCAAGATGTTGAGTTCAAAAGGCACCATGCTGTCGGCCAAGAAGAGACCGAGTAAGATGTGGAAAAAAGACTTGTGTTGTTGAATGGCACCTATTTCTTGTCCTTCTCCATCATATACCTTATAGGCATTGGAAAGTTTGAATGCTGCGATTTTTTCGTCGATGACGAAAGTGTTGTTAGAAAAGAACTTGTCCATTTTCTGTATATGTTATAGAATCTTGAAAATAGTGTGTGCTAAAAAGAAAAGGGACTGTGCCTCTTGACATAGCCCCTTGTTTATCCACTCCAGAAGGTGCCGCACCCTTGGAGCGTTCAGTGAATTACTCGATAAAAGCCTCGATAGAGTCAACTACCTCCTCAAATGCGGAGTCAGCCTCTTCGGTTTGAGCACTTGCAGAATCAACAACTGCTGCAAGAGAGTCTGCTGCCTTCTGGAGTTCATTAATCTGACCTGTACAACCATTGCATGAAGCAAAAGAGAAGGCAACGAGTGCCATGGCTGCGAAAAGAATCTTTTTCATGATAGAGAATCTTTGCTTTTATTCGATAATAATAGAACCAATGGGATTAAGCGAAATCGAACACCTTGTTGGCAGCGATACGCTCCTGGAACTTCTCTTCGGTGTCCATGAGATAAATAATACCATCGATAATACCGAGGACACCGCCAATACCACAGCAGAGACCCAGAAGGAGGTAGATGATACCGCCTTTGTTGTTGCCGAGGTAGAACTTGTGAATACCTAACCATCCCAAAAGGATTGCAAGAATACCTGCAGTTGTCTTATTTTTCATAACTTCTTTGTTTTCTCGCGGTTGAGAATTTGTTTTGAGTTTTTATTTGATGTACATGTAAACCGCTACATGCCACCTTCTTAATTGGTTTTGGTTATTTTAGTTCTCGTTGCAAATGTACAATTTTTTTTTGGTTAAGAAAAAGGAATGTTGATAAAATCTTCTACCAAAAAACACTTTTTTAATAAAGGAAACATGAAGCGTCTATTTATGAAACATAAGAGGTTGTACCATTGCTCGGGTGTGTAAAAAAATCAAAAAGGGAGGTAATTATTTGGGTAAGTCGGGAGAAAGTGTTATTTTTGCCCGAAAATAGCACTTTGGGTGTAAATGCAACTTTTTCTATGCATCGATTTTTGATCCGTTATCTCAAGACAATTGTATCCTTTTCGCTATTGTTCCTTATGTGCTTCATGGCATTGCCACTTAAGGGGCAGGAGTTGGATTGTACTGTAAAAGTTAATCATTCTCAAGTACAAGGAACAAACAAAGATATATTCGAATCGTTGGAAAATGATATTGCTGAGTTTATGAACAATCGTTCTTGGACAGATTTGCAGTATCAAAAAGCGGAACGGATAAATTGCACCATGAGACCTATAATGCCAATAATAATAGGTTTACTTGCGAACTACTCTTCCAAGTGACTCGCCCCGTTTTTAACTCGGCTTATAACACGACGGTATTTTCTATGCGCGATACAGAATTTGTCTTTGATTATCAGGAACAAGATGCTCTTGATTTCAACATCAACAATATGGACAACAATCTGACAGCGATGTTAGCTTATTATGCATATTTGTTCATAGGAATGGATCTGGATACCTTCTCCCCATTAGGTGGAACAGAAGTCCTGCATACAGCAGAAAGTATTGTGAATAACGCTCAAACGATGTCAGAGCCAGGGTGGAGGGCCTTTGACAATACCAAAAATAGGCATGCCATCATCAACGACTATATGGATTCATCATTAGAACCTTTTCGGCGTTTGCAGTATAAATACTATCGTCAAGGTCTCGATGAAATGGCACAAAATGCAGACCGAGGACGTACTGCCATCACGGAATCTATGGAGATGTTGAAAGAAGCACATAGCAACAAGCCCCTTTCACAATTACCTCAAATTTTCACAGATTTTAAGCGTGACGAAATAGTCAATGTCTATTCTGGTCATGGGACAGCGAAAGAAAAACAGGCTGTGTATGATATCTTGTCTGACATCAATGCCAGTCAAAACACCTATTGGAGCAAGATTACGAAATGATACGCCATCTGCATATAGAGAATTATGCTTTAATTGAGCATTTAGATATAGACTTTCATACGGGCTTTTCTGTGATTACAGGTGAGACGGGTGCAGGAAAGTCCATCATGATCGGTGCCATATCTTTGTTGTTGGGACAACGAGCCGACTCCCGTTCCATCAAGGCTGGCGCCAAGCGCTGTGTAGTGGAAGCCGTCTTTGATGTTTCATCCTATCAGATGGATGCTTTTTTTCAAGACAACGACCTTGACTTCGATGGGGCAGAGTGCATCATCCGCCGTGAACTGACTGCAGCAGGCAAGTCCCGTGCCTTTATCAATGACACTCCTGCTTCGCTTTCTCAACTGAAAGAACTGGGTGAACAACTTCTTGATGTGCACTCCCAGCACAAAAACCTGTTGCTTGGAAAGGAAGATTTCCAGTTAGGTGTGCTCGACGTCGTTGCCAATCATCAAGAAGTGCTTGATGCCTATAAGGCCGAATACAAAGAGTATCGTCTTCTTCTCAAGCAGTTGGATGCAGCACAGGAAGAGGCAAAAAATGGAAGGGAAGACGAAGATTTCTTGAGTTTCCAAGTGACCCAGTTGGCTGACGCTGATTTGCAAGAAGGTGAGCAGGAGGAATTGGAAGAGGAGGCTGAAACGCTCGAACATGCCGAAGACATCAAGTCATCTCTCTACACAGCAGCCAACCATCTGCAATCGTCCAATGACGGGACAGATGTACTGGGGATGCTCAAGCAGAGCCTTTCCGCCATCCAGTCGATTTCTTCGGTCTATTCTGCAGCCAACGAATGGGTGGAACGTCTCGATTCGTGTTATATAGAACTGAAAGATGTGGTAAACGAATTGGAGAACCAGGCGGAAGATGTGGAGTATGACCCCCGACGGTTAGAGCAGGTGAATGAGCGTTTGAGTACCATCTACACTTTGCAGAAGAAGCACAATGTGGAAAGCGTGGAAGAGTTGCTGGCCATCCAGAAGGAGATGGAGGAAAGGTTGTCTCGCATCACCCATTCCGACGATTTTATCGAAGAACTTCAACAGAAAGTGAAGGCTCAGAAAGAAAAAGTGATGATATGGGCAAAGAAACTCTCAAAGCAGCGTATGGAGGCTGCCCGTAGAGTGGAGAAAGAGATGGAAACGCGCCTTCTCCCATTAGGGATGCCCAATGTGCAGTTTAAATGCTCTGTTTTGGCGATTCCATCGGAACTTACGATGACAGGTTATGACCAGGTGCAGTTCCTTTTTAATGCAAACAAAAGTGGCGAACCCAAACCTGTCAGCCAGATTGCGTCAGGCGGTGAAATCGCCCGTGTGATGCTTTCGCTCAAGGCACTCATCGCAGGTGCGGTCAAACTCCCCACCATTATTTTTGACGAAATAGACACGGGTGTAAGCGGCTCCATCGCGGAAAAGATGGCACGTATTATGCGGGAGATGGGTGACCACGAGCGCCAAGTCATCTCCATTACCCATCTGCCACAGATTGCAGCAATGGGAAATCATCATTATAAAGTATATAAGGAAGAGACTGACGAAGCGACGCTTAGCCATATCATACCGCTGACTGGTGAACAACGTGTGGAGGAAATTGCATGTATGCTCAGCGGCGAAAAACTGACGCAAGCGGCACTCGACAACGCACGGACTCTGTTAGGATTATGAAAAAGGTTCTTTTACTCATTTGTGTCCTTTGTTTCGCCACATCGGCAAGTTTTGCGCAACCCAAGTTCGCCTCGAAGGTGGGAAAAGGTATCGTTTCTTTGAACACCTATGATCGTCAAGGCAATCTTCTGCGTCAGGGCATTGCATTCTATGTAGGGGAAAAAGGTGAAGCGATTGCCGATTACCGGTTTTTCAAAAATGCATATCAAGCATCGGTGATAGATTTCAGCGGTAAACAGGCGGATGTTAACCTCATTTTAGGTGCCGATGACAGTTATTCGTTGGTGCGTTTCCAAATCAGTACAAAGGGGAATACAGTTCTTCCAATAGTTTCCTCCATTCAGCCGATGAAATCGACTGTCTTTGTGTTGAAACTTACAGGAAATGGGACGATGGAAAGTATTCAGGCAACGGTGGTTGACACCGCTATGATTCAAGGTAAATACGCTTATTATACTTTAGATCAACAAGTGGATGAATCGTTTGTGGGTGCACCCGTGTTCAATGCGTCTGGTGCCTTGCTGGGAATCCTTCATGCTCAGATAGCAGGCAAGAGTCATGTACTTGACATTCGGTTCCGCGAAGAACTGAAGGTGACAGCCTTCTCCAATAGTTCTGCTACAGTAGCATTAAATAACATATATATTCCTAAAGCATTGCCCGACACACCTGAAGAAGCGTTGGTCTATCTCTATGCCAAGTCGCGATCTGCTGGTAATGAGGAATACATGGATATGGTTAATCGTTTCATTATAGCCTATCCTAATAATGCTGAAGGTTACCTTCGTCGAGCCACCCCTCTGATTGACCTGACTCGTTTTGACGAGGCTGATCGCGATATGCAGCATTATCTCTCGTTGGTGGGGGACAAAGCAACTGGCAACTATAATGTGGCGTCGCTCATTTTCGATAAACTTCGTTTGCAGCCTGAGCCTGCTTACGAGAAATGGAACGAGGATGTGGCGATTCAATACGTGGAGAAAGCCTTGACGCTAAATGCCTCCATTTCAGATGAAAGTGAACGCAAGACAACCGAAACGAAGTGCCAGATTCTAAAGGCTCAATTGCTGATGAACAAGAAAGATTATGATGGAGCGTTGGCAATTTACGAAATCTTGAATAGCCGGAGCGGTGGCGCGCCTAGTTATCTTTATGCTATCAGCGTGGCTCGTGAGGGTAGGGGCGACTCCATTTCCTCTGTGATAGAGCCCATTGACAGTGCGCTTGCAATGTTCGGAAATCCTTTGCCAAACGAGGCTTCCAGTTATGTGATTCGTCGTGGGCAACTTTATGCCAATGCGGAAAAATATCGTGAAGCAGTACAAGACTATAATCAATATGCCTACCTGATGAGCAATCAGGTCAGTCCTGTCTTCTACTACGAGCGTTCCCAGATAGAACTCAATGCTCGCATGTACCAACCTGCTCTTGAAGACCTTGACCAAGCCATTCTGATGGCACCTGACGAGCCGCTTTATCATGTAGCGCGCGCCACTCTTACCGTACGTGTCAGTTTGTATGATGAGTGCATTACCTCCTGCCAAAATGCGCTTCGTCTCAATCCCAACATCATTGATGTGTATCGCATTCTGGGCTATGCTCAATTTCAGAAGGGAGACAAAAATGCAGCCCGTCTCAACCTCCAAAAGGCCATTGATATGGGCGATGAAACAGCCTCCAAAGTAATGGACACCCTTTTCGCCAAATGAAAAAGATTTTATCCTTTTCGCTGGTTGCATGGCTGTCCTTCCTGCTCAGTTGTTGCAACCGTCAAACAGATGCTCTTCTTGACCGTGCCGAGAGTTTCCTTCCGGCGCACCCTGATAGTGCAGCACTCTGTTTGGGTAGCATTCCACGGGAAGAACTGAACGATTCGCAAAGGGCATTGTATGGGTTGTTGTACACCATCGTTTCCCATTATCGGGAGGATGGTGTTATCAGTGATACCCTCATCAGAGACTCTTATAATTACTATCGTAAAGTATCGCGGGTAGGCCAAACATCCGACCCCTTCCTCCTGCGTCGATATGCACAAGGGTGCTACTACATGAGCGTTTTCTACACCAATTCCGATAGTCTTGAACAATGTGGCGAACTGCTCCAGCAATCCATCCGCTGTAGTGAACAATGTGAGGATTGGCATACCTGCTATCTGGCACATACTTTGCTCAGTCTTACCAATAGTTGGGAAAATCCGCAGGATGCTATTCGGCAAGCCAAGAAAGCATTGGAAATCTATCACAAAATAAACGATGACATCAACAACGAAGTGCTCATTATGGGACATGTGGCAGCCTCCTATCTATCAGCAGCGGAACCCGACAGTGCCCTTGAATATTATCTGAAAGGTTACGAGTTGGCAGAGACAAACCATTTGCGTGAGGCTCAAAACAACATGTGCATGGGGCTTTCCGACACTTATTGCTATATGGGTGCTTTTTGGCACGCCCTTCTCTATGCAAAAATAGGTGTAGAGACGGCTGACAGTACTACCCTCGCATCTTCTTTGCTCTCCTTGGCGCAGTGCTATTATGCCAATGATTCGTTGGAGCAGGCAAAAGCCGTGCTTGACACCATCCGTTGCGATTCTGACGACTATGTCAACCGATACCTTACTCTTCGTACTTTGTCTGAAATTGCTGTGCAGAACCGCAACATTGATTCTCTTTATGCTTATGTGGATTCTGCCTACGTATTTCTGGAGGATCGCTTCTCACGTGAGCAACAGGTGAAAGATGCCGTCGCCATTCAGGAAAAGAAGCAGGAAGAGGTGCGTCACGAAACCGAACTTCACGGATGGATTGTCGCCTTCACGTTCGTTTTCCTTCTGCTGGTCGCTGGTGTCGTCTTTTATTTTTATTATGTGCGTAAACGCCCAGCGCATCAACTTGAAGCGAATGTGGAAGAAGAACTGCACCACTCTTATGCCCTTGCTCCAGAAGTGTTGCAGAAACGTCTGCTGCAACGTCTGGAATCTGTCCACAAACACCCCTCCACTCCCAAACTGAAGAAGCGTGAGGAAAGGGCATGGACTGAACTGGAAAAACTCATCAACGAAACCGACAATGACTTTGTAAAGAAACTGCGTCAGCAATATCCAGATCTCAAGGAAAAGGACATCCATTTGTGTATA
Organism: uncultured Bacteroidaceae bacterium; assembly: GCA_905235525.1. Classification (GTDB taxonomy): domain Bacteria; phylum Bacteroidota; class Bacteroidia; order Bacteroidales; family Bacteroidaceae; genus Minthosoma. The sequence continues at coordinate 53,734 of CAJOLW010000006.1, forward strand.
TTGGTGCGTCTTAAAGAGTCTAACGCTACGCTTGTCAATATCTTCAATGTTGGAGAATCCGCTGTTAAGAAGCGTAAATCTACACTCAAGAAGCATGGTTTCCATATCACCGATACGGATATTACTTTGGAACAGATTATTGAGAATTTTTAGTATTATCTTCTTATTGTTTTTCAGATAGATATTATTAAAACTTTCCACCCTGTTTTCTACCCTTTGTGAACTATTTGTGAATTATCTTTAAAGGGCATCTGAAAATGTGAATTTTTTGTGAACTGATTTTCTTTGTGAGATACAAAAGAACCCCCACCTTTGCATCAAACAAAAAATTGTGTCATTAAAACAAGTTTGCCTTATGAAAAAAAATCGCATTATGCTATTGGCATTCGTTTGCCTCGCTTTCTCTACCATCAATTATGGATTGAGTCAACCAACCGTGCCTGGTCAATCTCAGGTGCATGCCTACACACTTCCATTGCCTCTTGACAAATCTACCCCAATGGAGCGTTTCGACATTGACAACATTGTGGATGAAGCCTGGAACCAGTCGGTGCAAGAAAAGGCTCCATCAACCAAGAAGCCCAAGAAGCAGAAGAAGAATGACAATATTCTCAAACGCACGAACTCGAGCATCACTTTCGTTGTGGATGGGGAGTTGCCTGCCCCTAAGAAGAAATTGACGATGCACAAAGACGGTAAAGCGCTTGCAGATCAGATTGTGGGCAATACGCTGAAGATTCCGTCCAAACTTCGACAAGTGGTGAAGACCAGTTTTGACAAGGACGAATTCTGCTACATGGCGGAGGATAATTTTTATAAATGTATGGTGCAGGCGTATGCTGACCATCGCCCCGTGGTGCTTTCGCCCGACATTGTGTGGCTTATCATCGCACAGAACTTTTCTGCCTATGTGAATGCACATTCGGACGTGATGCGTGACTATTTTGTGGCGCATGAGGGGAAGATGGATTTGGTGGTCGATTCGAACAATGACATCTTAGAGCAGACAGGCAATGGCGATTGGGAGCAACTGCTGAACGACTTTTCCGCTTGTGTTGCCCAAAATACAAAGGGGGAGGTGGCAGAGATGCTGACAGCCAATTTCACCACCACAGGCTTCACTGAGCGGATTGCCTCGCAAATCACGTTGATAGATGTGGTCAAGACTTATTTCAATTATTGGAACTTGGTTGCAGGATGCGGCATTCCGTACATCACGCTCGAAGGCACTCATGAAGACTGGCAGAAGGTGCGTGAGAAAGCACGTGGCTTGTCGAAGTATGGTCTTGAAAAGTGGTCAAAAGAATTGGATGAAATATTGACGGAATTTGTGAAAGCATCGGAAGGGAACCCCAACCAGGCTTTCTGGCAAGACATCGTGAAGAAAACGCGTGTGGATGAATTGAAGTCCAAGGTGTATTGTGGTATGTATGATGAAAAGGGAACGACAAAATTGGACGGCTGGTTCCTGAGGTTTTTTCTTGATAAGGTTGAGGGAACTGCTATAAAAGAAAAGTTTTGGGCAGAAGACATGCCATCAGAAATGGTGCGCGTGCCTTTCAAACATGCCTATTATGACCCCGCCACGCATGAAATACGGAAGGTCTTCCCGATGGAATTGTGGGCAGGATTTGTGGGTGTGGAAGAAGACGCCCAAACCAAGGCGCTCACTCCTAAGATTGGGTGGTTCGCCCGCCATTCTGACGAGGAAGCCGAGGAACTTTCACATCTGAAGGAAGAAGCCAAATATGGGTATCTCCACTATACGATGAATGAAAAAAGACCGGAGGTACCTGCCACTTTTTCCAGAGTGGACAGTATCACAAATTTGGATCTCACTTTTAAGAACGTTCCAGTCAACATTCCCGCATGGATGGACAACGTCAAGATTACAAACATCACCATCCATTTCAGTGGTGATATGACAGAGGAGGAAGAAGCGCAACTGCGCCAGCGATTCCCTCAAGCGAAAATCATAGATATGGAAAAAGAAGCAGCCGAAAGGCGCCAGCAATTAGTTCCTGTCCACAATAGAAAAAGGAAAGGATGATGGGTGGAAATAGACCTCTCAGAGCTTGAGCCTATTCATCGAATGGACATCATTGAGAAATAGACTTAAAGTGCCACCTCCACCTCTACGGGGCAATGGTCGCTGCCCAAGATGTCAGTGTGTATCTTTGCTGATAGGAGTTGGGATTGAAGTCGGTTGGAGCAGAGCCAATAGTCGATGCGCCAACCGGCATTCTTTTCGCGGGCATGGAAACGGTAACTCCACCACGAATAGATATCGGGAGTATCAGGAAAGAAATGACGGAATGTGTCGGTGAAACCAGCATTGAGGAGGTCGGTGAATTTGGCACGTTCTTCATCGGTGAAACCGGCGTTGTGGCGATTAGACTTCGGGTTCTTGATGTCAATCTCTTCATGTGCCACATTCATATCGCCACAAACAAGAACGGGCTTCTGTGCATCAAGTTTTTGTATATAGAGACGAAAAGCATCATCCCATGTCATGCGTTGGTTAAGGCGTTTGAGCCCATCTTGAGAGTTGGGGGTATAAACAGTGATGACATAGAATTTCTCATATTCGAGGGTGATGACACGTCCCTCTGTATTCATGCCGAGCCACCCGTTGTCAGACATGGAAGAGACGATTTCATCGGGCAATCCAAGGGTGACGGAGAGAGGTGTGTGCTTAGTGTAGATGGCTGTGCCTGAATAACCTTTCTTTTCGGCATAGTTCCAATAGGACTGATAGCCAGGAAAGGCGAGGTCGAGTTGTCCCTCCTGCATCTTCGTCTCTTGCAGACAAAAGAAATCCGCGTCGAGCGTGGTGAAGACCTCGGAAAAGCCCTTACCACATACGGCACGGAGACCATTAACATTCCATGAGATGAACTTCATAAACCGTGATGTTTTGTCAATAGAATTGATGAAAAAATTCGTGGTTAATTCTTGGTAATTCATGTTTTTATTTCAACACGAATGATCACGAATTAACCACGAATGATCATAAATTATTCTTTATATGTATTATGCGAATTTGCTGAAATCCACCTTGTGCATGTCGCCTTCTTTGATGAATGTGTCGTGGAAGGCATGGGTGGCAGCAAGGTTGTGCCATGACTGTCCCTTTTGCGAAATCTTGAGGTAGTCCCAAAGGAGTTGCTTGTAGTCGGGGTGTGCACAGTTCTCGATGATGGCATGTGCACGCTCAATAGGGCTCTTGCCACGAAGGTCGGCTACACCCTGCTCAGTTACAATGATGTTGACATCGTGCTCGGTGTGGTCTACATGACTACAGAACGGTACAATGGCAGAGATAGCACCACCTTTGGCTACAGATGAGCAAGTGAAAATGCTGAGGAAGGCGTTGCGCTCGAAGTCGCCAGAACCACCGATACCGTTCATCATCTTGGTGCCGCAAATCTGAGTGGAGTTTGCGTGTCCGTAGAGGTCAACCTCAATGGCTGTATTGATGGCAATGAGTCCCAAACGGCGAATCACCTCGGCGTTGTTGGAGATTTCTGACTGACGGAGCACAAGTTTGTCCTTAAAGAAATCGATGTTGTCGTAGATGCTCAAGAGTTTGTCGTTGGTGACAGTGAGTGAGCAAGTGGAAGCACACTTCACTTTCTCTTGGAACATGAGGTCAACGATGGCATTCTGGAGCACCTCTGTATAGACTTCCATTTGTGGCATTTCAGGGTTGCTTCCGAGTGCGAAGAGGATAGCATTTGCTGTAGTGCCCACACCACTCTGGAAAGGAAGGAAGTTAGGAGGGATGATGCCGCGCTTTTTCTCACCCATAAGGAAGTTTGCCACGTTCTCACCAATCTTGTCGGTGATAGGATCGGCATCCTTAAAGGAACGTGCCTCGTCGGGAATGTTGCACTCAACGACACCCACCACCTTCTTGGGGTCAAGTTGGAGATATGGAGTACCGATGCGGTCCGTCACCTTTTCGATTGGAATAGGCTTGCGACAAGGAGGGTCAAGTGGTTCATACACGTCATGCAGACCTTTTGATTTTGGCGAGTGGAAAGCATTCAACTCAAGGATGATGCCCTTTTGTGCCAAACGTGCTACAGTGGGAGAGATGCCACCTGCAGCAGTGAGATATACCTTGCCGTCTTCTTCGATGGCACATACTTCAAGGATAGCCCAATCCACTTGTCCAAGGAATCCATAACGGAGATCCTGAGCCATCATGCCGAGGTGGATGTCATTGTAGGCAATCTCACCAGCATTCACATGCTTGCGGAAGGTAGAATTGGTGGTATAGGGAGCACGGTAGCGGATGGCTTGCTCGTCAGACAGCACACCGTCACAGGACTGACCTGTTGATGCACCTGTGAAGATGCCAATCTGATAAGGATGTCCTGCCTCGTGCTCAGCATGAGCAATCTTGGCAATTTCTGCCGTTACTGCTTTTGGGGTGCCTGCTGGAGTGAAGCCAGACAGACCAATGTTGTCTCCATTTTTGATGAGTGCTGCAGCCTCTGCAGCGGTGATTCTTGTAAATGCCATAAAACCTTTAAGTATTACACAGTTTTCCAAAATTTGTGCAAAATTAGACATTTTATTTGGATTGACAAAAAAAGTAGCACAAAAACTGATGCTTTGTGCTACTTAATATAATAAATATATGTGTAAAATATCTTTATTTCACGGGATCGAAGTCATCCATTAGTGTTTCTTTTTTGTTTTTGGGCTCGTAGATGACCTTGTTGGCTCCACTGGTGATTTGGACGAATTCTGGATGTTCTTTGGCGAAATTGTCAACATATCGGATTCTTTTTTGATCATAAATCTCGCTGACAGCGATGAGGATGCCGGTTTCTTCTACGTCCCCAAAGCCATAGTTGATGGCAGTGCCAAACATCTTCATGGTGGGGGAGAGACTCATGTAGGCATTGACCAATGGGGGAATGTTATAACCAAGGGCGCGTACCTCGTGATTCAAAATCTTGTAGTCCTCCTTGAAAGAGTCCTCGCAAAAAAGTTCCTCAAATTCTTTCGGGTCATGTTCCAATTCAAGAGGTTTGGTGGGAATGACGAGTCCGTCTTTGTCGCCGAAGTGCTTGCGCAGGAAATAGAGAATCATGTCGCGTCCCTTGCGGTTGTAACTGGGGTACATGGTCATCTTGCCGAAGAAATATTTGCATCCAGGCATGATAACCGCCAAGGCACCAAGTCCATCCCACAGGTTGTCAAGGGCGAAGATGGACTTGCCATCGGCACGAGTGGACTGATATTCGAGCGTGACGAATGAACGTCCCAATTCGATGGTGTAGGGCATATATTCCTTGATGAACTTGTCAGAGAAATGGAACATGTGGCTGGTGGCAAGGATAGGCTGTCCCTTTTCGTCTAACTGTATATCTGGACCAAGGATATAGCGATAGCCACCGATGATTTCTTCCGATTCGGGGTTCCACACGATGAGTTGCTTGTAGGGGTTTTCCATCGTGTCGAACTTGTCGAGGTCGCAATCAAGGCCTGTACCACCACCAGCAGCACGAAAGGCTATTTCGCGTAGACGACCGATTTCGCGAACAACATTGGGGGCATTTTGCCATGTGACAACATAAACCTCATTGTTGCTCTTGCTGGTCATACGCAATCGCCGCTCGTCGGTGAGTTCCGATTTCAGCACCTCTTTGGGAATAGGTGCGATGATTTCTGCTTCCATATCTTGTATTTCCTTATTCTTATTTATTGGATGCGTCTTTGTTAAGTTGGTAAACCTTTTCTTTTACCCATTGTGCCCATTCTGTAGGGGATTTCGATTTGTCAAAAGTCTGCCATGGAATGGGTTTGCCGAAGGTGACTGTGAAAGTTTTCCCTTGGTTTTTGTACATTTCATCGGCCAAATAGAGCATGGCAATGTTGAATTTGATGTGTAGACGCTTGCACCAACGGGCTATGTTGTAGAAACGGTCAGAATTGTGACCGGAGAAGTGAACGGGAATTACATCCCTTTGATATTGTACAGACTTTGTGATGAAGGTCTTCTTCCACTCAATATCCCTAATGATGCCGTCTTCTCCCTTGCGAGAACAAAGTCCAGCCGGAAACATCACCACGTTCTTCTCCGACTGAAAGGCTGCCTCGACCATCTTGGGAAAGTTCCGACTGTTGCGCCCTGTCTTGTTGATGGGCACACAAAGGGGTGCAAGCCCCTTAAAACTCATCAAGATGTCATTCACGAGATAAACCATCTGGCTGTCATACTTGTGACAAATGATGGAGCCTAACGCAATCCCATCCTGCCCGCCAAGAGGGTGATTGCTCACAATGGTGAAGTAACGTCCTCCTTCGTTGCTGGGCAAGGCGTCTAAACCTTCCTGAATGATTCCATCAATGTTGGTTTGTACCTTCATCGTGCAATTCAGATACCTGAGACACCCATCTAGCCACTCAACTCCCACTTGTCCTTTCCCTTCTCCGCATAGATGTATGTTCATCCAGTCCTGGTGGATGATCTGCTTCAGCCATGATACCAAAAACCGAGGAACAAACTTGGATTTTTCACCGAGTTTGTCCTTCAAGACTTGATCCACGTCAACTCTGAACTCTTCTCCTTCTAAAGCCATAATATTGAAATGACGTGCAAAATTATTAAATTTTTTTTGTTTTTTAATAAAAAATGAGAACTTTTCACAAGAAGAGCGAAAAAAAGTCGTAACTTTGCATCAATTATGGAAATCATGTGCCAAGTGAGATGAAAACAGAAATGGTACAAATCGATTTATGAAAAAGGTCGTCCGACCATGATGAGAAAAAATAAAAGAATAATTTGAAAAGAATAATTTGATATGAAAAGAGTTTTGTTGGCATCCTTGTTGTGTTTAACGACAATGCTGGGTGTTTTTGCGCAGATGTCAGATTCACAAGTGATGGATTTTGTTGCCCAGGAAACAAAGGCGGGCGCAAGCCAATCGCAGATTGTCACACGATTGATGCAACGTGGGGTACAAATCGAACAAATACGCAGAATTCGCAACCAGTATGACTCTCGACTCAAAACTTCAGGTCTTTCTGCTGCTGCAGATGGTGCTGTTTCGATGGCAACCGACCGTATGCAGGGCAATGGTGATGGTACTTCATCCCAAGAGTTGACTACAGGGCGTCGTGGTACTACGGGTGAAATTTATGCTGATGCCGCAGAAGAGCATGCGGATGTAGAGCGCGACGTACAATCCACTCAAAATGTGCAGGGTGAAACTGCAGGCAAGCGCGTGTTTGGACATGATCAGTTCCGTCGTATCTCTGTGAATCCCAATGTCCCGACCCCTCAGAACTATGTTGTGGGTGCAGGCGACCAGTTGGTGATTGACATTTATGGAGAGTCCCAAAAAACACTTGTGTATACAATTTCTCCTGAAGGAACTATTACGGTGTCTGGCGTAGGTCCTATCCATGTGAGTGGCCTTACGGTGGCTGCTGCCCAAAGTAAAATTAAGGCAACGGTGGGTAAGCATTATCAAGGCTCAAGTGTCCGTCTGACATTGGGGCAAACCCGTTCCATCATGGTGAACATCATGGGCGAGGTGAACAATCCTGGAACTTACAATATGTCATCATTCGCTACAGTGTTCCATGCAATCTCCATGGCAGGAGGTATCAAGCCTTTGGGTACGTTGCGTAACATCAAGGTTTATAGAGGCGGAAGACTGGTGACGGTTGTCGATTTCTATGAATACCTTCTGAATGGTAGATTGGCAGGAAATATTAATCTGGAAGATGATGATGTCATCCATGTAGAGCCTTATGATTGTTTGGTCGGCATCACGGGTAATGTAAAGCGTCCGATGTTTTATGAAATGCGCAAAACGGAAACTGTAGGTACGCTGCTCAAGTATGCAGGTGGCTATACAGGCGATGCTTACAAAAAGTCCGTACGTCTTGTTCGACAGACAGGTGAACGCTATACTGTGCACAATATTGATGAGTTTGAGATGAATGCATTTACCATTGACGATGGCGATGCTGTGTCTGTAGATGCTATTCTCAATCGTTACGATAATATGGTTGAAATCAAAGGAGCCGTGTTCCGCCCGGGACAATTCAACATTAGTGGCGATGTTTGTTCGGTGCGTACCCTTATTCTGGCTGCTGATGGTTTGACAGAAGACGCATTCTTGGATCACGCCATCATTCACCGTTTGAAAGAAGACCGTACCCTGGAGGTGATTCCGATAGATGTGAAAGGTATCATGGATGGTACGGTGGCAGATATTCCTTTGAAGAATGAGGATGTTGTGTTCATCCCGACCCAAGAAGAACTCCGGAAGGAGCGTTCATTCACCATTACGGGTGAAGTGATGACCCCAGGTGATTATGAATATGCTGAAAACACTACCATTGAAGACTTGATTGTTCAGGCAGGTGGTCTGCGTGATGGAGCATCGCTGGCACGCGTTGACATCAGTCGTCGTATTAACGACCCCTATTCGACCGAGAAAACTCGTGATATTGCAGAGACGTTCCAGTTTGACATCAAGGATGGGCTTGTCATTAAAGACGGCAGTGGAGCATTCTACCTTCAGCCATACGATGTGGTGCACGTTCGTCGTAGTCCAGGCTATGTAATGCCTAAGAATATCACTGTAACAGGTGAAGTGAACTACGAAGGAGCATTTACTTTGGAGAAGAAGAATCTTCGTTTGACAGATGCCATTCAGATGGCTGGCGGTGTGACCAAAGATGCTTATGTGAAAGGTGCGCGTTTGATTCGCCAGATGAACGGTGAAGAGCGTGTCCGTAAACGTGCTGTTTTGCAATCTCTGCGTGATGCCTTGGACGAGAAGGATTCCATCTCTTGGAATAAGATGGAAACGGATAACACCTATTCTGTTGGTATTGATTTGGAAAAGGCGTTGAAAGAGCCGGGAAGCAGGTATGATCTTGTCTTGCGTGAGAATGACCGCATTGATATTCCAGAATATAATGGTACAATCAGAATCTCTGGCGATGTTCAATTCCCTAATACGATGACATATGTAGAAGGGAAAAAAGCAAAATGGTACATCAACAATGCAGGAGGATATGGTCAGTCAGCAAAGAAAAGGAAGTCATTTGTGATATATCAGAATGGTATGATGGCTCGTGTCACAAAAGGAACAACTATTGAACCTGGAAGTGAGATTGTTGTGCCGAGCAAGAAGAGGAAACATATGTTTCTAATATTATGGCATGGGGGAGTGTGTTGAGCCCGCTTGCTACAATGGTGGCTTTGATTTCGTACCTGACCAAATAAAAAAGAAGCGTTATGGATAATCAAAAACAATATATAGAACCTGAAGGTCAGGAAGAAGAAAGTCACATTGACTTTAAGGCTTTATTTGAGGCTCTCAAGAAGCGCAAGAAGTTGTATTGGAAAGTGCTTCCCCTCACTTTTGTGTTGGTTTGTATCATCGTGCTCTCTATTCCTAACTATTACACATGCGAGGTGCAGTTGGCACCAGAGTTGACGACCGGTCACACATCGAACTCTCTCAGTGCGCTTGCTTCTCAGTTTGGATTGAAGATGGGTTCAGGAGCGATGGGTTCAGAGGCTCTCTATCCCACGTTGTACCCTGATTTGGTGAACTCCACAGACTTTAAGGTGAGTTTGTTCAATATCCCCGTGCACAAGAAAGATAGTACCCGTCTCATGAGTTACTACGACTATCTGATGAATAATCAGAAAGAACCCTGGTGGACAGCAGCCATTGGTGCTACAGTGGAGGGGTTGGCAAGTCTTCTGCCAGTTGAAGAGGATTCCATTGATGAAAACCTGATTGACCCCTTCCAACTGACCAAAACACAGACACAGATTGTTGAATCACTTGAAAAGAAAGTGGTGTGTGATGTTGACAACAAGACTTTGGTCATCACCATCTCTGTGACCGACCAAGACCCATTGATTTGTGCCACCATGGCAGATTCCGTGAAGGCACGTCTTCAGGATTTCATCACAGATTATCGTACCAAGAAGGCTCGTGTGGATTTGGAATACAATCGCAAATTGTGTGAAGAGGCCAAAATCCGTTATGATGAGTCTCGGGATAAGTATGCTTCTTATGCGGATGCCAACCAAGACCTGATGTACCAAAGCGACCGCACCAAACTTATTAATCTTGAGAATGACATGCAACTCAAGTACAATGCCTATAACTCTTTGGCGCAGCAACTGATGGCTGCCGAGGCGAAGTTGCAGGAAGAGACACCTTCTTTCACTACCTTGCAAAGCGCGACCGTGCCTGTGAAGAAAGCAGGACCTGGACGTACCAAAATTGTCCTTGTTGTTCTCTTCTTGGCATTCCTTTGTACTTCGGTGTGGATTCTCTATAAAGAGGATCAACTGAAGCCCTTGCTGGGTCTAAAAAAGAGTTGTTTGCAACTCAAACAAATAAAGTGTGATAGTTATGTTTTCATTGTTCAATACCAAAAAGAAACTGATTAACACGGGAATCTTCAATGGTGCTACCGATTGGCATAGCCATATCCTTCCTGGTGTTGATGATGGAATCCCGAGTCTGGAAGATTCTCTCGAAGTGCTTGCTTACTATGAGAAGATAGGCATTCGTGAGGTGTGGCTTACTCCTCACATCATGGAGGATATGCCTAATACACCAGAAGAACTTCGTAAACGTTTCCAAGAGTTGCAGGAGGCTTATCAAGGTACGGTGCAACTGAATCTGGCAGCCGAAAACATGATGGACAACCTTTTTAATGAACGTTTGGAGGCTAATGAACTGTTGCCGATAGGTCACAAAGGGGATCATTTGCTGGTGGAAACATCTTATTACCAACCTCCTATTGACTTGCATGGAACGTTGGAGCGTGTCAAGGAAAAGGGGTATCAACCCATTCTTGCTCACCCTGAGCGGTATCGCTATATGACCGACACCGATTATGACTACCTCTATTCAAAGGGTGTGAAGTTGCAGATGAATATAGTTTCTCTTGCAGGTGGTTATGGTAAATCCGCACAGGAGAAAGCGTTGATGATGCTATCCAAAGGCTATTACAGTTTCTTTGGTTCAGATTTACATTACTTGCCCAATTTCCAGAATGCAATCAATACGAAGGCTTTGAAGAAAGAAACCGTAGAAATGCTTCCCCGCATTCAGAATCTTATCTTTTAAGGAACAGCAGACTTTCATTGCCCAAGTTGAAGATGAGGTCGATGATGGAAAGGTTGGGTAAGAATTCGTGCTTTTGTTGAAAGACTTGGTAATAGGGGGTAGGGTGGAAATCCGATTCGAGCGGAGTTAATCCTATATATTTATGAGTACGCGAGATGTTTGGCTGAATGTCAAGCATCTCGCAACATTTTTGTATCAAGGCTTCATTGAAGTCGATGAGGAAAGTCCATTGTTGCTCATAGAGGGGGCGGAAATCATCTTGCAGGTACTCAAAGAAGGGAGAATTGAAGTAACTTGTCTCCAAAGCGTACCAATGCTGCCGTTGCCAGTCGTTGTGTGTGCTGATGCGCACATCTTTCATCAGGCACTTTCCCTCTACGAAGTTGCTGCGGTCAATCGGGATGGAAAGGTTCAACGGGCCATTCGGGGAATCAATCGTGCAACGATTGCGAATAGTCTGCTTATGGTAGTTCTCGTATTGCTCCACTATTACGGCTTCTCCCTTGGCGAGAGGGAAGAACCATGAGATGGGGGGAAGGTAGGCCGAAGAAAGAACCATGCTATTTATTTTATGTTGTCCACCCAGGTGAACAGGCGGCTCCAGCGCACACCATGCGACTTGCCATATCTGTCTGTGATGAGCGAAAGCCAAATGAACAGTGGCTTGCCCACAATGTGGTCTTCAGGCACGAACCCCCAATAGCGACTGTCTGCTGAGTTGTGGCGGTTGTCGCCCATCATCCAGTAGTAGTCCATTTTGAAAGTGTACTCGTTGGTCTGCTTGCCGTTGATGAAAATCTTTCCATCCTTCACCTCCAATGTGTTCTTCTCATACACGCGGATAGGTCGTTCATAAATAGCGATATTATCTTGTGTCAGTTTCACGCTCTTGCCCTTGGCTGGAATCCAGATGGGGCCATAGTTGTCTCGTGTCCAACCATATTGACGATTGAGCGGATAGAGGTTGCCCCAATAGCCGTCTTTGATTTCCACCACGCTGTCGCAAAACTCTTTATTTGCTCGTAGTGCTTCTACAGCCATATGAGTGAGTGGAATGCCTTGGTTGTGGTCAAGTATCTTGTCACGATCTTCATCGCTGATATTTAATTCTTCACATAAAGCATCGCTGAGTACTTGGCTGTTGTGTGTATAAACCTTATAGTTAAACTGTGCGAACGTTGGTGTTTCCTGCTTCTTTCCATCTACATAGATAATTTTATCCTTGATTTCCAGTGTCTGCCCCGGCAATCCTACACATCGCTTCACATAGTTCTCACGACGGTCGGCAGGACGAGTCGTCACACTACCATAGATGTTCGTTTTAGTTGCCACAATCTGTTTTCCGATGCCGTAGAGTTGATCCCACATCTGTTGTTGCTCTTTGGCTGATAGTGTTTCCATCAGTGGCACTTCATATCCCTGTTCGTTGGCAGCCAAGCACCCTTCTTGATAGCAAAGGCTGTAATAGTCACCGTTATAGTTGACAGCCACCGTGTCGCCAGCAGGGTAGTTGAACACCACGATGTCGCCATATTCCACCTTGCCAAAGCCCTTCACGCGGCGATACTCCCATTGTGGCCATTCGATGTACGACTTGCAGTTCAGCATCGGGATGGTGTGTTGTGTCAGAGGCATGGTGAGCGGTGTCTGCGGAATGCGAGGACCATAACTCATCTTGCTCACCAAGAGGAAGTCACCCGTCATCAGCGTTTTCTCCAGCGATGAAGAAGGAATCTGGTAGTTCTGGAAGAAGAAGTTGTTGACAAAATACACCGCCACCAAGGCGAACACGATGGCATCCACCCAACTCATGATGGTGCGGGCAATATCACTTTCCAGTTCCTTCCACCATGTCCACTTGATTTTCTTGCTGATATAGACATCATAGATGAATGGTAGCACAATCGGTAGCACAATCAGTCCCCACCACGACTTCACCCAATAGAGGAAAGCCAAGTAGCAGATGGTTGCCACGCCAAACTTCACCCATTTCCATCCTGCCCATGCAGGTTTGTCGTTCTCACCTGAACGAGTTTTCTTGAAACTTTTGTAATCGAAAGCCATTTTGTAAACTAAAAGTGAAAAGTTAAAAACTAAAAGTAGGAGTTACTTAGCCTCTCCTGGCACACAATCCAAATGGAGGATACTTATACTTTTAGTCTTTAACTTTTATTTTTTTACTTAAAACTTAAACAAGTCGTCTGTGCTCAGCAGTCCCTCGTGCTGGGCGGTAAACTCTGCCGCGATGACGGCTCCCAAGGCAAAACCCTGACGTGAGTGTGCATCGTGCGTAATCGTGATTTGGTCTGCCTCGCTGTCCCATGTGATGGAGTGGATGCCAGGCACCTCTCCACGTCTGACAGAACTGATGGGCAGCAAGTCCGTAGCCACCTCGTCGCTTCCCTCCACCTTACCGTCGGGCTGTTGCAAGTAGCCCATGATCCAGTCTTTCTTGCGGTCCAGTCGTTCCACAATCTGCTCAGCCAGTGTGATGCCCGTGCCAGAAGGATGGTCGAGTTTGTGGACATGGTGAGTTTCCACCTCCTTCACGTCATACTGAGGGAACCCGTTCATGATGTTTGCCAGATACTTGTTGATGGCACTGAAGATAGCCACACCAATCGAATAGTTGCTTGCCCAGAAGAGGGTCTTTCCTCCCTCGGTGCAGGCTTTTTTCACATCATCGCCATGTTCCTTCAGCCATCCTGTGCTGCCGCTCACTACCTTCACGCCAGCCTTCCACGCCTTCAGGTAATTATCATAGGCTGTCTGTGGGGTGGTGAATTCAATCGCCACATCCGCGCTGGCAAAAGCCTCGCTTTCAAAGTCCTCTTGGTTGTCAATGTCAATGATGCTCACGATTTCGTGACCGCGACTCAAAGCAATCTGTTCAATCATCTTGCCCATCTTGCCGTATCCTATCAATGCTATTTTCATCTTTCTATCCTTGGTTTTTGACTTTATTTCTAAAAAACACTGCAAAGATAATGAAAAGTTAGGAGTTATTGAGTACCTTTGAACAAATTTTAATACAAAACCCATGGAACAACTGCTTCACTATACGTGGAAACATAAGATTTTCCCCTTGCACGAACTTCGCACAACTGATGGACGGCACTTGGAGGTACTCAATCCTGGCATTCACAACACCGATGCGGGTCCTGACTTTACGGGGGCAAAAATCAAACTGAATGGCATCGAGTGGGTGGGCAATGTGGAGATTCACCAGAAGACCAGCGACTGGTTTCGCCATCATCACGACACCGATGCTGCCTACGAGAGCATCATCCTTCATGTGGCAGCAGAGATAGACCAAAGGCTCTTCTATCCCAATGGACAGGAGATTCCACAACTGCAACTCTCTGTGCCATCTTATGTGGAGGAGAACTACTCCGAACTGAGCCATAACGACTGCCGACCTCGTTGCTGTCATGTGATTGGCGAACTTTCCACCTTCCTCATCCACAATTGGATGACCTCCCTCACTCTCGAACGCTTTGAAGAACGCACCCGTCAAATCATGCAACGCCGCGAAGCCCTCGACAAGAATTGGGAAGATACGCTCTTCGTCACCCTTGCCCGCAACTTCGGTTTTGGCATCAATGGCGACGCCTTCGAGCAGTGGGCACAATCCATCCCGATGAGTGCCGTCGGCAAGCATCGGGACAGCCTTTTTCAGATTGAAGCCATCTTCTTCGGTCAGGCAGGCTTGCTCGAAGACAATCATGAGGATGACTATTACCAGCAGTTACAAAGGGAGTACCGCTATTTGCGCCAGAAGTTCACCCTCACTCCCATCGACCCGAAAGTGTGGAAGTTCCTCCGACTTCGTCCCCAAAACTTCCCCCACATCCGCATCGCCCAACTCGCCATGCTCTACTATGAACAGCGGCTCAACCTCTCCCGTCTGCTCAACGCACAGAACCTTGATGAGGTGAGTGCCCTTCTGCTCACCCATGTGAGCGACTATTGGCATACCCACTACACCTTCTCCTCCTCGCCTTCCCAACCGATAGAAAAGACCCTCTCGCCTTCCTCTATCCAACTTGTCGTCATCAACAGCGTCGCTCCCATCCTCTTCGCTTACGGCAAGTACAAGTCTGACCATTCCCTTTGCGACCGTGCTTTCTCTCTTTGGGAACAACTCAAACCGGAGAACAACACCATCATCCGCGATTGGGCATCAGCAGGCATTCCCTGCGAGAATGCTGCCGATTCCCAGGCTCTTATCCAACTGCATCGCAACTATTGCCAGCGACGTGACTGTCTGCGCTGCAAGTTTGGTTATGAGTACCTGCGTCGCACTCCTGACTTTCTTCGAGAGCAAGAAGAGGGCACATCGTAATTCTCCATGACCATAGTTGGCTTTTCCTTGATAGCGTAGTGAAAAGACTTTAAAATCGACCTCGTCGACGTCGGCAAGTCGATGTCGACGAGGTCGACAAACCGATGTCGACGAGGTCGATTCGGAGGTTGTGTCGTTACCTTTTAGGCAGCATTGAGGTGGTGGAATTGGAGACTATGCCGTTGCCGTTTTCAAAGGTGTACAAAAAAGGCTGACCTACCCATGTAAGTCAGCCTTTCTCATGCACGGGGTGAGGGACTCGAACCCCCGACCCTCGGTTTTGGAGACCGATATTCTACCAACTAAACTAACCCCGTCTCGCATTTACCATTTGACCATTTACCATTGATCATTTGGTGCTTTGCTTTTGGCGTTTACCATTAGGCATTGTGGAAAAAAGTCGCCCAGCGTGTGGGCTGGATGGTAGCTCCACCGGGAATCGAACCCGGATCTAATCTTTAGGAGAGATTTGTTCTATCCATTGAACTATGGGGCCATTTTCCCGTTTAGCGGCTGCAAAGATAGGAAAAAAGTGAAAAGTGACCAAAGAAAAGTAAGAAATGTTTTTTCAAGTGTGCTTGAAAAGTGAAAAATAGGAGAATACTATCATTCGGATGGCAGGATTTTTTGATTTTTCACTTTTCACTTTTCACTTTTCACTTAAAAATACCTATCTTTGTCGTGCAAACTAAAAAGATTTCTTATGAGTACCCCTACTACTTTTACTATCCGAAACAACCGAAGTTCTGAAAAATTTGAGGTGAATGGTGCATTCTGGAAACTCCGTGAACAGTTGAAACACGAAATAGAAGGAAAGACGCTGGACGAAACCATCGAAAATCTTGCCAATCGTGTGAAAGGAAAGTACCTTTTCAGCCGACGCCTCAAGACAGTCAACTACTCCATCGGTATGATGAACAACATCATTGACCGTGGCGATGCCTATAAGATGGTTCGGGTGGCTGAGGCTTTGCAGGGGCGTGGCATCGAACTGATTGGCAAAGCAGTGGCTGACCGTCCCCACATTAAGGTTGTGCTCATTGCCGGTCCTTCTTCCAGTGGAAAAACGACTTTTAGCAAGAAACTCGGCTTGGCTCTGGAACAATATGGGCTGGAACCGCGCTGCATCTCTATGGATGACTACTACGTGGATCGTGAACGCACTCCGCGCGACGAGAGTGGCGAATACGACTATGAGAGCATCCATGCCATTGACATAGCCCTCTTCCAGCAACATCTATCGCAACTCCTCAGCGGGGAGACCATCGAACTCCCACGCTACGACTTTGCTTCGGGCAAGAGCCTTAAAAGCGGCAACACGCTGAGACTCACGCCCAAGACAACCCTTATCATGGAGGGCATCCATGCGTTGAACCCCCTCCTCACTGAATCCATCCCCTCCGAAAGCATCCTGCGTATCTACATCTCGGGACTCACCGTGGCGAAGAACGACGACGGTACCTACTACTCCACCACCGACAACCGTCTCATCCGTCGCATGGTGCGCGACCACCAGTTCCGCAACACCACCGCCTCCGCCACCCTTGCCCGATGGCCCTCTGTGCGTCGAGGCGAAGAGAAATGGATTATCCCTTTTCAGCAGAATGCCGATGTCAATTTCTGCACTGCCTTCCAGTATGAACTTGCCCTGCTCAAGAAGAAAGCCATCCCTCTCTTGGAAGAAGTGCCAAAATCAGATCCCAATTATGGAGAAGCCCAGCGTCTCCTCTGGGTGCTCAACCGTTTTCACGATATCCCCGTCTCTTTCCTGCCTTCTCACTCCCTCCTGCGCGAGTTCATGGGCGGCAGTGCCTTCAAATCCTGAAACCCAAACGACCGCCGTTGCCAATCTGATAGCAACGGCGGTCGTTTTCCGTGTGTGTTCTCAGCGCCTTTTTCATAATTTCATCTTGGCAATGCCTACATAGATGAGGAGGATGACGTTCATCATCAAAGCATAGATGATGGCAGGGATGGCGATGGTCTCGTTGTTGAATACCAAAGGGCTGCAAGCCACGGTGATGGCTTGGGCGGCATTCTGCATGCCCACCTCAATGACGATAGTGCGCTGCTCTGCCCCCTTCAGACGGAAAAGATAAGAAAGAATCGCTCCGCCGCTCATGGCAATCAAGATGAGCACGGTGATGCAGAGTCCGAGGGAAGGGAACTCACGTATGATGGTCTCTGTGTGTTGAATGAAAAATACCGTGGCGAGGAGAATAAGTGCAGGGAAAGCCGCACGTTTCAACACGTTGTGAATGCGGTTGGCTGCCGATGTCCATTTTATGCCTACGCCCAGTCCAATCAGGATGGGCACCGCCATTAACACCAAGTTCTGCATCAGCAAGTTACCCACAGGAAGATGCACGTCAGCACCCGTTCCGATGTAGGCAGTGACCCATGCCATGATGAGTGGTACAGTGAAAAGTGTGATGATGGAACTGCATGCCGTCAGTGTGACGGAAAGTGCCACATCGCCCCGTGCCAACATGGAAAACACGTTACTGGAACTGCCGCCAGGACTGCAAGCAATGAGCATGATGCCCAAAAAGAAGAAGGTATCAAGATGGAAAATAGATCCTACAGCCCAAGCGATAAGGGGCAGCAGGACGATCTGTCCGATGACTCCTGCCAGTACAGGCAGTGGACGTTGTACAATCAACCGAAAATCGTGAGGACGCAATGTCAGTCCGAGGTCGAACATCAGCAGTGTCAGAATGGGAAGAACTATAAATATTGTATTCATCTTTCATTTACTTTTTTTATTGAGGAGTTAGGAGGAGTTAAAGGAGTTAGAGCCAAATGTTATGCTGGTGGTTAGATCATAGGGAGGCTTTCACCGTTAATCTTTCTATAGAGGTCGAGGGCAAACACGTCGGTCATGCCAGAGAGATAGTCGAGGACAGCCATGATGCGCACGTAGGTGTCAAGGCTATCCACCTCATATTGAGACGATACGCGGTCGAGCAGCAGACGGCTGTAAGCATGCTGAGGGTTCATCACCGCATGGATGAAAAGTCCCATGAGGGTGTAGATGATTTTGTAACCTGCCAGTTCGGTATCGACCACGTCGCGGCTGCGGTAGATGCGGCTCATCGCCACTTTTACACACGCTTTATAAGCATCGTGTACGAGTGGACAGGAGTGGTCGATGAGTGATTTCTCGAAAGTGCCGTTGAGGATGGCTTCTTCGTTTTCCACAAACACACGCACACACTCTTTTTCCAGTTCCCCAATGGCACAAGAACGGAAATAAACCACCTGCTCGTTCAGGTCGGTAGTGGCGGAAGCACGTTCGATGATGTGCTCACGGCGTTCTGGTGCCACGAAGCCTAACATGAGGCTACGGGTCTCCTCGAAAGAAAGAATCTTGAGTTTGTGGGCATCCTCGATGTCCATGATTTCGTAGCAGATGTCATCGGCTGCCTCCACCAGATAGGCGAGAGGATGCCGATGCCACCCTGTTGCCGAACGCTCAATGCCAAGTTCTGCGGCAATGCGCTCGTATAGAGGCTGTTCCTGAGTGAAATAACCGAATTTCTGTTTGGTTGCCTCGATGGCGGGGAAGGGGTATTTCACGATGCTGGCAAGGGTGGAGTAGGTGAGAACGAAACCACCCACACGCCGTCCCTTAAATTGGTGGGTCAGCAGGCGGAAAGCGTTGGCATTACCATCAAAGTGGGTGATGTCAGCCCATTGTTCAGCGGTGAGTTGTCCTTTGTATTTGATGCCTTCTCCTTCGCTGAAGTAGGAGGCGATGGCGCGTTCGCCAGAATGACCAAAGGGTGGGTTGCCCATGTCGTGAGCCAGACATGCCGCACTGACGATAGAACCGATTTCACAGAACAGCGTACCCGCCAGTTTGGGATGTCGCTCCACGAGTTTGTGCGCTACATCATCGCCCAGACTGCGCCCCACACTTGCCACTTCGAGCGAGTGGGTCAGTCGGTTGTGCACAAACACGCTACCAGGCAGCGGAAACACCTGCGTCTTGTTCTGCATACGGCGGAAAGGGGCAGAAAAGATGAGGCGGTCGTAGTCACGTTTGAACTCCGTTCGGTCGTCTTTTCGATGGATGTGCAAGTCTTCCTGCCCAAGCCGTTTATTGGAAATAAGTTGTAGCCAATTCATGGTGCAAAGATAAAAAAAAGTTAGGAGTTAGAAGTTAGGAGTTAGGAGTAAAATATGTCCACAAGATGAAAAAAACACTTGAATGGTTAAAAACTACTAACTCCTAACTTCTAACTCCTAACTTTTTTTTATCTTTGCATCAAAATTTGTCAACTATGGAAGTGAAGATTATCAATAAGTCACATCATCCACTGCCTGCCTATGCCACTCCGCTGTCGGCAGGCATGGATTTGCGCGCCAATCTTGACGAGCCGATCACACTGGCTCCTATGGCACGCACATTGGTTCCTACAGGACTTTTCATGGCACTGCCTGCAGGCTATGAGGCACAGGTGCGTCCCCGTTCAGGTTTAGCCATCAAGAAGGGCATCACCGTACTCAACACCCCTGGCACCATCGACGCTGACTATCGTGGTGAGGTATGTGTCATTTTGGTCAACCTCTCCAACGAGCCTTTCGTCATCAACGATGGTGAACGCATCGCCCAAATGGTGATTGCCAAGCATGAACAGCCGCAACTGATTGAGGTGGAAGTACTTGACGAAACTGAACGGGGAGCAGGAGGTTTCGGACACAGTGGAACCAAGTGATTTACCATTTGACAATTTACAGTGTACAATTGGGTGATTTACTATTTAGGCTAACGCGATGCAAGTAATCATAAGGATATTATCTCTTTTAGTTTTTTGTTGTTCTTTCTCTGTAGTTTCTGCACAGCAGGCGAAGTTCGACTACATCTTTCAGGAGGCGATGCGGCAGAAACTTGCCAACAAGTACGATGCTGCCATCGACTTGTTTGACTATTGTCATCAACTTGATCCTGAATCAGGAGCCGTCCTTTATGAGTTGGCAGAACTTTATCGCTATGTGAAGAACGACACACTTGCCATCAGGGCTTTGGAGAAGGCTTGTAGGCTTTATCCCAACAACTATTGGTACAAAAATCATCTCGTTACGCTCTATCTCGACAATCGCCGTAACGATGAAGCGTTGCAATGTGTGGAGGAGATGGCGCGCATATTCCCAGAGAAAGGGGAGGTGTTGATGATGCTGCTTGAACTCTATGAGAAGAAGAATGACTATGCCAAGATGGTGGAGGTGCTCGATAAGATTGAGGTGAAAGAAGGGAAGAGCGAACAACTCTCCATGGAGAAGTTCCGTCTCTTCTTGCAGATGAACGATGAGAAACGTGCTTTTGAAGAGATGAGAAACCTTGCCGATGAATACCCTAATGACTTGCGCTATCAGGTGGTTATCGGTGACCTTTATCTTGATGCAGGCAAAAAGGAGGAAGCGCTGAAGCAGTTTAAGATGGTGGAGGCTGAAGACCCCGAAAATGTGACCCTTCTGCTGTCTATGGCAAATTTCTACAATCAGGAAGGCGATACGGTGCATTATCAGGATTACCTCACAAGACTCCTGACCAACAAGGACGTGGATGATGCCACGAGGGTGAGAATGTTGGGCGTACTGGTGCGCGAGAACCTCACCACCAATGCCGATTCCACCCAACTCTTGTCTCTCTTTGACAAAGTCTTGCAACAGCCGCAGGAACAGACAGACATCCTTGAACTCAAGGTGCGCTACATGGTCACCAAGAAGATGCCTGTTGAGGCAGTCAAGCCCTATTTGGCTCAGATGCTCGACATTGACCCTGAAAACGATATGGCACGTCAGCAGTTGCTTGCCTATGCGGTCGAAGCCAACGACACGCTTGGTATCATCAATGTGTGCAAACCTGCTGTCGATTATCATGTTGCCGACCCAGTTTTCTACTACTATTTAGGTGTGGGTTACTTCCAACTTGACGAAAAAGAGAAAGCGGCAGAAGCCTTTCGTGCAGGACTCGGCCAAGTGGAGAACAGCGACAACGAAAACAAACTGCAACTCTGTGTCAACATGTATGCCCTTCTGGGCGACATCTACCATGGGCTCGGACAAGACGACAAGGCATTTCAGGCATACGACTCCTGCTTGGTCTATAAGAAGAACGATGCGATGGTGCTCAACAACTACGCCTATTACCTCTCCCTCAAGAAGAAAGACCTTCAGCGAGCCGAGGAGATGAGTCGTCTTTCCAATGAGTTGGAACCCGACAATGCCACCTATCTCGACACCTACGCATGGGTGCTTTTCCAGCAGAAACGCTACGATGAAGCCAAGCAATACATGGACAAGGTCGTGGAACTCATGGAGCGTGACGGAGAGGAAATGAGCGACGACGTGCAAGACCATATTAAACAAATCAACAAAAAAGCCAAGAAAAAATAGTCCATCGAGATACGAATACAAATAGGATATGAAAAATAGATTATTCACTTTTCACTTTTCAAGCATACTTGAAAAAACATTTCTCACTTTTTCTTGGGTCACTCTCTTTTTAGTGCTGACCTTGGCATCTTGCCATTCCAGCAAGAAGGCCATGAAAGACAAGAGCGACAAGACAAAGCCGACAACGACTGTCACGACACCCGTCAGGAGTGGTACGACCTCCACGACTGTTTCTTCGAAGAAGTCCCCAGATAAGCAAGACCCTGACCTTAACAAGATGAAAGTGGCAGTGGGCACCAACTTCACCTCTAAGGTGCGTGTCACCATCACACAGGAAGGGAAAGACGTCACCACCACAGGTAACCTCCGCATGCGTTATGGCGACGTCATCCAACTCACCCTTGTTGACCCCATCTTGGGCATTGCCGAGATAGGCAGGCTTGAACTCTCCCCCGACAAGGTGCTCATCATCGACCGTGTGAACAAGCGCTATGTCGATACCAACTACGAGGAGTTCTCAGCCTTAAAAAGCCGTAACATCGACTTCAACACCATTCAGGAGTTCTTTTGGCAAGAGGCAAAGAGCGGTGACCAGTTTGCTTATACCATTCCTGCCAAAAAGGATATAAAACTTGACTTGAAACTCTCCAATAAGGGTAACAGTGCCAATTGGGAACCCCACACCGCTGTGTCGGGAAAATACGCCAAAACCGATGCTAACAAACTCTTTGGCAGCATCATAGGGAATTGAGAATTACCCGATAAATGGTACATTGTAAATGGTCAAATTGTAAGTTCGTAATTGATGCAGGCAGTAGGCAGGATATTATTACTTTTAGTTTTTAGTGTTTCACTTCTCACTCCCTCATGGGGGCAGAGCAGGGGAAAGGCTTCCACTGCCACTAAGCGAACCACCACAAAAACCACAACCACAAAGACTACAACCACTAAGAAGACTACCACTCAGCAGAAGAAACAACAGAAGCCTGTTGACAAGAAAACGCAACTCCGCAACGAGAAAGCCGCAGCGGAGAAAGCACGTCAGCAGTCACAGGCACAACTCGCCCAACTCAACAAGAATGTCAAGGCAAGTCTTGATAGCGTGCTGGTGCTCGACCACCAGATAGGCAAACAGCAGCAGTTCATCGACAGCCTCAATCGTGACATCGTGTCACTCTCCTCCACCATCGACACGCTCAACACTCAACTCGGCAAGTTGCAGAAAGACCTTGACACCAAGAAGAAACGCTATGCCAAGGCGATGGTCTATATGCGCAAGAACCGCTCCGTGCAGAACAAACTCATGTTCATCTTTTCTGCCGATAACTTCACCCAGATGGTGCGGCGCATGCGCTACATGCAGGAATACTCCACCTTCCAAAAGGCACAGGGCGAACTCCTCAAAGAGAAGCAACTCGAAGTCAAGGCTAAGCAGAATGAACTCCTTGCAGCCAAGTCCCAAAAGGAACTCAACCTGCAAACCGTCGAGCAGAAGAAGAAATCCCTGCAAGGCATGAAGGAAAACGCACAGACACAAGTGGCATTCCTCAACAAGAACATCGCCACCGTGCAGCAACAGATACAGGACTATAAGAAGAAAGAGCAAGCCCTCAATGCCGAAATTGACCGCATCATCCAAGCCGAAATAGAAGCCCAGCGACGTGCTGAAGCAGAACGCAAGCGCAAGGCAGAAGAAGCCCGCAAGAAAGCCGAAGCCGAAGCCCGTGAGAAGGCACGAAAACTCGCTGAAGCCAAAGCCGCTGCGGAGAAGGCGCGTAAGGCTGCTGAAGCCGCTGAGGCAGCCAAACGTGCTGCCAAGACTGCTGCCGAGAAGGAAGCCGCTCGCAAGGCTGCTGAGAAAGCCAATGCCGATGCCAAGGCTGCCGACGCCAACGTGAAGGTGGCTGCCAAGGAAGAGAAAGTGGAACGCGAGAAATACGAGGCTTGGAAGAGCAATGATGCCAGTGCTGACGCCAAACTCTCCAACAATTTCGCAGGCAACAAAGGTCGTCTTCCTATGCCTATCACTGGCAGTTACAGCGTGGTCGGTCACTACGGCAATTACTCCGTGGCAGGACTCCGCAACGTCACCCTCGACAACAAGGGTATCGACATCCGTGGTCAGCAAGGCTGTGCTGCTCGTGCCGTCTTCAATGGCACTGTCAGTTCCGTTTTCCAGTATGGCGGTTCCTACATCGTCATGCTTCGTCACGGTTCCTACATCTCCGTCTATTCAGGACTCTCCTCCGTGTCTGTCCGCAAAGGTCAGACCGTTAAGACCAAAGACACCCTCGGTGCCATCGGACAAGACTCCGATGGACGCTATATCCTCCATTTCCAACTTCGTCAGGAAAGTGCCCGTCTCAACCCCGAACAATGGGTAAGGTGACCTGATGAGAAATTCTTTCATTTATTATCACACCTTTTCCCTGGCGATTGTCCGTATAAGTGCGCAGCAATCCATATAATGAGAAAGAGGATGAGGTGTGGCATGGCTATTCTTCTATGCCTGTGGCTTTTCCTTTGATGGTGAGTTCGATGCCGCTGGGTTTGATTTGGATGAGTTCACGTTTGAGCAGATCGCCCACTGCCTGTTTGAAGACCTTCTTGCTGACGCCGAACATGGCGTAGATTTCTTCAGCAGGGGATTTGTCATGATAGGGGGTGAAACCTTTGTCGGAGAGTTTGAGATGCTCGAAAAGGCGGGTGGAGAAGTCGCCTATGAGGACACGACGGTCGGGAGTTGACAGTTGTCCATTGTCCGTTGAAAGTTTCTCGCTGATGGCTTTCTGGAACTTCTCAATCTTGCTGGAGCATACGATGCGGTAGGTCTTGTCGTCGATGTAGCAATAGACTTGGTAGCGTTTACCTCGCTGCATGCGCACTTTCTGCTCACGGAAGGGGCAGAAGAGATCTTTCATCAAGCCCCAGTTGAGGTAGGCACCATATTCGTTGGTCCATGTGCATTCGAGGTAGGCGAATTGTCCTACCTCGATGAGAGGATGTTCAGTGGTGGCGATGAGGCGTTCCTCTTGGTCGAGATAGAGGAAGACGTCAAGGATGTCACCGACTTTAGTGCCCTGTGGCACATAGCGTTTGGGCAACAGAATGTCTCCGATGTCGCCTCCTTCGAGATAGACACCATGGTCTTTCTCACGCAAGACTTTCAGTTGGTTCCTCTTGCCCAGCAGCAAGGTTTTCTTCGGCTGCTTCTCCATTGCCCATTGTCCATTGTCCATTTTCTGTTGTCCGTTGTCTGTTGTCTGTTGTCTGCTCTCCGTTTTCTGTTTTCTGTTGTCCGTTGTCATATAAAATCAGTCCGTCTTTAATGTGTATGGTTCTGTCTGTAATCTGTGAGAGTGTCTCGTCGTGGGTGACGATGACGAAAGTCTGTCCAAACTTGTCACGCAAGTCAAAGAAGAGTTGGTGCAGTTCCTCCTTGTGCTTGGAGTCGAGGGAGCCAGATGGCTCGTCGGCAAGGATGATGGAGGGGTTGTTGATGAGTGCCCGTGCTACAGCCACACGCTGTTTTTCTCCTCCAGAGAGTTCGGAGGGTTTGTGATGGATGCGGTCGCTGAGGTTGAGGTAGTCGAGCAGTTCTTTGGCACGCGTTTCAGTCTGCTTCTTGTTCTTACCAGCGATGAGGGCAGGGATGCTGACGTTTTCGAGTGCGGTAAACTCGGGCAGGAGTTGGTGGAACTGGAAGACAAAGCCGAGGTGCTGGTTGCGAAATCGGGCGATATCCTTGTCTTTCAGTCGTGTCACGTCGATGCCATCGACGATGACGGAGCCACTGTCGGGCGTGTCGAGGGTGCCCATGATTTGGAGGAGGGTGGTCTTACCTGCTCCAGAAGGACCGACGATGCTGACCACCTCCCCCTTGCCAATGTGGAGGTCAATGCCTTTAAGCACTTGGAGGGTGCCGAAGGACTTGGTGATGTTGTGGAGTTGTATCATGGTTTTATTTACAATTTTACGATTTACAATTTACCATCTATTTTTATTTCATTATTTGACGATTTACTTTCCGACCGCATGGTAAATAATTAAATCATCCGATTACCCAATATGTCGTAAATTGTAAATTGTCAAATTGTAAATGAAACTACCCCATTTCTCCTATCCACTTGCTCAACCATCTTCCTATGCGGGTAGAGCCTGAAGTGGTTTCGTAGTGGTGGGGGGCAGTGAAGGCGTGTATTTCGTTGTTTTCCTCTTGCTGGTCAGGGTAGATGAGCATGAGGCTATTGTCGGCAAAATCGGTTTGGAGTTGGTGGGGCAGTTTAGCAAAGGAACTCTGGTAGGAGATGCTGCCTTTGCGTGCTGTGACAACGACCAACAGATGGTCTGGGTTGAGTTCGTGGCGGAGGGCTGGGAAGTCGTTCCACGAATCAAGTATTTCGTAGTCATCGCGCACACTCTTGTGGCGGTCGCGCATATAGCGCATGATGAGGTTGCCTGTGGCTTCGGTGGCGTAGAAGTCCATTTGACAGCCGAGGTCTTCTGCCATACGGGCAATACGGTTAATCCAACGGTAGAATCCTTTTTCGTACTCAGCCTTCTCTGGTACTGCCACCACAATCTTTCGGATGGTGTTGGCAGGGATGTGCATGCTGACGATGATGAGTTGGCGTGACATGTTGTCGATGAGTCCTTGTGCAAAGAGTCCGAGGAAAGAGTCTCCTTCGTGGCGTTTGCGGTGCAAGCCAATGAGCAATTCGCTGGCATCATTCTCGCGCAGAGCATGGATGGTGGCAGTGACGAAATTGACAGCCAGACGGGTCTGTGTCTGCATGGGCACATCGGCAGCAGAGGCAAGTCTTGTTGCCATGTCCAGACATTCGCGGCTATGTGCCTGTGTCTTGTTACTCAGGTCGGCATCGTTGATGATGTTCAGGCAGATGAGTCCACGGTTCAGTTGACGGTTACGCATCATGAAGGCGGTGGACATCAGTGTGCGGATATTGCTGGGCTCATTGACGGGAATGAGTATCTTCTCATCGTCGAGCGCGGTACTGTCTCGTCGCTGCTTTTTGTCGGTTCCGTTTGCTTCCACCTTGAGTTTCTTGGCTGCCTGGTCGGTGGCGATGGAGGAGATGATGCAAGAGATGAGAATCATCATGACCACACCATCAAGCACGGCGCTGTTCATCAGGGGTACACCTGGAGACACTTCGAGGTTGACACCCACCATCACCATTGCCAAGGCACCGGCAGCATGGGCTTCGGTGAGACCGAACATCATCACACCTTCTGTGCGTGTCATGTGGAAGAGTTTGCGACTGATGAGGGCTGCCAGGTATTTGGAGAGGGTGCCTGCCACCACCATGATGAGCACCACCACGGCGGCTTTACCCTCGTGAAACATCGGGGCAACATTGACCAACATGCCCACACCAATCAGGAAGTAGGGGATGAAGAGGGCATTGCCGATAAACTCAATACGGTTCATCAATGGGGAAGTGTTGGGCACAAAACGGTTGAGCACCAATCCCGCCAAGAAGGCTCCGAAGATGCCTTCGAGTCCGCAGAACTCAGCGGTGGCGGCTGCAAGGAACACCACGGAAAGCGTGAAAGTGAACTGTATGACAGGGTCGCTGAACTTGCGGAAGAACACACGGATGAGGCGTGGCAGCAGGAAAAACATGCCGAAGATGAAAAGAGCGAACTTCAAGGCGAAGAATGCCCAAAACCAAAAATCGCCCGTCCCTTTGATGGTACCCGAGATGCCTGCTAAAAAGAGCAAGGCGGAGAGTAGTGCCACCATCGTGGCGGCAATGGAGATCGTGACGGCGGGTGACTTGCTCAGTCCGTAACGTCCCACAATGGGGTATGCAACCAATGTGTGGGAGGCTAAGATACATGCCAAAAGGAGAGAGGCGGGAAGACTGTAGTCAAGGAAATAATAACCGGCTAAGAATCCGAAGGCAAAAGGAATGACGGTGGTGATGAAACCAAAGGTGAAACCCTTGACGCGGTTTTGCTTCAGGTTTTGCAAATCCATTTCCAGACCTGCCAAAAACATGATGAAATAGATGCCGACCTTGCCGAAAAGTTCGAAGGAGGCGTCGCGTGCCAGCAGATTGAAGCCATGTTCACCTATCAACACACCTGCCAGAATCATTCCGATGAGATGCGGAATGCGTAGTTTGCTGAAGATCATCGGGGCAAACAATATCACACAAAGCACGAGGAAGAAAATCCACGTCGGGTCGGTGATGGGCAGATATGTGGTAATTGCGTCCAAAATGAAAATTTTTGCAAAGTTAATGAAAAAGTTAAAAACTAAAAACTAAAAGT
Organism: uncultured Bacteroidaceae bacterium; assembly: GCA_905235525.1. Taxonomy (GTDB): domain Bacteria; phylum Bacteroidota; class Bacteroidia; order Bacteroidales; family Bacteroidaceae; genus Minthosoma. Next base: position 81,919 of record CAJOLW010000006.1, read on the forward strand.
GAAAAGTAATGGTATCTTTAGTTAATATGAGGGCTTTGATACTTAAACTTTTAGTTTTTAGTTTTTAGTTTTTAACTTTTTTCCTAACTTTGCAGCGTTTTTAGCGAAATCGCAATAATAATCAATAAATAAGGTAATAAGATGAAAGTAGCAATCGTCGGTGCCAGTGGTGCCGTAGGACAGGAATTCCTTCGTGTTCTTGATGAGAGAAATTTCCCAATTGACGAACTCGTGCTTTTCGGCTCTACTCGTAGTGCCGGAAGGAAATATACGTTCCGTGGCAAGGAGTATGAAGTGCAACTTCTGAAGCACGGCGATGACTTCAAGGGTGTTGATATCGCCTTTACGTCGGCTGGTGCAGGCACTTCGAAGGAGTTTGCTGAGGACATTACCAAGTTTGGTGCCGTGATGATTGACAACTCCAGTGCTTTCCGCATGGACGAAGATGTGCCATTGGTGGTGCCTGAATGCAATGCTGCCGATGCGCTGAATCGTCCTCGTGGCATTATCGCCAACCCGAACTGCACGACAATCATGATGGTGGTGGTGCTTCAGCCTATTGAGAAACTGAGTCACATCCAGCGTATTCATGTGGCAAGTTATCAGAGTGCTTCTGGTGCTGGTGCAGCCGCTATGGCTGAGTTGCAGCAGCAGTATAAGGAGTTGGTGGAAGGCAAGGAGCCTACTGTGAACAAGTTCGCTTATCAGTTGGCTTACAACGTGATTCCTCAGATTGATGTGTTCCAGGATAATGGCTACACGAAGGAGGAGATGAAGATGTTCAACGAGACGCGCAAAATCATGCACACTGATGCTAAGTGCTCTGCCATGTGTGTACGCATCTCTTCTCTCCGTGCTCATAGCGAGGCTGTATGGGTGGAGACTGAGAAACCTGTCAGCGTGGAGGACGCACAGAAGGCTATCGCTGCTGCTGAGGGCGTGACGCTTATTGACGATCCGAAGAATCAGAAGTATCCTATGCCTCTCTTCACGGCAGGCAAGGACGATGTCTATGTAGGTCGTGTGCGCAAGGATCTTGCAAACGAGAACGGTCTCACCTTCTGGCTCTCTGGTGACCAGATTAAGAAAGGTGCAGCCTTGAATGCTGTGCAGATTGCCGAGTACCTGATTAAGGTTGGCAATGTGAAATAAAAGGGTGTACCCCTCGGGTACGAAACAGCGTAGCCCTCGAGTACGACGATGCGTACCCGAGGGCTACGTTTTTTATTTGATATGGTCAGAACGGAGAAAGTGGCTCCGTCACACACCATGTACTCACCCTAATGCCATGACGTGTCCAAATCAATTTGGTACTTGTAGAGGCGCGCCAGTTTGATGTCGAAGATGAGGGTGGAGTAATCGGGAACCAGACTGGATGGATTCACCTTGGGATTGTAGCCCAGATAGTAAGGGATGACAACCTTCCAGCGGTCACCTTCTACCATGTTCATCAAGGCTGTGGCAAAACCGGTGACGATATTGTTGGCAGCCGGCATGAGTTTGGGCACGTCCGTCTCCTCGTTGAAGGTGTAGGTGCTGTAACTCTTGTCGAAGACATTACCCTGTGCGTATGACATGGAAGGAATCAAGCGACCCATGTAATGAACACGAACAGAATCGTTCTGCTCTGGATGATTTTCACCTGTTCCATTCTCCAACTTCTGCACATAGATGTAGCAGTTGTTGTTCAGGTCTGGGCGTGGTTCCCGTGTGTTGAGGTTGTAAGCAATGATTTTTGTCCAACCATCACGTCCTGCATCGGCAAGTGAAGCGATGGAATCGACATAATGCTGATTCCTTGCCTGCCAGTTGTCATACTCGTCCACCTCGTCCTTCTCACTGCAAGATGCGAGAAAAAGCAAGGCGAGCATTGGTAATATGTAGAGAACTTTTTTCATCATTTGAGATTCTTGAGCAGGCTGGTGATGGTCACTTGGTCTTCGATGATGCCACGCAGGTCGGAGATGTTGACACGCTCCTGCTTCATGGTGTCGCGATAGCGTAAAGTGACGGTGTTGTCTTCCAGCGTCTGGTTATCGACAGTCACGCAGAATGGAGTACCGATGGCATCCTGACGACGGTAGCGCTTACCAATTTGATCCTTCTCCTCATACTTGCAGTTGAAGTGGAACTTCAGTCCGTCGATAATCTCACGAGCCTTCTCTGGCAGACCATCTTTCTTGGTGAGTGGGAATACAGCCAACTTGACAGGCGCCAATGCGGCAGGCAGACGCAGCACCACACGGGTGTCGCCACCTTCCAGTTGCTCTTCGCAGTAACTGTGGCACATCACAGAGAGGAACATACGATCCACACCGATGGAAGTCTCTATCACGTATGGAGTGTATGAAGTGTTGTCCTCTGGGTCGAAATACTCAATCTTCTTGCCGCTGTACTTGGCATGCTGAGAGAGGTCGAAGTTCGTGCGAGAGTGAATGCCCTCCACCTCCTTAAATCCGAATGGCATCTTGAATTCCACGTCGGTGGCAGCGTTGGCATAGTGAGCCAACTTGTCGTGGTCGTGGAAACGGTAGTTCTCGGCACCGAAGCCCAATGCCTGATGCCAAGCCATACGACGCTTCTTCCACTCCTCAAACCACTGGAGTTCGGTGCCAGGCTTTACGAAGAACTGCATCTCCATCTGCTCGAACTCGCGCATGCGGAAGATGAACTGACGTGCCACAATCTCGTTGCGGAACGCCTTGCCAATCTGGGCGATACCGAAAGGAACCTTCATGCGGCCCGTCTTCTGCACGTTGAGGTAGTTGACAAAGATACCCTGAGCAGTCTCAGGACGGAGGTAGATGGTGCTTGCACCTTCTGCTGCTGCTCCCATCTCTGTCTTGAACATGAGGTTGAACTGACGTACGTCTGTCCAGTTTCTTGTGCCACTGATGGGACAAACAATACCTTCGTCAAGGATGATCTGCTTCAAACCCTCCAAGTCGATGCCGCCTTCAGCGTTCATCACCTCTTGATAACGCTGGTGCAAGGCGTCACGCTTCGCCTGCTCCTCCAGCACACGGGCTGAAGTGGCACGATACTGCGCCTCGTCGAAACTATCGCCAAAACGCTTGCGTGCCTTAGACACTTCCTTCTCAATCTTCTCGTCATACTTGGCAATCTGGTCCTCGATGAGCACATCGGCACGATAACGCTTC
>CAJOLW010000007.1 GCA_905235525.1 uncultured Bacteroidaceae bacterium
AATGCTTGTGGTTTGGTCACTACAAAGTTACTAAAAATATCGCTAATGTGCTAATAATTAAACAATTATTTTTAATCAATTTTCATCGAACTCACGTTACATTAAGTTTTTTTGTGCCAGAACATCCCGACATAGGGGCACAATTCTTTCTCTTTAGATCCTCTTGCATAGTTGTTCGGACGCTTTTGAAATCCAACAATTCTAAAATATGGGCACAAAAGAAGCGTATCGCTTTCCATTTTTTATTCCTACCTTCAGAATTGAACACGTTGATTCAATATGCCCACAATGTCTGCATGCGGACGGCATGGGATGCCGAACGCTTGCGAGGGCAAAAGTACAAAATAAATGGGAAAGGTGGAAAGGTTGGGAGGAGTTTTTGCAAAAAAGGAAGATGAATGGCATTGAAGGGGGGCTTTTTTAATGCGGAGAGAAAGAAAAAAAGAAAGAGTGAGAAGAAAGTGACATTTCCCCTCCTTCTGTTTGCGAATGTTCTGCCGAATGCCTACCCTTTTGAAGTACTTAAAGAAAGGAGAGATATGTTAGTCGTAAGAAAAGCAAAGAAGAAAATCGTGCGACCTGACGGGTTGCACGAAGCGTGGGTGTATCAGTCACCCGCCATGCCGCTCATCGCGTTCAAGGACGTGATGCAGGAGTGTGCTGAATCATGTGGCGAGCATCCCAGTAAGACAACTGGAGTGGTCATTGCACTGATGGATTGCATTGTGCATTATCTGAAACTGGGCCGTTCAGTTCGTATTGACGGCATCGGCACCCTCAAGCCCGTCATCAGTTCGGAGTCTGCCGCCACAGCCGAAGAACTGGACGCCCCCGAAATCAGCATCAAGGGAGTGAAACTTCGGTTCTATCCGCACCAGCCCTTGCAGAAAGCGATTGCAGAGAACGGCTACGAATACCAGCCGGAACTGGACGACAAATAAAAAGGGAGTCAGAGCATCGGCAGGAGCGTGTCAATGAGATAGACAATGACACAGCAGATGATGGCAACAGGAAAGAGTCCCAGCCCGAACCATGCAGCAATGAGGCCAACTACAAGGGCGACAACTCCTGCGAGTGGGGTGAGGGTGGTCTCGATGATGGCAGGAAAAGTCATCACGGCGAGAGTGACGTATGGGACGTAATAGAGGAAACTGCGCAGGAAGGTGTTGCGGATGGGGCCTTTGATGAGCAGCATGGGCAGGACGCGAATCAGGTTCGTGACCAGAATCGCCAACAGGATGTAGAGGATAGGACTATTCTGTTCCATTTGATTCGCGGTTTTTAAGGGGTCGGAGCCATGCCACGACCGATGAAATGAGAAGGGTGAGCAGGATGGTACGTGTGCCGCTGCTCCATTGGCTGACAAGGGGTGCAACAGCACAGATGCCGCTCAGGAGGAAACTGGCGATGAGGGCATAGAGCACATTACGGTCGCGACGGGCTGGAGGCACGATGATGGCAAGGAACATGCCGTAGAGTGCCACGCTAAGGGCTGCAACGATGGAAGTTGGAAGCATGCCGCCTGCCACAATGCCTGTAGCACAGCCACCTGCCCAGAAGAGAGTGGAGATGAGGGCCGCCGAATAGGTGTAGGCTGGAGGGGTACAGCCTTTGTGATTGATAGAGATGCCGAAAATCTCGTCAGTGATGCAGCATGCCATGAGCAGACGATGGAGCCGTGAGGTGGCTGGTGCCAACTTCTGCGAGAGGGCTGCGCTCATCAGCATGTAGCGGAGGTTGGTGACGAGACACATGGCAATGAGTTCCACATAGGTGGCATGGATGGCGACAAGGGTATAGATACCGTACTCGCCAGCGGAGGCACGGATGAAGAAACCGCTGAAGAAACCCAATGGGGCAGTCAGTCCTGCCTTCTGGCTATGATGCCCAGGGAGAAGGCTACGGCAAAGTAGCCGAGGGCGATGGGTGTGCCGTCGCGCAGTCCCTCGCCGATGTTGCGCAGGGGGGTATTGGCCGTTGACATGTTATCGTTCTTCAGCATCTTCGCGATGTTCTTTCTTAATGGGAGCGAGTGGCAGAGGTTGCCACTTTCTTGCCATCGACAATGTATATGCCTTGGGTGGATGGAGCCTTGACAGGCTGTCCCTGAAGGTTGTAGAGGGTGACTTCAGCGGCTTCGTTCGCATGAACAGAAGGAATGGACACGGGTGTGGTCTGGTCTGCCTTGTAGAGAAGTGCGCCGTAGTTGTAGTAGCCGCCATTGGCAAAAGGCATGATGTCGGTGAGCAGGTCGTGGTTGGTGAAGATGAGTTGGGTCGGAGCAGGCTCGGTGATGGCAGGCCCTGTCCATCGCCAGATTTGACGTCCGTTGACTGTGGTGCCCACCTTTTCGCAGAGCGTGCCGCCTTGGTTGCTGTGGAGGTCGGCGGCGGTGTCGTCGACGGTGCGCACCTTGCAGTAGATGGGTTCGTCCCAGCAGAAACGGGGGAGTTCAAAGTAGGCACAGTAGTGACCATCGACCACACTCACGCAGTCAGGCGCATCGGCGGGTCGGGCATAGTCCTTTTCTGGAGCAGACGGCAGGGGCTGTGCGTCGACATCGGGAAAGACGGTGAGGCGTAGTTCGGTGCTGGCATAGGGCACGAGACCGATTGTAGTGGTCTCGTCACTCAGAAGTTCCAGATTTCCCTGTTCGGGCAGGGCTGGTGTGTAACGATTCTCGTCCAGTTCCCACTTGATGGGCTTGACGGGAATAACGTAGGCGGGAGTGCTGTGCTTATCGAAGAAGTAAGGTTCTTTTTCTCCTTCTGCAACAGACTCTTTCAACTCTTTTCCATTGTCAGCATAGGCATAGTTCCATGCACCTGTGGGGGTGATGCTCCAGCATTTGAAGTCGGGATTCTCTGGCTTCTTGCCATGCATACACTCGTACTCTTCGAGGTCTTCGGTCATCTGCTGTGGAATGGCATAGGCATAGAGCAGCGGGCCGCGTTCGAAATAGACGCCTTGACCTTCGAGGGTCTGCTTCTGCAACTGCATAGGGAGGTTGAGAACGATTTCATCGCCGTGCTTGACGGGCTGTGGCATACGGACGAAAGTGCCTGAGGTGAGGGCAAGATTGACAGCCGTTCCGTTGACTTCGAGCGTGGCACCTTTGCACCATGCAGGGATGCGGAGCGTGAGGGGGATGGAGGCATCGGCATTGGCGCTCTTCACGTGGAAGACAATCTGCCCATTGGCTGGATAATCGGTATCACAAACAATTTCAACTTCACCTTCAGGAGTGGAGAACACGGCACTGCTGGGGCCATAGAGGGCTGCCACTGCCCCACCCTCTGCGTCGGTCATCCACATACGCCCCACGAAGTTGGGCAGCATGCGGTTCACGTTGCCTGAGCAGCACTCGGTCTCATGGGTGGGACGGTAGGCCATCCATGTGGAGCCATGCTTGTAGATGTTGTGGTTGGAGGTGCCTGTGGCGATGAACTGGTTGAGTGAGGAGAAGTATTGGAGTGAACGGAAGTCCTTGGTGATGGCTCCCAGTCCTGCATTGTAGATGGCACGTTCTATCTTGTCCGCCCATTCTGCCTGTCCCGTCACTTGGAGGAAATGACCGAGTGTCCATGTGTAGTCAACGATGTCGCAGGTCTCATGGCTCACCTCCACACGGTTGCCATAGAGGAACTCGGCACTGGTGGGCACGCCGTCGGGCAGCATGGACTCGCGCTCCACCTTGCGCACGGCGGTCATGGCGAGGTCGAGGTAGCGGGTCTTGCCTGTGTAGGCATAGAGCAGCAGGGGGAGTTTGAGCATTTCGCAGAAGGTGACACTGTGCATGTAGAAGGGTTCATCGCTCAGGATAGCGGTTTCATCGACGGCAAAGCAGTCTTGCCGTGCCCAGGCTTCTTCTGCCAACTGGAGAAGTTTGGCATTGCCTGTCTTTCCGTATGTCCAAAGGATGCCTTCCAGACTCATGATGTTGCGGCCACCCACGATGCCACTTGCCAAGTCGGCTGGAGTGAAGTTGAGGTAATGCTTCTCCAGAGCAACGGGGATGCGCTCGTCACCGTCGTGCTCGTACTTGGCTTGCAGCACACGGAAGAATACCGACATGGGCCATGTGATGCCTTCGAGGGTGGAATTACCCAACACACCTGCATCACTGGGATGCAACAAGGTGTATTCGATACCTTCTTCAGCCTTTGCCACCATCGCAGGGTCGTTGAGTTCGTAGCCCAACTTGAGCAGACCCTCGGTGTAGTAGGCAGTCTGTTCGTAACGCCACCAGTTGTCGCCGTAGGTCTCGTCAGAACGCGAAATCTCGCCTGCCCACAGACAGGAGTTGTAGGGATAGGAAAGGGCTTCCGGATGACCGGTCAAGCCGTCGTGCTGCCGCTGCAGGAGTTCATGCAGCCATCCGTGGGTCTGGATGGTTCGCAACATGCCTTCATGGAACTGTGCGGAGAGGGAGACGGAACCGCTCAGGAGGAGGAAAAGGAGGTGGAGTTTACGCATCAGATGTGGGGAGGGAAGAGTTAGGAGAACATTAGAACTGGAAGTAGATGAAGGGCTGTACATCGGAGGACTTTATCTGGATAACGATAAAGACGAGGACTACGATGAGGAGTGCCTTGACCACCAGTGGACAACGGGTGACGAGGTGGCGGGCCTTGGCCGAGAGGAATTCGGGCATGAAGTGGAGTACGTAGCCGAGAAGCATGAGGAGGCCAACGGTTTTGTAGGAGGTACACCACTGGAGGAATATCTGCGGCTCAAACTTATAGAAAATTTGGTGAAAGACCTGTTCGGCGATGCCGAAGGAGGAGGCACGGAAGAGCACCCAAAGGGCGGCAACGAGATGGAAGGTCACCACACCACCGACCAACATCACAAACCAGTTTTTCGTTGGGTTTGGATTGCGCTTGCTCGGCAGGTAGGCAAGGGGGCTGAGCACTCCGCAGAGGCTGTGCCAGATTTTGTCGAGGCAAAGGAGCAGACCGTGGAAACCGCCCCAAAGGATGAAGTTGAGGGAAGCCCCATGCCAAAGACCGCCAAGGAGCATGGTCATGAGGAGGTTGAAGTATTGGCGGATTTTGCCGTGGCGGTTGCCGCCAAGGGAGATGTAGAGGTAGTCCTTGAGCCACGAGGAGAGGCTGATGTGCCAACGACGCCAGAACTCGGTGATGGAAGAGGATTTGTAGGGACTGTCGAAGTTTTTGGGGAACTGGAAGCCAAGCAAGAGAGCAATACCTATCGCCATGTCGGAATAGCCAGAGAAGTCGCAGTAGATCTGAAGCGTGTATCCATAGACAGCAAGGAGGTTTTCAAGTCCGCTGTAAAGGTCGGGCTGGTCGAAAATACGCTCGACGAAGTTGACGGAGATGTAGTCGGATATGACGGCTTTCTTAAAGAGTCCGGCGATGAGGAGGAAAACACCCGTGCCGAACATCTGATCGGTGACAAGGAGGGGTCGGCGTATCTGAGGAATAAAGTCACGGGCACGAACGATAGGACCTGCCACCAACTGCGGGAAGAAAGAGACGTAGAAGGCATAGTCGAGCAGTCGGTCGAGCGGTTTGATGTTGCCGCGATAGACATCGATGGTGTAACTGAGCGACTGGAAAGTGAAGAAAGAGATGCCGACAGGCAGGAAGATGTCGCGTGGCTGCCACACAACGCCTTGCAGATAACTGCCTGTGATGCTTGATGGCACATGAACGCCACAGTTTTCCAACAATGTACAAATACTTTCACCCAAGAAGTTGGTGTACTTGAAGAAGACCAACAGTCCGAGGTCAAGAATGAGGGAGAGAACAACAAGGGTCTTGGCAAGAAGCCTTCCTGACCCTCCTGAGAGGGTCTTCCCTATCGCCTCAGCAATGAAGTAGTCGGAAATCGTGACGAGTGCCAAAAGCCCAAAGAAGAATCCACTGCTCTTATAATAGAAATAGTAGGAGAAGAGGGTGACGAAGAGGATGCGGAGGGTGTCTGCCTTGCCCAAGAGGTTGTAGATGAGGGTGAAGCCTAAAAACAGAAACAAGAAGATGCCCGAGGAGAATATCATCGGGGACTGAGGCTGATAAATCAACTGCTCTATGAGGCGTGTAAAATCTATATCAAACATTTATTTATCCTAAAAACCTTTCAATGACTTGTAGGGCTCTTGCTGCTTGGGGGTGGAGCCATGCATCATGCGTGTCTGGCTGCCCGATACGGCTGTGCCCGTGTATGCTTTGTAAATCGCTTCGCCAAGAAGCCTTCCTTGCAGGTTGTACCCCTGTGCAAGATAGTGGATGCAGTCGGTGTTCATGAATCCTGCATTGCGCCAGTTGGAACAAGCCGACGATGCACCACCCGCAATGGTGAAAATGTCCCACACTGCCATGCGGTGGGAACGGCAGAAATTGACGATGCTACGTGCCACATTGGCTGTATTCTGGTTAGGCACCTTGGTTGTGGTGTATTGTGTGCGGCGACGCCGTCCTGTGCCTGTCGTATAACTGCCCGTACGCTGAGAGATGTAACTGCCTGGTGGGGTTGTAAAGAGGAAACAAACGCCCGGACACCTTTCGCTGATGCGCTGCGTGAGCAACAGCATGGTCTCGGCATGGGTGCGCTCATCCAGCGTAGCACCATGTGCTTCATTGGTACCGAAAGACACGATGACGAGGTCGGGGCGTTCGGCAGCCACGCGGTTGATCATGTCCTGCTCATAGAAGCGACGCGCCCATGCACCATTCATTCCATAATAGGTAAATTCGAGATGGGGGAAATATCCTTGCAGAGTGTTGCCCACGGAACGAGGCAAGTAATTACCCTTCACATGCGAGTCACCAATCTGCATCACCTTGACGGCCTTGCGTTGCTGTATCTTTCTGAACACAGGAGCCAAGGTGGCACCATCAATCAGTTCATTGGTTTGGGCATTACGAAAAGAAGGAGGGAAAGGAGTGGTCAAGGACTGAGCAAGGGCTTCATCTCCACCTGAGAAGACAAAGAACAGTGCACAGAACACCAACAGAACGATATGTCGAATCCTACCGTACACGATTTTCGTAATTAGATTTCCCATTCATCAATACATCAAACAGGAGTTCTGCCAAATAGCGTCCACCTGCAAAATTGATGTGTGTATAGTCAAGGTTTGCCTGCTTCTTTTCGGTCATCTTGGCGAGGCTTCCGTCACCTCCCATCGCTTCGTAGAGGTTCCAGAATGCCACATGGTGGTCGCTTGCCATCTTGCGCTCGTAGGACACCATCTCCTTCACACCGCCCATCGTGTGCATCTGCCCGTCAGAACCACGCTTATCGCGATCACCCATACTGATCACAAGGATGCTGGCATGGGGATAGGCTTGCTTCATCTGATCGATAACCTTGCCGAGTTGACTGGTGTAACCACCATAGTCCTTCTGCTTCTCATTGGCCACATTGAGTCCATAGTGCAAGATGATGAGGTCGTAAGGACGAACAGTAGCAAAACTGCGAAGGGTCTCCAAAGGAATGTTTGCTAAATGCTGACCTCCACTGCCACGCAAACTAAAATTATCCACAACTAATCCATTATGCCCATCAAGAGCCCACCATAAAAACGTGAACCATGCCCGCCTGTGACAGTCATGTTGAAGCGGTTGATGTTGCCGCTCACACTTTTTGCCACCACATTGCCAGCCCCCTGTTGGACAGTTTCAACAGTGTGCGTAACCGTCTTGTAACTAACAACAGAGTCGGAATCCATCACCTCCACCACTTCATCGTATGTCTGTGGTTGACTCGCCACACCGTTCGAGAAGAGCGATTGACGTTCACCTCCATTGAGCGCATAATCAATGTTGAGTCCATCTCCAGGAGTGAAGAACACTGTTGCTTCATCCACCTCACCCAAGAGGTTGCCATACACATTGGTCTGACAACGCAATTCATAAGTGGCTGTACCCGAAGGAATGAAGTAACTGCCTGCCATGCTCTGCAAGGATGCCTTGAAACCACGCCCTTTCTCATTAGCATGATAGCGAGTCCAATTGCTACGGCGAGAGGTCACAGAACGACGGAAATCGGACGAAACACAGGCAATTTCCACAAATCCCACGCCCTTTCCGCCAAACTTTTGCTGCAACAATCCACGCAAATCCATCGTCAGAATGTCCCCCTCAATATAGGAGTCTCCAAAATATGCCACACGGACTGGACGATTGTGAGACTGCCCCAAGGCTGCATAGAACTTGTCCATCTCACGATGCAATCCATCGATGGCAAAGTCCTCTATCGCCACCATACCTTGTGGCACCGTATCGACATAAGCAAGTTGCTTCACCCGAATCGCAGCAGAATCAATACCCTTCTCCACATAACCATCGGCAGCATCAGCCTCAACTTCAGCCACGATATTACCATCTTTATCCAGACGCTGTACATCGCTCAAGACATTCACTCGGCGCAAATCCGTGCCAAAGAAACTCATGCGGGGAAGATAAAACAAGCCAAGCAACACCCCCACCACAACAAGCACGAGCAAGAAAGTCTGCCAAATCCTATTTTTCTTCTCTGTTTTCATAATCTTCTCCCATCTCCGGATAAGAGATACGGGTATGATAAATGGTCTTCAACTTATCTTTTAACACGACTTTAGCCGTGGCAATATCCTTGAAAGTGATGGCACATTCGCTGAAGAAACCTTCAGAAACTTGACCATCAATGATTTTGTCCACCAATTGATTGATGCTTTCCTCCGTATATTCAGGCAAGGAACGAGAAGCCGCCTCAACTGCATCACACATCATCAAAATGGCTTCCTCCTTGGTGCTTGGATTGGGACCTGGATAGGTGAATGCGGTTTCATCGATTTCTTCATCAGGATGTTCATTTTTGTAAGTGATATAGAAATACTTCGCTTTCCCAAGTCCATGGTGAGTGGTGATGAAGCGCTTGATGGAATCAGGAATGTGATTCTTGTCTGCCAACGCAACACCGTTTTTCACATGAGAAATGATAACCTCTGCACTCTTCATCGGAGTAAGGTATTTATGAGGAGAACTACCACTTTGATTTTCCGTAAAAAACACAGGACGTTCCATCTTGCCTATGTCATGATAAAGTGCGCCCGTACGTACCAACTGCGCCTTACCACCGATTTTATTTGCCACCTCTGCACTCAGATTTGCCACTTGCATAGAATGCTGGAATGTACCAGGAGCCACTTCTGTCATACGCTGCAAAAGAGGATTATGCACATTACTAAGTTCCACCAACGTCACATCACTGGTAAAACCAAACACCTTTTCCAACATCCATAAGAGTGGATAGGTGAAGAGCAACAAGACACAATTGACGGTGAAGCATACATACATCCACGTATCCATTTTGACATCGTTTTCATGATGCAAAGAATATCCCGTATAGAAAATCACATACACCAAAAAGATGATAAATGCAGTGCGGACAATCTGTGAACGCTGTGACAACTCACGCAAAGTCTGTATGGCAACCATTCCTGCCACCAACTGCAAGATGATGAACTCATAATTGTTGGTCAACATCATTGAGATGATGAGCACCATGCCACTATGAAACATAAAGGCAGTACGGGAATCCATGAACACACGTATCACAATCGGCACCAGACAGCACGGAAGCATGAAAACATTCAATATCTTATGTGACACCATCAACGAGGCAATCACACAAAAGAATACGGGCAAGGCAAAAAGCAGGGTCACGTTCCTCACGTTTTCAAAATAATCGGCACGGAACAATGACAGATAGGTAATCAACGAAACGAATATCACCAGCACAAAAATGGATTGTCCTATAGATTTATAGGGAATCCTCGTATCCACTGCATTCCTCTTCTCATAATCCTTTTCATAAGAACACAGCACGTCATACACATCTTCCGTAACGGTTTCGCCACGGTCAACAATCTTTTGGCCCGCCTGAACAAAACCATTATAATTGGATATGTTCTGCAAATTCTCTTCAAGTTCTGTTTCAGACTTCATCTTGTCATACGTCAAGTTCTGTTGAATCAGTTCATTGATATTGTACTGCTGCAACACCCAACTGGAATACTTGGCGGTATCTTCAGTGATGATATAGTCATAAGCCGAACGCAAAGAGAACACACGAGCCAAAGGTACTGATACCGCTTCGTTGTTCTTCACAATGCGGATGCTCTTGTGGTGTTCCTCATCTTTCAAACGAGCATAATCCTCACCCGAAAGAACTCCCCGCTTATAAATAGTGTCTAACAGAACTGCAATGTGATGTATGTACATGGCCGAATTCTGCCCTTTCCATTCATTGGCTGCATCATTGTATAGACGCTTCATCATCGTGTCCCTCACCACCTTGTCATAATTATAGTAAGGTTGGAAGTTCCGCATCGTCGTCTCTTGCTCCTGATGAATCAGCGAGTCGTTCTTCAGAATCGGGAACTTGGTGTTGGCTATCAGCAACCCATAGTTCCAAGGTCTGTCCAACTCATACTTATAGCCAAATTCATCACCTCGTGGCATAAAATAAACCACCAACACCGTGGATACAACCACAAGAACCGTCTTCATCAAGAAACGGGTCAAACGGGTACGTTTTTGTTGCTTGCTGGGTTTCATCTTTTTTTGAGTTTTATGAACAAATGCTATAAATACGATCTCACAATGGCATTACTCCGCCATCAAGAACTGCTTGAAGTCGGCAAAGTCCTTCGTCATGGGCACACTCTGCTTCGTACCCTTCATGAAGGCTTGCAGTTTGGCAGGTATCTCAATGTCTGCCCCCAGAATGCGGTCAACTGTATCCTTGAACTTGGCAGGATGAGCGGTCTCCAGGAACACACCCACTTCCCCTGCCTTCAGTCCTTCTTTCAAGGCACGATAGCCACAAGCACCGTGAGGGTCACACACATAGCCTGTTTCAGCCTTCACCTCCTTGATGGTCTCGGCAATCTGCTCATTCGTGTAGGTCGCACCGCTAATGTCGGCACAGATGGCTTCGTGGCTCTTGCCGTAGAGGTCATACACACGGGCAAAGTTGCTGGGGTCGCCCACATCCATGGCGTTGGCAATGGTCTGAACGGATGGCTTTGGCTCATACTTGCCTGTCTGCAAATACTTGAAGAAGATGTCGTTGGCATTGTTGGCAGCGATGAAACGCTTGATGGGCAGACCCATCTTCTTGCCAAAGAGTGCCGAACAGATGTTGCCGAAGTTGCCCGAAGGCACACACACCACCAGTTGGTCTGCCAAGCCCTTCTTCTTCATCTGGGCGTAGGCATAGAAGTAGTAGAAAGCCTGTGGGAGGAAACGTGCCACGTTGATAGAGTTGGCGGAAGTCAACTGCATGTGAGCATTGAGGTCGGCATCCATAAAGGCACTCTTCACCAATGCCTGACAGTCGTCAAACACACCATCCACCTCCACAGCCGTGATGTTCTGTCCCAATGTGGTGAACTGGCATTCCTGAATAGGACTTACCTTTCCTTTCGGATAGAGCACATACACATGAATGCCATCCACACCCAAGAATCCGTTTGCCACCGCACTACCTGTATCACCAGAGGTAGCCACCAGTACATTCACCTGCCCTGCCCCTTCTTTCTTCAAGAAGTATTGCAAGAGACGAGCCATGAACCTTGCACCCACATCCTTGAATGCCAACGTAGGCCCGTGGAAGAGTTCGAGCGAGTAAATCGTGTCCGTCACTTTCACACAAGGAGTGTCGAATGCCAGCGTGTCATACACGATACGCTTCAAGTCCTCGGCAGGCACATCTTCGCCGAAGAAGGCATCTGCCACCGTATAGGCTATCTCCTGGAAAGAAAGGTTCTCTATGTTGTCAAAAAATTCCTGTGACAGCGGCTTGATACGCTCTGGCATGTAGAGGCCCTTGTCCTCTGCCAACCCCTTCACCACCGCCTTCTCCAGCGTGGCTACAGGAGCCTGTCCGTTTGTACTGTAAAATTTCATATCTTCTCTTTTTTGAATATCTGCAAATTCGTACCCCTCGACTACGATGCGTCGTACCCCTCGGGTACGGCACGGTGTACCCCTCGGGTACGCCTTTTATTAAACAACTTCCATAAAGGCGCGGATGAACCCGTCTTTTTCCAACTGTCCATAACTACCGTCCTTGCAAGCCACCTCGTCAAATGTCTGCACCCCGTCTGCCTCTATGCCTGGAGCATAAATGAGGAAAGGAATCGGTTCGTTGGTGTGGGTACGATGTGCCACAGGTGTGGGATGGTCGGGCAGCACAGCAATGGCAACAGGTTCCATGTCCGCTGTCGCGGTGCCTGGTTTTCCCCAGTCCTTCACAGCCTCGTAGATGGGTTTGATGGCACGGCTGTCCAGATACTCGATGGTTTTCAGTTTCAGTTCCAAGTCGCCGTCATGTCCAGCCTCATCGGATGCCTCGATGTGCAGATACACGAAATCATCTGTCTTCAGCGCCTCAATGGCAGCCTGCGCCTTGCCCTCATAGTTAGTGTCGTAAAGTCCAGTTGCTCCCTCCACATTGATGACCTTCAATCCTGCCAAAGAGCCAATGCCCCTAATGAGATCCACCGCCGTGATGACCGCCCCTTTCTTGATTTGCGGGAAAGTCTTGGTGAGCGGCACCATGTGGGGACGATAACCTCCAGCCCATGGCCAGATGCTGTTTGCCTGACGTTCGCCGCGCTTTGCCTTCTCCACATTATAAGGATGACGCGCCAGCAACTCCTGCGAACGGAGAATCAAATCGTTGAGCAGGTCTGCGGTTTCCTGAGCCGTCAGTTCGTTGTCTTTCGGAGCATCAGCCTGAGCAGTCACAAGCAGTGGTCGCCAAGGCTCATCGGGATGGTCGTGCGGTGGCTGACACACCACATGCTTATTTCCCCCTTTGATGACCAGCAAATGACGATACTGCACACCGCAATAGAACTTCACCCTGTCAGTAGCAAGATGCTCGTTGAGGTAGTCAATCAGCACCGCAGCATCTTCCGTTTGCAGGTTGCCACCGTTGTGCGTGACGATATTCCCGTCTTTCAGTGTAATGATGTTGCAGCGAATCGCCATGTCATCGGGAGCCAACTCCACACCGATACTGGCAGCCTCCAAAGGTCCACGTCCCTCATACACCTCATTCTGGTCATAACCAAGGATGCTGCTGTTCGCCACCTCACTGCCAGGATGAAAGCCATCCTGCACCGTCTTCAGCATACCGCAACGCCCCATCTTCGCCAGCACGTCCATATAAGGCGTCTTCGCATATTGAAGAAGCGTTTTTCCGCCCAGTTTCTCGACAGGCCAATCGGCCATGCCATCACCAAGAATAACTATATGTTTCATTAGATGTTTGCAATTGACATGATATCAGCAAATACTCCTGCAGCCGTCACCGACGCACCTGCACCGTAGCCCTGGATGAGCATCGGGTACTGGTTGTAGCGTTCAGTAGTGATGAGGATGATGTTGTTGGAGCCCTCGAGGTCGTAGAACGGATGGTGCTCACCCACACGCTGGAGGGAAACGGAGCCTTTGCCATTCTCTAACTTTGCCACAAACTTCCAGTGCTGATGGGCTGCTTCCACCTCCTGACGTTCTTTCTCAAACTCGGCATCGAGCGATGGCAGGTTCTTCCAGAAGTCATCCAGAGAGCCTTCGAAGAACGACTGGGGAATGAAGAGTTTCTTCTCCACATCCTCCTGATTCATCTTGTAGCCTGCCTCACGGGAAAGGATGACGAGTTTCCTCACCACGTCCTTACCGCTCAGGTCAATGCGTGGGTCGGGTTCGCTATACCCCTCCTCCTTCGCCAGACGCACGGTCTCGCTGAAAGGCACATCGGCAGAAATCTTGTTGAAGATGAAGTTCAACGTGCCACTCAACACGGCCTCCAACTTCAGAATCTTGTCACCGGAATTGATGAGGTCATTGATGGTGTTGATGATAGGCAGACCTGCACCCACATTCGTCTCGAAGAGGTACTTCACCCCACGCTTGCGGGCAGTTTCCTTCAGTCGGCGATAGTTCTCGTAGTCGCTCGATGCAGCCACCTTGTTGGCAGCCACCACCGAGATGTTGTTGCTGAGCAAATCCTCATACAGTCCTGCCACCTCGGCACTAGCCGTACAATCGACAAACACGCTGTTGAAGATGTTCATGCCAATCACCTCCTCTTTCAGTCGCTGGATGTTGCTGGCTGGAGCCTGCTTCAGCACCTCACGCAACCGCTGGATGGAAAACTCGCCGCATGGAGTCTTCCCCTCTTGGGGGGACAGGAGGGGGGCTTCGAGGTCTATCCCGTTCCTGTCAAACATCGCATTATGACCACTGGCAATGCCCACCACGTTGATTTGCAAATTACGCTCCTTCATCAACTTCTGACGCTGACTGGCAATCTGCTCCAACAGACTTCCGCCCACCGTGCCGACACCACACAGGAACACATTCAGCACCTGATACTCAGACAGGAAGAATGAGTCGTGAATCACGTTTCCTCAGCGATTTCCGTTCCACGACAAACGAGATGTTCGTCTCGCTGGCACCTTGCGCACAAGCAATCACGCTGATACCATTCCGTCCCAACGTTCCAAACAACTTGCCCGCAATGCCTGGCGTATGCTTCATGTTCTCACCTACAATCGCCACCGTCGCCAAATCACGCTCCAACTTCATCTTGTACATGGCACCCATCTCTATCTCTTTGGCAAACTCCTTGTTCAGCACCTCACACGCACGATCAGCGTCATCGTCCGTCACACCAATTGACGTACTGTTCTCCGACGATGCCTGACTCACCATGAACACGCTGATGCCATTTTCCGCCAACGTGGTGAAGATGCGACGGTTCACACCAATCACACCCACCATCGAGAGACCACTCACCGTGATGAGACTCGTGTTATTGATAGAGGAGATGCCCTTAATGGCACGTCCGTTATCTTCATCTTCTTCCTGACTCGTGATGATAGTGCCCTTATCCTCGGGATGGAACGTGTTCTTAATCAGAATCGGGATATTCTTGATGCACACAGGATAAATCGTGGGCGGATACACCACTTTCGCACCAAAGTTGCACAACTCTGTTGCCTCCACATACGAAAGCCGTTCGATAGGATATGCCGTATTGATGACACGTGGGTCTGCCGTCATGAAGCCCGACACATCCGTCCAGATTTCCAACACCTTCGCATCCAGTGCAGCCGCCAGGATGGCAGCCGTATAGTCAGAGCCTCCACGTCCGAGGTTGGTCACTTCACCCGTCACACTATCCGTCGAGATGAAGCCACCCGCCACACAAACCTTGTGGGTTGCAGTACCGTTCTTGAAATCCCTAAACAAATCCAGAATCAGCGGATTGCTCACCGAGTTGCTGAACAGATTTCTGCCCTGCTTATGCTTGGTCTTGATAAATTCCAACGAGTTATACCACTTGGCACCCTCAATCAGTGCAGCCACGATGTTACTGCTGATGCGCTCGCCATACGAAACAATCACATTGCTCGTTTTCTCGCTCAGGTCACCAATCAGATACACACCCTGATAGATGCTCTTCAACTGCCCCAGCAGGTCATCTACGGTAACCAACAGCGTCTCTTTCTTCTTTGTGTCTGTGATGATTGCGTCAATCATCTGATGGTGACGCTCCACCATCTCATTGTATGATGTCAGGTATGTCTCATCACCTGCCACAGCCAATTTCGACGTGTTAATCAACTTGTCGGTAATACCGCCCAGTGCTGACACCACCACTACGACAGGTTCACCCTGTCCCTCCACAATCTTCTTCAAATTGAGAATACTCTCCACGGAACCTACGGATGTTCCGCCAAACTTTAATACTTTCACGATGAAAAATACAAGTTAAAATTGTTAATAAAACGAAGCATGCAGGCTGTTGGCACGTAGGCAGACATACAACATCTGCGTGACATGTTACGCACCATGCCATCGCGCACACTTCAAAAATCAGGGACAAAGTTACGACTTTTTCATCTTGTAGCCAAAGAAAAAGCCCTAAAGTCATTTGACTTCAAGGCTTTTCGCTTGTTCTGACTTGATTTGTGCTTTTCCGAGCACATCAAAGCCACATCATGTCGGGTTCATTCGTTATTGCAGTTTGGTCGTATACTTCAATGTGACGTCGCCTTCGGCTTGACTGTCCGCTATCACAAACATCGTTGCCGCTGATAAGAAGACGACGATGAGAAAAACAACTTTTTCATTGTTGCGTTAATTTAGTTGTATATTTCAAGGTTACCTCTCCATCGAAGTTGACCTCTTGAGTAGTTATTTGATTGGGGGTGATTTTAACTCCTTCCTTGCCTGACTTTGCAGCATCTAATAAGTCAAAATCGTCCACACCCTCCACATGGGCTATAACATTTGCCAAAAGAGCATATTGGCCACTACCAGAATAACTTACTTCAAATTCATTGCTGTCAACTGATTTGCGAGTGATCTTATATTCACAAGGTATGCTGTGCTGGATAATTCCGTTAAGCAAGCCATATTCAAAGCCTAAGTCCTTATTGGGATGTGCTACCTGGTCGATAAACTGGGTGATAGTCTTCTCAACGTAATTGTGACTGACATTGATAGTAAACTTACCAGAACTTTCCAAAGCATCGCCTTCGAAACCACCAACGATGTCATCACCAATTTTGAATTTGCCATTCTTGTCAACAGTGATAAAGGCATGCCTATAAAAGAATTTCTCTATCGCTGTCTGGAAACGGGCTCTCTTATTAAGAGTGTTGTCAAGATAGAGGAGACCATCCCCGTCAAGATCACCGAAGCCAAACGGATACTCCACTACGTTCGAGTCATACGTCAGTTCGAGTCCGTCCAAATGCGGAGTCTCTAATTCAACACCGCCAGTTGACAGGTCGATGTCAACGATCTGCTTCCCTCTTTTGTCAGCGATGGTAAAGGGATAGTCGGCCACCTCCTTGCCATCGGGGTCAATCAGTGTCAGCCGCGTTGGCATATCGTTCAGTATAAGGGCATATTCGGTGAAGTAGCCTATACTCCCTCGGCCATGCTCGTTCAACGTAACCTGCCAGTCGTCTTTCTTACCTATGGAACTGGGTATGTAACTGAAGCGCACGGTCCATCCTTCATATTTGGATTTTTCTCCCTCTTTCCATGAATTGTCCCATATGCGCAGTTCTATCTGTCTGTTTACCAGAGCCGCTACACCCTTGGCTGCACTTACGTAGCGGTTGTAGGCCTCCACTTTCTGGTGGTTTCTGATAGCCTGGAAAACACTGACAAGAATGCCGTTCATCAGTTCAGAGTAATACTCGTCACTGATTTGTTGGCGTAGAGACTCTGTTTCATATGACCAGGTGCTGATGCCCAAAGATTTCGCTCTATCTTCAGCTTCTGCAATGCAAAAGGCTCGTTCGTCGTCGTCTTCCCAGAATTTGTAGCAGTAATTGCGAACAGACTGTTCTATATAGGCATTTAGTCTGTTTTCGGTCATCCCCCCCTTCTCAAAGGCAGGATAGAAATAATTGTACCAATCTGTAGCACTTCGGTAATAACCTTCTTTGCTATAATAGATACCATATGCCAGCCGGTAAAAGTCGAGTTTGCTTTTTGACACCGTCTCTCCAAACTTATTGAGGGCGATACCGATAGCAGCGACTCCTGCCATAGATACCGACATGATAGGTGTTCCAATGGCAGATGCCATTTGCCCCGTAGCAAAGTTCAGGATACTGCTCAGCGTGCCGGCTGCCACTCCGATATCGTCGCCTCTGAGGTCTGCCCTGGCTACATCGAGAATGCTTAGGGCAGTACCGAGATAGCCCATTGCCGTAACCGCATTTTCTAATTCTTCGGCAAATGGCTTGTATCCATTGATGGCCCCTAATGAACCATTAGCAGCATTGAAGAAAACATCGAGTCCGGCGCTCTGCCAGAACGCCATATCGTTCTTGAATTCCCATGCCATCTCAAAGTCCGGATCAGGACTCGACATTATATTGAACAGTTTTTTGCTTGCCTCGTTCAAGGCATATATCACCGGTGCTTCTTTGAATACATTTAATATTACATCTTTCGTGTTGACATGGGCAACCTCAAAGATAGCATAGGTCGAAAGGTGATTGGTGGTAATAGTGATATCGCCCGACGTGTTATCACGCTCAAAACATACGGGCTCCCATTCACCGGACTCTTCATTGTAGTAAGCAGCCCCGACCTCTCTCCCGGCAGCAGGGGTCATCGGGATTGTGATTCCCGCTGTACCACTTAATTCGTGACGCCCGTCAGACAGGCTCAGGTCGACGGCGAAACCACTGACCACGCCCTCCATCACGTTGGGTGTTAATACCAAATTGCGCACACAGAGTTGCACATCATCATCTATCACCGTGGCGTCAAACTTCACAGTACACTGCTGAGCCTCTGCAGTGAGGTTATCTTCATTCAGGTTGAATATCTCAGCATTCTCGTAGACGAAGCCTGGCAGCCACTTGATGCTGTCGATGGCAGCGATGGCAGTCGTAATAGCATCCTTGCCGTTTCGCCTGATAATCATGTTCCTGCCATCATCGCTGATTTCCATGCTGCTGATCTCGCTGACGGGGATGTTCACACGCTGCTCCTCGCCATCCCTGTCGACCACCATGTGATATTCCCGATTCTGAGCGGGAACGGAGTTGTAGTCCTGATTGCCTATCACACCTTTAGATATCCCGTCAGCCCGTGTCCACTGAGGTCGGAAATGCCGCCACCCAGGGGCATTGAGATAAGCATATTCCGTGCCTTGAGGCACCAGGAGCGTTGCCCATTCGGTATCCATCTTTCCCTCGAAGAAGTCATCGGGGATGACAGGCGGGACAACAGCCAGGCACCTGAACGGCTCGTCAATCTCGGTACAGTCGCGGTACGAATCGGTCATGTCTATCACAGTGGAAGGAATCATGTTCCAGGCACGCCCGGGACGGAAACAGCCAGGAGCCAACTTAATAAGACTCTCGGGATACTCTTCCGACGGTATGGATCGGAATGAGACAATAAGCGACGTTTTCTCCTTATTGTAGATATTGTTCTGATCATCTACAGAGAAGTACGGAGAGTCATCATCGGCAGATATGATCGAGGTGGATGGCCATCCGTCGAAGGCTGAAGGCGAAATCATTCTGACCCGGGAGCGGATATTGAAAAAGCGCGTACTGCTACCGATATTGCCTAGCACAAAGGCGGAATCGCCGATAACCTCCAGATTAGGGAAGTCTACCTGCCGCCAGTTTCTTACGTCCAACTGTGCGCCATAAAAGGCCTTTCGCCCCAAAGACGTGATACATGCCAGCCAGTCGTATTCCTTAGAAGGATGCGTAAAGGCAAAGGCTTCTTCATCCACAGTGAAGGCAGGGCTCTTGCTGATTACTCCCTCATTAAGGTTGCAATTATAGAAAGCGCGTTTGCCTATTCGCTTGACATTCTTGCCTATAGTCAGTTTTTTGACTTTTGTCAGCTGGAAGGCCTCGTCAGGTATCACTTCCATTTTATCGCTCAGCACAAGTTCATCGATATAACTATATATAAAGGCAAAGGCATCAATGGTCTCGATGTTGTCCCCCATGATAAGTTTAGTGAAATTGCCTTTCCTCATGAATGCTCTTTGGCAGATGCGGGTAACCTTATATACCATACCGTTATCCTCGACGATAGCAGGAATCTCCAATACACCATTTGATAATCCCACGCCACCAGACATATAATCTATGATATGAGCTATACCATTAGGGTATAACACATATTTAATACCATCGATTTCCTTAATATCAAAATCACCTGGACGGATCCCTGTAACAACAGAAGGGCCTACTATAAATTCATTGATAAGTGTTGATTTATAGAATCCATCGTAACGACCTCCCCATCCATAATTGAAATGGAAATAATTATTGGATGTATAGCCGTCAACAACGAGTTCGTGACCAATACCACTTAAAATAGAACCTGCACTATACAACATTGGACGACTTTCGTCGAGTTCTGCTTTCATTACTTCATTCAGATTATCAGAATAAGCCTCAAAATTAGGTTCATACTTAAAGTTATAAACTAATGGAAGGAAGTCTGTGGAAGTCCCACTCCCTGTAGGATCATAAATTGTATTAAGGGCTTTTCCGATGTCTGCCATCAATTGGGCAACGGCAGTTCCCTGCTCTTCAGTATAGAGAGTTGTTTCATAATTATCTATCATCTGATCCCAGTTGTAAGAATGACCTGAGAAATCTTCTCCACCTATTGCACCAATTGTTTTATCAGGCCATCTCCAATATCTCATAATCTGAGCAACTGCTGTAGGAACGCAACCTGATGGGCATCCTGTGGGACAAAGGTTATTATAAGGTGCCCACTGGTTCCATTGGGTGGTTAATAATGGTTCCACGATAACATTTCCTAAATGGCTCGACCAGTTCTGGGCAGTTTTCCTTCTTACTGCCAAGGCAGGATTTTGTCTGAGCGAGTCGATGGCTGCGGTATAGTACCCCAACAACCCTTTCAACTGCATCGGGGTCTTTTCATACTCAAACGCCCCGTGGTCGCAATATCCGAGGATTGCATCAGTACCTGTCTCGCCCGACACAACAACAAACCCCATGTCATTGCCATAATTGATGACATACACATTATCTTTATCTGACACGTCCGATTTCACAGCATAGGCAAGTGTAGGGGCTGGCAACGCGGCTTGTGCCTTGCGCATCTTTGATTGTGCCGTCGGCTCATTTGCCGCAAACTGGCTGGCAATCTGAAGTGCCTGCTGTACACTGATATCATCAGCAAACAGACTGCTCGTCGCAAAAAGTGCGACTAATATGAATAGGATTGTCTTTTTCATGGCTTTCTGAATTTAAATGAGAAACTGTTTGTCTTCACGATGTAAATATCTGAATCCAACGACTGGGTGGGAATCTCGACACTGCCATTACTGTCCAAACGATACTGCCCCACGGACATACCCTTTATATTGAACAGATTCACTGATGACTGCGGCTCTCCACCTACAATGGACAATGCCCCACCCTTAAAACTGAACTGTACCGACGACTTCATTTCCAATGCCTCAATATTCACCGCCGCTGTCAACTCATCTTCAAAAATAAGTTTCTTCAGCATGTAGAGAGGATAGTGTACTGAAGTCTTGGTTGTGGTCATGACCAAGTCTGCATCAGAATAAGTCACAACTGGCTTTTCTGAAAAAGTGAATCTTGCCACTTTCCCATCTTTCTGATAGATGGCGATGGCACTTTGTGCCCACACCGTCATAGTGGCAAGCGTGAGCAACATGAACAGAAGAATTCTTTTTTCTTTCATAATCGTTACTGTTTTGTCAACAGGCCTTAACATTTATACTTTGAGGGCACAAAGTTATGGAATCTTAATAAAAAAGGGTTCTCATATTCACAGAAATACATTCTCATATTCACAAAAAAATGAAGCAAAGCCACACCTTTAGGGCAAAAAAAAGGAAGGAAGATGACTTTTTGTCAAATTCCTCCCAAACATATTTCCGCAAAACACTCTTTATACTTCCCAAGTTATCTTTGCAAAGGGAAGCGTTTTGAAACGCCGATGGCACCTGCCGGGCACACAAGGCGGCAGAGATGACAACCCACACATTTGGTGCCTATGATACGAGGTTGACGGGTGGCATGGTCAAAACTGATGGCTTGATGGCCACCGTCCTGACAAGAGATGTAGCAACGTCCACACCCCATACATTTCCCGCGATCAATGGTGGGCAGCACCATGGTCTCCCTATCCAATTCGGAAGGTAAGACGAACGAGGGAAGTTGTTCGCCAACGATGTCTTCCAAGTGCTCGATGCCACGCTCGGCAAGGTAGGTCTCCATGCCCAACAAAAGGTCATCGATGATGCGGTAGCCATATTGCATCACAGCAGTGCACACCTGCACGTTACGGCATCCCAACTGCATGAACTCCAAAGCGTCACGCCATGTCTCGATACCTCCAATACCGCTGAACTCCACGCGCTTGCCATGTGAACCGGCAAGCACAGGATTCTGTGCCATCTCAAGAATGAAACGCAGCGCTATAGGCTTGACGGCACGCCCGCTATAACCTGAAACCGTTTTCTTGTCACTCACAGATGCTAAAGGCGACATCGTGACACTCTTGATGGTGTTGATGGCAGAAATGGCATCAGCACCAGCGAAATAGCACCCCATGGCTGGTCGGCTCATCAAGGTGATGTTGGGTGTCATCTTGGGAATGACGGGAATATTCACATTGCGCTTCACATAGGTGGTGTAGAAAGTCACCAATTCTGGGTCTTGTCCCACATCGCTACCCATACCTGCAAGGCGCATCTGAGGACATGAGAAGTTCAACTCCACTGCATCACACCCAGCCTCTTCAGCCATCTTTGCCAACTCTATCCACTCCTCCTCAAACTGTCCCATGATAGATGCCACCACCACCTTGGTGGGGTAATTCTGTTTCAGGCGACGTAAGATGTCAAAGTCCACTTCATAGGGATTCTCCGACAACTGCTCCATGTTGCGGAAACCTGCAAACGAAGTGCCCGTCTTCACTGCATCGAAACGGGGCGACACCTCATGAATCTCCTGCTTGCAGATAGTCTTGTAGAACACACCTCCCCACCCCATCTCGAAGGCACGTGCCACCATCTCGTAGTTAGTGCAGACGGCTGAGGATGCCAAGAAGAACGGGTTCTCGCAAGGGATGCCGCAGAAAGTGATGGAAAGCCTATTCCTCGCTGCCTCCCCTAAAAGGAAGGTGTTGCCCTCAGAATGGGTCTTTCCCCCTTGGGGGGATATGAGAGAGACTAACTCCCTGAGGCGGATAGGCCTATCATAATGGATGCAAGCCTGCTCCGCACGTTCAAGGTCAGCATCAGTGACTCCTTCAAGCCATCGCCACGCATTCTGGGCATTGTCAAAACGGATGGCACGGATGGCACGTGCCGGATCTCCCTTCTCGCACGCTTTCGTGCAAGGAGCATCCTCGCACAGCAGGCAACGTGCCGCCTCTTCATGGATGTGTAGCATAACTTACATTTTTTTCACAAAGTTAATCATTTTAATTTCAAATCCATTCATAAAAGCAATTATTTTTTCATGCAACAAAAGAAAAAGCCCCAAAATCGTTTGGATTTCAGGGCTTTTCGCTTGTAAAGGTTTAATTTGTGCTCTAACACATCAAAACCACATCATGTCGGGTTCATTCGTTATTACAGTTTGGTCGTGTACTTTAGTGTTACCTCTTCAAAATAAAAACTATCACTTATACTGCTGAAAAACAGACACCATTCGTGCCACATTTTATATTGAGTCTATCTTCTTATACCTTCTGTTAATATGTGAACATTGTTGTGCCATAATAACGCCCTTGGTCGAAACGCATGATAATTTGGTGTTCTTCATCATATTCGGTATCAGCCGGCACGAGTGAAATTTGAATTCCATAATACTTGCCTGCTGACGTTTGAACAGGCACCGTCCCTTCGAAAGTCTTTTCTTGGTCTGTACCGGCTTTGTATTGTCCTATAATATAATGTTGTACAACCTTAATAGGCTCATCTAAACGAACGCCTACCGGATTGTCGGTATTGGCAGCCATCCAGAATAGTGGCAGACCTGTGGATAGATATTCAGATGGGGTGACGAAATTCTTTTCATCATCCCCAAATTTTGCGCGTGATCCCCACCAATTATACTCCTCGTTAAAATTATAGATCATATTGCTGCCTTCCATCAAATCAAGTGACACATTGTAGTCCTTAAGTGTCTTCTGACTGAGTTTGACGCCGTAGGCAATGCTTTCCACTCCAGATGGTACTTTGACGTGATCGAATGGTGTCTTGGCAATCTTCATTTCTCCGAGATCCTTCCATTGGAAGACGGGGGCGGCAGCGACTTTTTCAGGCATTGGTGACAGGTAACGTTTCCAGAGAGGATCGAACTCCATTTTAGCCGACAACCCTTTCCACAATTTGGAGAACTTACCACCGATGACGGCAGTGTAAGGTGCAATGTCAATTTCGGGCGTCAGGTGCAGTATCTTAGCCCATGCTCCATCTTTGTTCGATTCGGTTCCTAAGCCAAATGTAAGTTTGAAGTCGGTGTTGGCGCCAAGCGAACACATGGCGTAGATGCTAATGCCCGCTTTCATGCTGATGCCACCGAAGGCATAGAGACTGGCAGAACCGCCGGCACCCAGTTCTGGCATGAAATTGTCGTCCGGGGCGGGTGGTGGAGGCGGTGTGCGACGATAGGTCAGTCCGTCGCCTTTGTTATAAGCCAGTCCATAGGTGCCTAAATCATATTTGAACGTGGTAGAGGTAGTAAACTTCATTTCACCGCCTACTCCGACGAAACCGCCGAGACTGATTTCGGGCAGTAGCACGACAGGACCTACAGGAATGCCTGTACAATAGAATGTGTACAGGTGTTGACGCTTATCTTGCTCCATTTTAGCATAGAGCGAAAATTTGGTACTGAGTTCAAATAGTGGATTACAAGTGGTGTAAACGTATTGGAGTTCGCCCTGAATGATACCAACGGCGATACGCATCTTTAGTGTGCCCTTGGCAGAAACCTCGCATGAGCAGTGATTTTGGTCGTCCATACTGATGGTCAGTGATGGGAAACTGTATGTCGGTCTCCCCACGAGTGCTCGTGTCATTGCCTCTGTGGCGTTCATATCGTAAGTTGTCACCGGCCTCTGTGGCGAACGGTTTATCACATTGCCGTCTTCGTCGCGCTCCACAATCTCTTTTACGTAGGGAGCCAAGTCAATGTCTATGCCACCATCCTCTTGCAGGTTTCCTGCGTCATCGTAGAGTGGCTTGCCTATGGTCAGATTCTCGAAAGGTTTTGCAAAGTCCGGCTCTGGCGTTGTCGTTACCATAAAATGCTGACCGTCAGGTGAAGGCTCACACTTTGTGATACGATATATTCCGCCCTGCGGCAGATCATCGCTGGGCATATTAAAGATGAGCCATCCGCCTACTTGTGGATTCATGTCTTTGTGAACAATCATCTCTAACTGCGGGAGTAATAGTGGCGAGTAACCGTCAACAGTCACCATATTCCCATCGTCGTCATAAACATAAGATTTAGCCTTATGGGTCACAGTCACCATATCCAGTTTGTCAGGTGTCATTATCTGTGCAGTAGGTTTCAGTTCGTAAGTCATACCTTCAAAATTGCTGTAGTCACCGAAGTCGCCTACGGGGTGCACCACACTGCGAAGGAGTGTCTTACCATTTTTAGTTCCTATCGTACGAACTGTCTTTTTCCCATCAGCATTGATGAAAGTCAATTCGAAGCCCTTTGGATATTGTCGGGCTGGTACTACCATAAATGTTACACACAGGCTTCCATCTGCTATCTCCAATCCATTCCCCAGATCGAGAGCCAACACCTTACCGTCCCCATTAAAGGAGGTCTCAGGATTATTTTGGCTTAGGTTTACACTATAACTGCCACATACAGGTTTTCCGCTTAGGTCACGAAACTCGATGCGTTTCAATACAGTCTGTTCTGTAAATGCCTGCCCTATTTTCAGAACGGCCATCACGTTCTGAAAAGAAACACCAGTTCCTTTTGAGCCCTTGCCTACCATAACGCATGCTTTAGGGTCTGGTTGTGCCACACCGCCAACTTGTGTAAAGTGCTGTGTCGAGGGGAATGAGAACTGGAGTACGTCACCGCTTCGGCTAACACCTGCCATATAGGGGTAATAGGCTAACAGTTCGCCCGATGGAATTCCATCTGCAGAATTAAAGGTTGCCGACTTCCCATCTTGGCTAATGGTCGATGCATCAATCATCAGTGCGGTGTTGTCAGATTGTTCGCCAAAGGTACCAAGTTGATCGTCTGAAGCCCAAAACGACTCCATCCTGATGCCTGGATTGTCTATTACAATGGTACGCGTTGCCGCAGCATCATCTGAGATGATTGCCTGTAGCCCGTTTGACGGGAGAATATTAGGAGTTGGCTCTACAT
The DNA here is from genome assembly GCA_905235525.1 of uncultured Bacteroidaceae bacterium. Classification (GTDB taxonomy): domain Bacteria; phylum Bacteroidota; class Bacteroidia; order Bacteroidales; family Bacteroidaceae; genus Minthosoma. The sequence goes on from CAJOLW010000007.1 coordinate 25,961, forward strand.
TTTCCTGACATGCAGTAGCCAGTAGTGTAGTACAGCCCAATAGCAAGAGGTATCTCAATGTCTTCATAATTTTTTCCCTTTCTTATTTTTCATGTTCTACTTCAACATCTATTAGTCCCAGCCCGTAGGACTATCATACCCATAATTCTCGCCGTGGATATCGGCTTGGGCATCGCGGACAAAAAACTGGTCTGCATTATTTTCGTCAGCATCGTTTACAACTTTTACAACTGCCTGACGGCGGTTGGTGTCATAAGCAGGACGAGCGTTTGAGGTGACAATGATTGTATTGCTATCCTTGCGCTTGACGGTTAGCCAATCCGCATCTGTATAGGGTGTCCAACTGTAGCAGTTTGTCTCTATCGTCACTTCCTTAGTCTCACCTTTGGGTGAAAGTTCGAGGCAGCCGTCAACAAAGTTGTATGTATGTAGGTACATTTGTATATGACTGTTCTGCACGATGAGGATGCTGCGGTCAAAGACATTGCCTCCTACCACATGGACTGTCGCCAGACGTGGAAGTTCGGTTTCATAATAACCTTCACCATTTGCCTTTTCATAGTTGGTCACATTAATCACCAACTGTTTCGTGCCAGCACTGAGATCGTTTTCGATGTGAGCCGTGCACCACGACTCCGTTGATGTTACTGTAAAGTCGTCAATGTTTGTACTCATCAAAAAGTACTGTGATGAGGTTTCGTAATTGAACACCCATCTGTCGGGCATATCTGTCGTACAATACTTCCCATCAGCATTAGCCTGGGTTATCATTACAGTCTGCGATTGGCTTACACCCGTTGCTTTGACCGTAATAGTGGCTGTACGTTGCTGGGATCCCAAGTTGGAATCTACCGACACAGAAAGTGTAGTACCACTTTGGGTTACTTTGCACCACGCCTGCGAACTTTCTGCCGTCCAGTTGGTTGCATTGGTTGTCACTGCGACAGTTTGCAATCCACCCTCATAATCGAAACTCAGTGACGAAGGTGAAACGGCAAGTGTGTAGGTCGTACTCGGATTGTCCGGATTACTTGGTGTCACGGGCGGTGGGGTGGGGTCATCATCTCCTCCGCCTCCACAAGCCGTAGGTATCACTATTGCTACAGAAATGAGCAACAGGAATAAAACAAATTGAAAGGTTTTCATTGACATGTTAGCAGAATGTTAAAGAGTAAATATTGAGGGTACAAATGTACGGAATCTAAAGGAAAAACCATTCTCATAATCACAGAATTTATGCTCACATTCACGGAAAATGAAATAAATAGAAAAACGTGATACATAACAGACGGTTTTATGATACATAACAAGAGGTGGCATCTCTTTCACTTTGAGTTTTCCGCTTATTCTTTTCTTCTATAAAGTTGCGACACAGAAAAAATGGTGTCATGTCTTCACCGTACTTTTCATACTTACTCTTACCTTTTTCTTTTTTTGCCAGGTAAATAGTTCTACAGATTTGTTTGGTGGAATAAAGAAAAAGATGTATCTTTGCCCACAAATAGCAATCTGTTCAATGACACAAACTGAAAAATGACAAGAATGAAGAAAATTTATTGTTTAACCTTTCTGGCAGCGATTGTCTGCCTTTTATCCTGTAAAGCAAAAGATATGGAAAAGATTTATGATTTCAAGGCGCCTACAAGTAAGGGCGTGGATTTGGATTTTGCTCAATTTGAAGGTAAAGTGCTTCTGATTGTGAACACGGCAAGCAAGTGTGGTTTCACTCCGCAGTTTGAAGGACTGGAGAAATTGCACGAACAGTACAAGGACAAAGGACTGGTGGTGATTGGATTCCCCTGCAACCAGTTTGCAGAACAAGACCCTGGCACTGACAACGAGATTGTGGAATTCTGCAAACTGAACTATGGGGTAAGTTTCCAGATCATGAAGAAGTCAGACGTGAATGGGCCTAACGCCAACCCTATCTTCACCTATCTGAAGAGTCAAGCAGGATTTACAGGGTTTGACCCCAACCATCCGCTTGCAAAGATTCTGGATGACATGTTGAAGAAGAATGACCCTGACTACGCCAAGAATCCTGACATCAAGTGGAACTTCACAAAGTTCCTTATCTCTAAGGACGGCTCAAAAGTGGAACGCTTCGAACCCACCGTGGCTCCCGAAGACATCGCCACACGCATCGAAGCGCTACTGGCTGAGTAAATAAACTAAAGAGAGAAAGCCAAGTAATGGAATAGTATTTCTTGAAGGAATGAAGAAGATGAATCTTTCTAAACGTATTGGCGTTCTGCTGGGGACATGCTTGGCAAGTGCTGTTCTTTGGGGACAAACAGGTTCTACGAAAACACCTCAAGCAAATGGGGTAACACCAACCAAAGACTTCCACTATATGGTCAATCCTCTGGTGGTGCGTCAGCATTTCGACGGATGGGGTGTTTCGCTCTGCTGGTGGGCTGGACAGTGCGGCAAGTGGTCGGACGAGAAGATGGACGAAATCATCACGTGGTTGGTCAGTCCGACAGGACTCAACTACAGTCACTTCCGCTACAACATTGGTGGTGGCGATGACCCTGAAAACCGTCATTGTGACCTGCACCACATGGGGCGCGGGAAAGGCTTACGTGCTGAGATGGAAGGCTTCAAAGACTCGAGCGATGATACCTATCATTGGGACCGTGATGCAGCCCAGCGCAAAATCATGCTCAAGATAAAGGAGAAACGTCCCGATGCCGTGTTTGAGGCGTTCAGCAATTCATGTCCATACTACATGACCTACAGCGGCTGTGTGGGTGGCAGTAAGAATGGAGGCTCTGACAACCTGCGTCCAGAGTACTATGAGGAGTTTGCTCACTATCTTGTGGATGTGTGTAAGCACTACAAGGATGAATATGGCATCGAGTTCAAGACACTCGAACCGTTCAACGAGTCGGTGACAGGCTTCTGGTATGCCAACGGTTCGCAGGAGGGTTGCCATTTCGACTACGAATCGCAAATCAAGTTTGTGCGTGTGCTGGCACCGATTCTTAAGGCATCGGGTCTCAATACGGTCATCTCCGCTGCTGACGAAACGAACATAGGTCTGGCTGTGGAGGGCTTCAAACGCTTCATCGCGGCTGATGCCGATAAATATGTGGGACAATGGAACGCACACACCTATTCAGGCAACAACGTGGATAGGGCACGTTTCAGCCAACTGGCGCATGAGACCGGCAAAGACTTGTGGATGAGCGAGACTGGTGCTGGCGGCAACGGCATTGGCGGAAACCTCAGCATGACACAACGACTCTTCGACGACATACGCTACATCCAACCTGACGCATGGATGGACTGGCAGTATATGGAAGAGGTTAACGACCAGTGGTGCACCATCCGCGGAAGTTTTGCCGAGCAGACTTACTACAAGGTGAAGAACTATTATGTGCGGCAGCAGTGCTCGCGATTTATCAAACGGGGATATGACATCATTGCATCGCCCTGTGCGCAGTCGCTGGCAGCAGTCAATGCCGCCCGTGACACTCTGGTGATTGTCGCCCTCAATGAAGGCACGGCTGCCACCCACCAGATAGATCTCTCGCTCTTTCACAAACTGCCCTCCCGCTCCCGCATCCTTGCTTATCGCACATCGGAAAGCGAGGACCTTGCCAATGCTTTGAGCAGTGTCAAACTGGATGGTAAAACCCTCACCTTGAGCATGCCTCCTCAGAGCATCACCACATTAGTCATTCCTGTCCATGCAGTGAATGTAGAACCCATGGCTTTGCCCCACAATGGCGACGAGTTTCTCATCATCCCACGCCAAGAAACAGCCAGAGCCATATCAGCAACAGGCAGCAAGGTGACGCTGGAAAACATTGACTACGGGAAGGCACAGCGATGGAGGGTGACAGATTTAGGGAATGGCACTTACAGTTTCCAAAACGCATTAGGTCTGAGGTTGACGTCTCATCGAAGCACCAATGATTCATCGCTGACGGCTCAGAAGGGCCAAACGCATGAACAGGCTTTCCGCATCGAGCCGATTGACTTTGCCAACTATAAGATTCTGGTTGCCGACGAGCCTGCCTACGCCTTCGACCTGACAAATGCCTCGTCGGATGCTGGCAACACCATTGGTACATGGAACTATGCAGATGGAAGCACCACACCTACACATCGACAATGGATGCTCTTCCCACTTACAGCACCACAGAAAGCCAAGAAGAATCGATAAGTGGCGTGTGACTATACAAAGAGAGGCAGACGGATAACCGCCTGCCTCTCTTTTTCTTTTATTCATCTTAGCAATTAATGACGCTGTCTTCTTACGGAAACACGAGGCGCGCCATTGCCGCCACTTGACGAACTGCCGCCAGACTTTTCTTTCTTGCCTGAAGAGGCAGAGGAACCACGGCGAGAAGTGCGCGCAGCAGAAGAAGACACCTTGCCATCGGCTGCCCCCTTGGCTTTCTTACCTTTCACAGAGGCTGCAGCGATGGAGTCACGACGTGCCTGCTCGACAGAATCGACAGGGGTGTTCCAGATGTGCTCTTCGAAGTCGGTCATCTGCTTCTCGATGCGCGTCTGCTCTTTCTTCAGAAGAGAATCGGTAGCGCAGTATTGCTGGAGAGACTTGTTCTGCATGTTAGAAGTCATATAGATTTCTCCCTTGTAGTGGTTGGTGGAGAAGAAATCGTCCATTGACATTTTGGCAGCATTGTTGAGGTTGCTGGTCATCACATCTTGACCACTGAGGTAATTCTTGATGTCGTCGTACTTCACCCAGAAGAGGGGGAACTTCTGCACGTTCTGACTGCTTTGAGAATCATCGTCTTCATTCACCGTCTCTCGGACATAATAAGCGTCGGCTGCCTTATGGAGCACGGGGCAAAGTGCCACAATACGGCTGTGGTAAGTCGCCGTGTTCTGGTCGTAGTAACTGCTCTCCTTCACATAGTAACTAAGTACATCGGCAGAAGGTATGTCAGCCTGCTCCACTTTAATGCTGTTGCCATCCACCTCGTAAGCAATGTCCTGACGGTCAAGCAGATCCTTGAAGTGCATGCGGTTGCTCTGCTGGAAGTTCTCAATACCGTCCAACTGATACTCGTAAGCAGGAATCTTGCCTGTGTTGAGCAACTTGAAGAGGAGGGTGAAGAGGTTCATGCTGTTTCCCTGAGGCTCCACGGGATAATAGAGTGCTGCATTCTCATCTTTGGTCAGGTCAAGAGAACGATAGATGTCACGCCGCCATGTGGGGTCTTCGGGCACATCGACAGCGGTGGGGAACATAAGACTTGCGCGGTCTGTTCCCACGGCTGCGGCGTTTCTGGCTGCAGTGGTGCGGTTGTTCTGCACTCGGCTCTTCTGCGGCTGGGCGAAACAGTTGACAATTGACAGTTGACAATTGACAACGATGAGTAGGACTATGAGGTTGATTCTTTTCATTTTTTTAATGTGTATATTATCGAACTTTCCACGGGGCTAAGCGAAAAATCGCCCAGCGCGTGGACTGGCTAATTAATCCATACTTCCACGGGAGTCTTCAAGGTTCGCTCGATGCCATCAGGACCAATCACGCGGATGCCGCTGATGTTGAAGAACTTGCCACGGCTGAGGGAACGGATGCGGGTCAACTGATTGGCGGTGAAGGTGGGAGAGTTGCTGACTTCAACCACCGTGTTGCCCATGTTGTCGGAGAAAAGGGTCTGGAAACCCAACACACGGAAAGAGATATTCAGCAGACCATCATCGATAGCGGCTCCAATGCCTCCTGCCGCCACAATGGCCTGCTTGGAGATGCGTCCGCCTTTGAAACGATTGGTATTGCCTTTGCCATCGGGAACATCAAGATAACCCGTCGGGTCGGGAAGTTTACGCACATTGAATGTGAACTTTCCCATCTCCTGCTGGCGACCTTCGTTTTGTGCCGTGACGGTAAAGGTAACGGCATTCTCACCTATTTGTGAGGGCACAGCCACATAGTTGCCACCATCTTTATGGGTGAGTGTTCCATTGTTCATGGAGAGGCTAATGCGGTTGTTGGGAATGCCTGGCACACTGACGCTGATGGGGTTCTGATATCCCGCATAGAGCACATTCATCATCGTGGCGCTCACGGTTGCCGAGGGTTCTACTACCGTATAAGGTTGGGAGAACTCACGACGGATGGTCTCACCATTACCGTTCTTCATCACAAGATAGCCCTTCAGCGTGAAGTCGCCCGTAGAACCACAGATGGTCTCGTAACGCCCGTTGGCGGACTTGAGGAGGGTGTTGCCCACATAAATCTCGGGACGCTGCGTGGTATCAACTGCCGCCATGATGATTTGTGCGGAGAATTTTCCTCCTCTCACCACGGTCTGTGCACTTGGGATGACCAATGCTTGAATCTCATTGACACGCACATCCTTCACATCAATGTTTGCCACCAACTGGTGGAGCATCTCACCTTCAGCATGACGCACATCGGTTTGCAGTTTCGTCAACAAGGTGACAGCAGCAGCCACAGGGGTATTCTCGAACATGTATTCCTGCCAGTTCTTGCCTTGCAGTTTCGCCTTCCTGGGCACATCGGTAGAGAGGTTGTCCCTGATGATTTTCTTCTGGTTCTCGTCGTTAATCATGGCAGTGATGCCATTGCGGTAGGTTTCGATGGCCAGTTTCAGTTGAGAACCTTTTCCACCTGCCGATGCCAGCATCACATGGGTGGCTGCCTCAAGGTTGTCGCGACCTTCTATGTTGTTGAGGTCAGCATCGTCGCCATCGGCTTCGCGCACAATCTCCCATTTCAGGTTCTCGGCCATATTGTAGAGCGAGTCGGACATGGTGCGCACCCTCTGTGCTCTCGCATGCCACGGACGGGTCTTCTCTGGATTCCGCTTCATAGCCTCGTCCAACTCTTTGTAGAGAGCCGCATTCTGGGTAATCGAGGTAGCCTTTGTGCGATTCAGACCTTCATCCACGAGCGAGAAGCCTTCGAGCACATCGGATGAGACGTTGAGCGCCAGCATAGCCATGAGCACAACGTACATCAGATTGATCATCTTCTGTCGCGGAGATAGTTTCTTTCTTATCATGCAATCTTCATTTTGAGCGCTTCAACCATCTTGAAATACACCTCATTGAGTTCTTGGAGTTGGGCTGCAAGCCTGCGAGTCTGCTCGTTCACCTCATCGATGGTAGCCGACTGGGTGCCTACGCTCTTCAACTGCATCTCGTAGAAGCGGTTGATGCCTGTGAGCGTGCGGTTCATGTTTTCCATCTCCTCGGAGTCGCGAGTGAGACGCGCACTCTGCTCTGCCACCTTCTTGAGTGTGTCGGTGAGGTCGGTGAGTTGTTCCACGTATGCCTTGGTTGCCTCCTGCATCTCGGGTGCCATACTCTGGAACTGGGCTGAACGAAAGACTGGAGCGGAAGAGATGTTCTCTGCCAACTGGGCTGCATCGACAGGAGTTGAAGGCTGAACGCTTTCACTGGTTGATTCAGCATCACCTGAGCCACCATTGATGACGATAGTGCCTCCTGCAGGAACGCCACCACCAATCACCACGGTGCCACCGCCAATCGGGGCATTGGCCATGCCTGTGGCGGCATTAGCCAAAGCAGCCACCGTTTCTTCAGAGAGAGCGGTGTTGGTTTGTGCTGCAATGGCTGCATTCTCAGCCACTTCTGCAGCCAGTTCCTGGGCATCCATACTCTCCTGTGGCTCGAAACCTGCAAGGAAGAACACGATGACCTCAGTACCCATGCCGAGCCAGAGCATGATGTCAGCCCCATCAATATGGGTAAGTTTGAAGAGGGCACCTGCAATCACGACAGATGCACCCCAACTGTACGCATAGTTCAAGAAAGTCTGTCCGCGCTTGGTGCGGAGCCACTTCTGTATGCCTGTATATTGCTGTGTTGCCATAAAGACCCCTCCCCCGCCTCCCCTAAATGGGAGGAGTAGAATGTTTGTGGGGGAGAATTCTACTATATTATATTAATTCTATTGTTAAGAGTAACCACCCCCTCCCTCGCAGGGAGGGTGAGGAGAGGGTCTATTTATTTCTTCGCCTTCGTGGCTGTTCCCAATTGTGATCTCACACAACGGAAGCCGACAAAGGAACGTCCCACATTCTGATATTCATACGAGCGCCATGCACTCTTGATGAAACTCTCAGGGTCTTTCCACGAACCGCCACGCACACTCTTCTTCTTCAGTGCATAAGGATCTTCCTTGGCTGCATTGTAGGTGAGTGTCGGGTTCATATCGCTCATGGAGAGCACACCTGCCTCAGTATAGACGGTGCTGGTCCATTCTGCTACATTACCTGCCATGTCGTAGAGACCGTTAGAGTTGGCACTGTAGATACCCGTCTTGGAGGTAATCAGGTTACCATCCTTCGTGTAGTTGCCTCGGTCGGGCTTGAAGTTGGCATAATAGCACCCCTTATCACTTGCCACACCGTCTTGTATCCAAGGTAATTCATTGCCATCCTTCCCACGAGCGGCAAACTCCCATTCTGCCTCGGTAGGCAGACGATAACGCTGCACGAACTTCGCCTGTGGACCCAAACCCTTCAAGAGGAAGTCGGTGCGCCAGTTGCAGAAAGCATTGGCCTGCTCCCAGTTCACACCCACCACAGGATATTCATTATAGTTGGAATGGGTGAAGTAAAGGCGCATATACACCTCGTTCTCCGCATTCTGGAAGTCATTGATCCAACAAGTGGTGTCGGGATAGACATTCACGATGTAGGTGTTGACAAAGTCCCACATGCTGCTCAAAGGACGAGTGATGGTTTCGCGATGGATGATGCCATCGTCATCCACGTATGCTGTATCCTTCGAAATCATCACCGTCTCATTAGGATCTGTCTCGAAGTCGGTATTCAGATTGCGCTCATTGGGGTCAAGACGATACTTGCGCTTGGCTGCCATCACATAGTCAAACACCTCGTAACGGTAGTTCAACTGCTTCACGTCCAACATCTTCTCACCTGTCACAGGATGATAGGTATAGACGCTTTCCATCGCACGTTCCTGGTCTTCATCAGGATTGCGTGGCAAAGCCTTGTTCCAGTTCAAATGGGGAGTGACGGGTTCACCATACTTGTCCTCCTCAATCTTGTAACTCTCGTCGCCACCATAAGCAGGGTCCGCCAAACGTTCGCGGATGATGGAGTCACGCACCCAATAAACAAACTGACGATACATGGAGTTGGTCACCTCCTTCTCGTCCATCCAAAACGCATCCACGCTGATGTCTCTCGTCGGAACATCCTTGCCCCAAAGGCTGTCGGTCTTCTCCGTACCCATTTTGAGGCTTCCGCGTTTCACCAATACCATGCCATAAGGTGCCGGTTCCGACATGGATGTGCCACTGATGCCCGTCACTTCACCCCCCGATGCATTCGAGCCTCCCTTACTGGAGAAGCAGGATGCCACTGCCAAGGCGAAGATTGCCGCACTTATAGCAAACAATAATTTTTTCATTCTTATTTATATTATATATGTGTATTTCTTTCTAAATTCCTAAGCACTCATCCCTCTACAGCCACCGCACACTCTTATGTTTGTTCCGTCCTTTCTTGAACAGGTCGAGATCTGTCAGATACCCCACCACCAGTTCGTGACTTCCATTAATCAGTCCTACGCCCGACGTGTACATTTGGTAATTATAACCGATGTTGATGCCGTGGAACATGCCTCCAACAAGGAACGTCACCGAGGTGTTCGGACTATAGCCCACACCACCATAAAAGCGCTTCTCCCCACTCTCATACACCGCCTTGCACTGCACATCTTCCCTCCACCTCTTCATATCAGACTGCACCAAAAAGGATGGTTGCAAGGATAATAACGTATTTTTTAACTTAATATTGCATCCACCCATCAAATAATACATCCTTGCCACCTCCACTTCATACCGTTTATCCAACAAAAAAGTAGGTGCCAACAAATGTTGCGATGAGACTCCCGCCCACATTTTCGGATGGTAGTAATAGAGTCCCACTCCCATATCCACTTTGTTACCCTTCGCTTCCGAAGAGGGTACGGCTGGATCACTGTTGTCCTCCATTTTTATATCTTTGGGGTCTATCTTTTCACTCATCATGACACCTTGCACACCCAATGCCAAACGCCCCTTCTGACTCACCTTAATATTGTAGGCATATTGCAAACTGATTCTTGTCGTTGTGAATGCGCCATTGTTGTCGTTGAAGAAACTGATACCGCCACCATGACGAGGAGTCAGGAAATAGACGGGCATATCAGCCCCTATATACATCGTACCTGGTGCATCATCATACCCCACCATCTGCATCGAATATGTTGCTGCCACATTCAGTTTACCGTCCGTACCCGACACGGCTGGGTTATAAAACGATTTGAGGGCTGTGTAGTCTGAGAACTGCACATCCCACTGTGCTCTCACTGCCAGCGAACACGCCACCAAGAGAACAAAACCCATCCAAATCCGATGATTCATCAATAAGAATAACTCCTTTTTCTACGATTTATTGTGCAAGAGCCTTATTTTCTTTTTCGTATCTGGGAAAAAGGATACAAAAAAGGAAGCCCTGGATTCACATCCCAAGCTCCCCACTAAAAAACAGAGTTAGTTAATATATAATAATAGGTACTTATGTAGATTGCAAAGTTAAAGAATAAGATTCACATATCACTACGTCTCTCAGAGAAATTTCAACATAAAGGGTCAAAAAGTATACAAAAACGAGTCATTTTTCATTTTCAAAGGTACTTTTTGTCTTCAAGGTCGATTTTGTTCTCCTTTTTCCCACTAAACAATCATACCTATCATATATTGACACTCACTGATTTACACTAATCTTTTCCATTATGATTTATGTTGTGTTCTTTTCTAAAAGCCTTTGTTAGGAGGTTATGAGTTGATGGTTTAGACGAATCAGAAACCACCGAAGCCGCCGCCACCGAAGCCGCCGCCACCGAAGCCGCCGCCACCGAAGCCGCCGCCGCCACCGAAGCCGCCGCCGCCCATGCCGCGCATCATGTTACCCATGTTACCAAAGTTCATGCTGCCCATGCTCAGACGTGGAACGAATACCTGTGCTGCTTCTACTGGAGTAAGAATTTCAAGGAATTTGGGAAGATACTCCTTATCTACTGCCAATTGCTTCTCTTGAGAAGAGAACTGCTCCTGAATGAGTTGATTAGCCTCTTCGTCAGTCATCTTCTTTACATCTGGTGCTTCAGCCGTAAAATCTGCTGCAGCACCTTGTGCCGCACGACGTGCATTCTGGAAATCAATGTAAAGGAGTTTGAAGGTATCGGCCTTTTCCTTTTTCAGTTTCAACTGCTTTGCGAGATTGTCAGCCATATTGGTGTACATCTCAGCAGGATTCATACGCTGGTTACGGTTCCGATTACGATTGTTCTGTGCCATTGCGACTGCAGAAACAAGCACTAATGCCAGTGCTGTGATGAGAAACTTTTTCATAATGCTTTCCTTTTAGGTTTTATTATATATATATATAAGTTTAGTATTTGAATTTCAATCTCTGATTTACGCTTTATATGACTCATGAGATTGAAAGATAGTTTAATCCGCTTTTGTTAAAAAAAGAAAAAAAAAGCACAATAATCCTAACCAAGTCGAAATAGATTCGACAGCAAACCAACGACAAAAGGCATCTACATCTACAATGGTCGTAAGATTGTGATCAAGTAAACGATGCCATCAACAAGTAAGGAGGGGGTGTCATAATGGCTTGTTCAACCCAAATCGGTCATTACCGTTATGATGATTCAAGTTTTCTTTTTGAACAGATTTTTTAGCACTTTGAGGGCGTAATGGGGTTCCATTGTAACCGAGGAGTGATGAAAAAGATGACAAAAAGAACATTTGCAAGCAGCGTGACAGTCTAATGACCGATTTGGGTTCAATACTGCCTATATCGACGTCGTCGATGTCGGTCTGTCGATGTCGTCGATGTCGATCAACCGATGTCGTCGATGTCGGTTTAGATGCTGTTGAAGAACTTTGAAATGAACCCCGAAAGTTCTTTATCTAACTTTCGGGGTTCATTTCAAAATAGGCACATCTTCCTGTCCACAATCACATTTTTACAACATCTGCAATGGTAAACACACGTCCCCTTGCAGCATCGTAATACTTCAGTGTCACTGACTCTCCTGCCATACGACCGTAGATGACTATGAGCGTCCCCCCGGATGATGAGATGTCCCCCACGCCACGGCACTCATCGCCTACAAAGGCTGCAGCCATGTCACCTGTGGTGGGTGTGATGCCAGCCTTGGTCAGGAGGCTCTCTACATTCACAGTCTTCACTATGGGATATTTGGCTGACCCATAGGTAAATTCGGGAATATAGTCTTCGTCAATGCCAACACTCTCGTCAGAACTTAATGTGATATCCTCTGACAATGTGAAGATATGCTTCAACTGGTTGTTGTAGTATTGCAACGAGATGTGCATTGGTTCTGAGCCGGATTCGTTGCCGTAGGCTTTCATCAAGAACGAGGCATTGCTGGTTTGGTCATCGTTTACGGTGATGGCAGGGTTTGCCAATCCACGCAGTTCACCGTTCACGAAAAGAGCCATCATGTCGTCTTTGGAGACGAAGGGTTGTAGTTTCCCTTCTATCTGTACCATCAGGATGGTCCAGTTCTCGTAAAGTGTTCCGTCTGGCTCAGACCAATCGGGGCGCTCCTGGTTGTTGCTCCAATCTATCTGCCAGTCAGGTGCCTCACGTTGTTCGATCTCTGTGTAGGCAGCACCATTGCTGTCATCGTCGCTGCTGCAAGCCCCTAAAAGGAGGCTTGTCAGCAGAACGAGTGATAAATAGATTTTCTTCATATCACTTAATGATTATTTTTTTACCACTATAAATATATATGCCTTTCTCTGTTGGCTTATGCTGCAGTTGCAGGCCGTTGAGAGTGTACCACTTGCCATCCTCGTAGTCAGCGTGTACGAAGTTGATGACCGTTGGCTCGTCAGGACTGCCGATAACGTTATTTGTCTTGAACATCATGACATCACCAGTCGAAGCGACGATTTCACCGTCACGCTCGATGGCGAACCAGATAGACTCCGTCGTTTCACCAGCGATGCTGAGGTAGGCGGGTTCGGAGTCTGTTGAGAGAACTCCCTCGCCAACCACTTCGCCATTGGTGTATGCCACCAGCATGTCGCCATCTTCAACATCGAAGCCTTCCACAACGGCACTGACGCTCATCGTGCTGGGTGCCCTGCGAACAGCCCTGCGTGTAACGCTTGACGCCCACTCCTCGCGGAAGTGGCTGCCCATGTCGTAGTACGGATAACTGAACGAGGCATCTGTAGTCCCCTTGCGAAGCATCATGTAACCCTCGCCAGGTTTCATGTATTGCAGGCTGCCACGCCACTGTCCTGTATTGCCCGACTTGGTGAAGTAAGCAAACTCCGTATGGCTCTTGATCACATCGCCTGGCTCTGCTTGGTCGTAATAATCGCTCAGGGCAGTTTCGACGCTCAGGTTCACCATTGGAGTGTAACCGATGCCGTTCCAACCTTGAATCAATTCAATGGTGCGTGCATCCTTCTCCTTGATGACGGTTCCCTCGATGGGGAATGTACAATCTTCTTGAACCTTGATGGCATACGACTTCTTCGGAGAGATGACCATGCTCTCCATATTGTCTGATGCCAGCCATTGTTTATTCTTATAGACAAGCGTCATGTCGCTGTTCATGTCGGTCAGGATGTCTCCTTCCTTCCAAGGCATGCTGCTGAGCAGTTTGTTCACGTCATTCAGTTGTTCGCTGTTCACATTGAACGATACCCAGTTCCATCCCTTCTTCAGGCTGAAGTTCTGTACGAAACCCTCACCACCGTCAAAGCGTATTGGAGAATCGGTGCCCAGAACTGCTGACTTCTCGAATGTGATGTTTTGGCTTGGAGACAGCATCAACTCACGTCCCGTGCTGTATTGCCACAATCTGAAGTTCAACTCACGACCGCTGGCTTGATTGTCGTAAACAGTCAAGTAGAGTCCATTCTCGCCGGTCTGTGCATTATGACTGATGTTGGCAAAGCCGTGGCATACGTTCTCGTTGTCAAATACACCTACGATGTCACGTGAATCAGTGTCGAGTTCATCATACAGATAGACTTGACCGGAAATGCTCATTGAATTTTCCAAGAGGTCGCCATCGATGCTCTTCGCCCATTCAGGCTGTTCGCCCTCCACCGTCAGGTTCAGGTAGAATGGTTCGGTAACGCCTTTCTCGTCCGTCAGATACAGAATCTCGTTATACGTACCGACGTTCAGGTCCTTGCTCACTATTGCATCGACATAGTCCATCATCTGCGGAGCCACCGCGTCGCTGTACTTGTTGAGCGTCAGCCAGTTTGGGCAGTTCTCGATGGTGTAAGTATGGTTCTGTGCACCGTTGTTATAGAACGGCAGTTCACAGCCCTCACCGCTGCCATACTTGATGGTGACATCCAATCTGTTTACTAACCATTCCAGACTGCTGTTCGTCACATAGTAGCAAGCCGTCTGTGGTGAAGCCATCGTGTTGCCGTACTTATCCTCCACTTCGCGCAGTGTCACGTAGATGTTGCGGTGGTTCAGTTTGGCTGCCGGCTCTTCGAGTTCTACCATCACTTGGTTACCCTTTCCGATGAAAGTGTAGTTCAGGTTTGTCAGTTCCTCGTAAGGCAGCACTGGAGCAGCCTGCGTCTGGTCAATGAGGTTTTTGACAACTGCTTCTTCTACATTGAACTCATACCTGCGTACCGGTGTGAGTGTCGGCTTCTGTGTTTCAGGGTCAAGTTCATAGACGATGTTGCCGTCAATGTCGCGCTCGATCACCTTGCTATATACGTATGGCACCATCAACAATTCATTGTTCGACTGTAGTTCCTGTCGGTCGAAACCTAAGTAGGTCTTCAGGCCAGCCTCGTCACCGTTAGGACTCTTTGTGGCGAAAGTGCTGATGAGTGTCTGCGGCAACGCTTGCGCAAAGAAGGCCAGTTCGTCGATGTTACCCTTCAGTGGTGTAGTGCCGTCATACGGATTCTTGTCGATGACGTAGCGACTTGCACCGATGAGTGGCGTACCGCCACTGATACCACCCAGACTGTCGGCAGCGAAGGTTGTGAGCAGTTGCTTGTCCATGTATATGTTTACTACATTGTGAGCGCGGTTCACCGTCATGGCATAATGGTGCCACTGGTTGTCGCTCCAATCGCCTGGTACCTCGATGGCAAAGCCGTTCGAGCGGTACATCAGTTTCTCTGCTTCGAATCCGATGTGGAACTGGTTCTTGGCGCCGTCGTCCTCCTTCAGACCGCGTCCGTTAGAGATCAGCGTACCGCGTCCTTCGACATCAGTCTTGAACCAGAACATCAGCGTGTAGTCCTGCTCGGCAGTGCGATCCAGAGCCGACTGAGCCAGTTCCAGACCCTTGTCTGTCTTATCTAAGTGCAGTGACATACCACGTGGAATAGCCCAGTCGGCACCCATCAGTTTAGCATTGGCACCCTGTGTCTTGTCCATGACGTAGTCGCCCGAACCCTCATTCATCGGGTAATAATCTATCAAGTCTTTCTCATAGCCCGTCAGACGGCGTTTGCCGTATGTCGTGCTGAGCAGACCGCCATCCATGGCGCGATACCACAGACGAGCCTCCATCATGCGTCCCTCGTAGTACTGGCTCTCGTTGCGGTTCTGCTCGTTGGTGCGACCGAAAATGAGCGTTCCCGTACCATTATACAGGTCTTTTATTCCGAACGTTCCAAGACTGTCGCCATCGTTGAGCATCGTCAGTGTCTTGTCCGTCTGGTTCATGACAAGAGCCACCTCTGTGAAAGTGCCCTTCTTGACGGTGCCGTCTGACGTGAAGGTGGTGTCGTTGACGACGGCTTTCAGTTTGAAGTCTTCGGTCAACCACAACTGCAACTTGTCACCGCTGGTGCCATGTGAGAACAACGGCATCTCGCGTCCTGTCTCAGCCGGCTTCACCATCAGGTCGATGGTCAGGTCCTTGCCGCTGAAGTTACGCTTTGCCTCGCTCTCTACGCTGGCCTCTCCAGTAAACTGGATGCTGACATTCTCGGAGAGGGTGTTATTGTTCACCTCGCCCCTCACTTCGAAGTTGGTGCCGGCACGCAGGTAGTTATATTCAATGTCTTCCGAGAAGTTGAAGACGACATCGTCGCTGATGTTCAGCAGACCGCTCTTCGGTTCAGGTGTGCCAAACAACTGTGGACGGCGTGTATCCTTCATACCGCTGATAATCTTTGACGGTGTGGTGAGGAATGAGTTGCCGTTGCGGCAGTAGAGCACGGCGCGCAGATCGTATGGTTTTTCCATGATCCAGCCCTCGCCAAAGAACTGTGTGACGATGTTGCCGTTCTCCGGAATCATCTCGCGTACGCCGTTGGCATTAGCCATCAGCAATGAGTCAGCATAGTACGAACAGAGGTTCGTCCACGAATCATCGCCGCGCTGCGACTCCTTATACTGGAACTCGACGTGGTCAAAGTTGTGCTGGTAGCGGTCGAAACCGTTGATGGTGACAGGTATGTACCAACCGAGTTTCGAGTCTTGCTGGGCAAAGGTATTGATGACCCATTTGTCGCCCGGCGTGGAGATGTTCACGCCTCCCGCCTCGCGCAGATAGTGCACATCGAACGAAGCATATTCAGTGGTGTGTCTTTCGTCGGTAGGCGACTTAATGCCGAGGCGCAGACCTTCGTAGTCGAAGCCGTCGCCGGCACGCACCTCAATGGTCTTCTCGGTCACTACACTCGGTATAAGCCTGATGCTCACACCATTGGCTGTCAGTGCCTGTCCGTCCACATAAATCTTCGCACCTTTCGGATTCGATGTGTCATCAGCAAACAGAATGAAGTGATCCGTGGGTAGAATAGCCTCGGGCTTCTCGCTCTCATTGGCAAGGAAGACCTTGAAGCGGGCAGCATCGTTGACCGATACACCGCTCACGCTCTGCTTGTCGAGGCGAATTTTCGGGTTATTGATTTTCTGCGTACGCTGGTCAAGGGTGAGACCTGCATTGTAGATCAATGTCGTGCGCTCATCCTCCCATGGGTTGGCAGTAGCACCGCCACGGGTGCGGTAAACGAAGCCTTGCGGTCCAGCGATAGTCTGTATCACTTCCTGCTCCAACTGCGACAGGATATGCTTCTGTTCTTTTTTGAACTTGTCGCTCATGAAGATAGTTTCCAAATCAGAATTGTCATTGATTCTTGAACTTGGATCGTCAGGTATGAGTTCGAACTCTTCTTCTTCCTCTTCCTCCTCGCCTAAGTCAGGCAATGCAACGCGATAGACATCGACATTCAGATGGCTCAGCAAATCGGGAACAATAGAGAAACTCTCCTTGCGGCTGTAAGCCTTGCCTGAGCCGTAGGTGCCCAGACACTCGGAAGCCAGTACGGGGGTCAGTTTCCACTTGAACTTAGTACCTCCGAAACCTATCTCAGCCTCTGAACCAGTCGGTTCTTCCTCCTTTTCAGGATCCATCTTCTTGCCTGGTTCTTCCTCCTCTACTGTTTCCAAAGCCTTTAAGATGGCCTCGACAATCTGTTCGCCGAGCATCTCGCTGGCATCCTTGTTCTCATCGGGAAAGAAGAATTGTGGATCATTCGAGAACGGGAAGTGCAGCATCATGGAGTTCGTATAGTTGGTCTCGAACGACTCGCTGTAACTGACGCTCTGGGCACCAGCCACGTCGTAGTTGGCCACCAGGTCATCGGCCGTCAACTTCTCATATTCGTTCTGGGCTATCATCAACGACCAGCCGGCAATCAGTGCGTTCTTCTCCGATACCTCGTCGGTGAACACTTGATCTGTAGTCTTTGGCAGAATGATGATATAGTTGGTTGTGTCGTTAGGTTCGGTGACCGTCGTGTTGTACTGGGCATTGCCCACACCAAACAGAGGGTCGTCTGTGCTGCGCAGCGACAGATAGACGGGACGCTTGGTGCTGTTGGCGAGTGCTTGTGCCTCGTCCTGCGTGCCGATGTACATCAGATCGAGAATATCCTTGGCAAGTCCGGGAATGACCTGCGTCAGTATCTGCTTTTGCGAGTAGATGAACTGCGACAGCAGTTTCGGACCGTATGCCAGCGACTCGTCGCGCACCAGATGGAACTTGTTGCCTTGGGCATCGTATCCCTCGGCAATATGTAGCATTGAACCGTATGTATTGAACATACCCATCACGCCCATAGGACCTTCACCGGTAGTCAGACCTACACGGCCAGCCATGTGTTGGTACATCGAGTCGGGCAGCGCACGGATGGTCGACATCGGCATCACCTGTATGTTCTGTACCATACCAATGTAGAGGTCGGCGTCAGCGCCCACCATTTCCGGGCTGCTGCTCGTGGTGATGTCGTTATGGGTGGTCATCGTATAGGAGTAAGCCTTCTCGCCCTTC